>JAWOLE010000001.1:0-16098 GCA_033853815.1 Thermoanaerobaculia bacterium
GGGCTCCGCAAGGTCTTCGGGGCGACCGTCGCCCTGGACGGCATCGATCTGCATGTGGAGGAGGGCCGCATCCTCGGGCTCATCGGGCCCAACGGCGCGGGAAAGACGACCGCTCTCAACGCGATCCTCGGCCTGATCCCCTACGAGGGAGAACTCAAGGTGCTCGGGCGCGATCCCTGGACCTCGCGCGAGGAACTCATGCGCGACGCTTCCTTCATCGCCGACGTCGCCGTGCTTCCGCGCTGGATCCGGGTTTCCCAGGCGCTCGACTATGTCGCCGGCGTGCATCCGCGGTTCGACCGCGCGAAGGCGGAGGCTTTCCTCGCTAAGACCACCATCCAGCACGGCAGCAGAGTCCGGGAATTGTCGAAGGGCATGGTCGCGCAGCTGCACCTCGCCCTGGTCATGGCCATCGACGCGAGACTGCTGGTTCTGGACGAGCCGACGCTCGGCCTCGACATCCTCTACCGAAAGAAGTTCTACGACTCGCTGCTGAACGATTACTTCGATCGCAGCCGCACCATCGTCGTGACGACCCACCAGGTGGAAGAAGTCCAGGATGTCCTGACCGACCTGATGTTCATCGACCGGGGCCGAATCGTTCTCCAGTGCGGCATGGAGGAGTTCGAGTCGCGCTATCTCGAAGTGATGGTGAATCCCGAGAACGTGGCCGCGGCGCGGACGCTCCGGCCGATCTACGAGCGCCAGGTATTCGGACGCAGCATCCTTCTGTTCGATCGAGCCGATCGGCAGCAACTCGCCGCGCTCGGCGACACTCGCACGCCCAGCATCGCCGACCTGTTCGTCGCCGTGGTCGGCAATCACGCCGGAGAGGCAAAAGGAGCCGCGCGATGAATTCTCTGTCGAACGCCGTTTCCGAAGCCGCCGCCGGGGCCGGTGCCTCCGCGCCCGCGAAGATTTCCGAGACCCGCCCGATGTACTGGTCGGTGCGGCGTGAGTTGTGGGAGAACCGTTCGATCTACATCGCGCCGCTGGCGGTCGTGGCCGTAATCCTGTTCGGCTTCGCGATCAGCACGATCGGGATGCCGCAACGCCGGCGCGCCGTGCTGATGCTCAACCCGGTTCAACAGCGGGCCGCCATCGAACTGCCCTACCAAATGGCGGCGGGGATGCTCATCCTGACCGCTTTCATCGTCGGTTTCTTCTACTGCCTCGACGCGCTGCACGGCGAACGCCGCGATCGCAGCATCCTGTTCTGGAAGTCCTTGCCGGTCTCCGATCTCACGACCGTGGTTTCGAAGGCGAGCATTCCGCTGGTGGTCTTGCCCCTGTTCACCTTCGTGTTCATCGCCGGCGCGCAGTTGATCATGCGTCTCATGAGCACCGCAGTCCTGCTGGGCAACGGTCCCGGCGCCGCCGCGACGTGGTCTCGCCTGCCGATCCTCTCGATGTCCGTCGCGCAGCTCTACTCCCTGGCTGCGATCGCGCTGTGGCACGCGCCGATCTATGGCTGGCTGCTGCTGGTCTCCGCATGGGCGCGGCGCGCGACGTTCTTGTGGGCCGTCTTGCCCTTTCTCGCGATCACCATCCTCGAGAGGATCACGTTCAACACCTCGTATTTCGCCTCCCTGCTGCGATACCGGCTGGTCGGCTGGTCGGCAGAGGCGTTCGATGGTATCGTGCCGAGAGTCCCGATCAGCACGCAGACACAGCCCACTCCGGCAGACTTCCTGACCACGCCCGGTCTCTGGATCGGGCTCCTGTTCGCCGCGATATTCCTGGCCGCGGCAGTGAGGCTGCGCCGCTATCGGGAACCGATCTGATCCGTGCGAGGAGATGCCATGAGCTCAGCCGCCGCCCGGATCGAAGGAATCGCGGGGCCGTCGCCGCGTCCCAAGGCAAGGATTGCCGGCGTCTTCTATCTCCTGACCTTCTTGACCGGGGGACTCGCCCTTGCCACTGGCGGCAGGCTCGTCTCATCCGGCGACGCCGCGGCCACGGCGGCCAACATCCTGGCGCACGGGTCGTCGTTCCGGCTCGGTTATGCCTTCGATCTCCTCATGTTCGCGTGCTACATCGCCGTGACCGCTCTCTTTTATGACCTGTTCACGCCCGTGAACAAGAATCTCTCCCTGCTTGCCGCCTTCTTCAGCCTCGTTGGCTGCGCTGTCGGCGCCCTCAGCTGCGTTCTTCTCCTCGCGCCCCTCGCCGTTTCGCGGGGCGGGCCGGGCGGGTTCACGGTGGAGCAGTTGCAGGCGCTGGCGTTCCTGTTCTTTAAGCTGCAGGGGCAGACCTTCAACGCCAGCCTGGTCTTCTTCGGTTTCTATTGCCTGCTGATCGGCTTCCTGATCCTTCGGTCGGATTTCCTTCCCCGTTTCCTGGGCGTGCTGATGACGTTCGCCGGTTTGGGCTGGCTGACATTTCTGTCGCCGCCGCTCGCAAAATCGCTTTTCCCTTACATTCTGCTCCCCGGCGTCCTCGGCGAAGGATCGCTGACCCTCTGGCTCCTGGTGATGGGAGTCAACTCTCAACGATGGGAGGAGCAGGCCGTCAGGACGGGTCCGTGACGCTGATCTTGCCGCCGGGGGAGGAGAACGTGATGACCAGTGCTTCCAGCGACCGACCGCTGACCGCCTACGCGCGCCTGGCGGGTTTCATGTACCTGTTTGTCGATCTGGTCGATATGGCGGGTATCTTCATCACCGCGCGTTTCGTAGTCGAGGGGGACGTGGTGGCCACCGCTCAGCGGATTGCGGCGTCGCCGATGCTCTACCGCACGGGGCTCACCGCTTTCCTGATCGGCGCTCTGTGCACGGTGTTTCTCGCCATGGGCCTCTACGTCGTCTTGAAACCGATCGACAGCAATCTGGCGCTGCTGGCGCTGGTCTTCCGTTCGATCGAGGCCACCGTGTTCGGAGTCCAGTCCTACGTGAGCTTTGTTTATCTGAAGCTGTATATCGCCGCGGGCCAGGGCAATACCGGCGCCGCGAACGGGCTGTCTGCTCTCGTTAAGTCGGATTCCATCTCGGCGTCGGCCGCGTTTAACATCGCGGCCTTGTTCTTCAGCGTTGGGTCGATCCTCTTCTTCCATCTCCTCCGCAAGACCAGCTACATTCCGAGGGCCCTCTCGACGCTGGGCTTCTTCGGGTCGTTGCTGGTGCCGATCGTCTGCCTCGGATCTCTCATCTCGCCGCCGGCGGCCACGGTGCTCCGGTTCGGATGGCTGCCGGTCGCTGTGGCGGAGGTCATGGCGGGCCTCTGGCTTCTCGTCAGGGGCGCCAGGGTACAACCGTTCCCGGCGGCGGCGTGATTCAACGGGCGTTTCCGATTGCCCAAGGTCGTGCCCTGCCGCCAACCCTGCTCGCATGGACTCATGGTCGCCGGGCCTGCCGGCGCGGCCTCTGAGATAAGCTTCAGTCAGGGTTCCTGAGACAAAGGAGGTGTCGCGTGATCACCCGCAAGACCCTTTTTCTCGTCTCGATCTCTGTCTGCTTCTCTGGTCTCCTGCTCGCCGGCCAGGCCGTGGCGAACTGGCCGGCTCCGGCCTTCTGGTCTCCGCCGGGAGCCTCGCACGGGGTGACGACGCTGAGCGACGTGACCAACCCTGTGCCCTTCGTCGGAGTGACTCCCTGCCGCGTCGCGGACACTCGAGGCAACGGTTTTGCCGGCCAGTACGGGCCGCCATCGCTCGGGGCCGGGGCGCCTCGCACTTTCACGATTACGGGAGTGTGCGGAATTCCGGCGGGCGCCGCGGCCGTGTCCTTCAACTTCGCGGCCTTGAACGTCGGCGCGGCAGGCGACCTGAGGGTCTATCCCGCCGGGGGCGCGGCCCCTCTCGTCTCGACGATGAACTACAACGCCAACACTCCCAACCTCGCCAACGCCGCGGTCGTGCCCCTGGGCACTGGCGGCGCGATCACGGTGCTGGCGGATGCGACGACAATCGATCTCATCATCGACGTCAACGGCTACTACTCAAGCGTCTTCAACGACACGGGTCGTCAGTTCTTCATCACCACGAGTTCTGACGGCCCTGCCATAGTCGCGAGCAACAGCTTCGTGACATGCCCGGGAGCGTGCGGTCTGCTCGGGGAGACGGCAAGCACGATTGGCGGGGTCGGCGTGGACGGGTTCGCCTACGGCACGACTGGAGTGAACTACGGCACGCGAGGCATTACAGACTCCACGACGGGCGGTGCGACGGGCGTGTACGGCCAGGCCACCGCCACCGCGATTGGGACAGGCGCAACCTTCGGGGTTGTGGGGGTCGGCGGCAGCCCGACGAACGACGCGGCCGGCGTGCTGGGGTACGACCAGGCGAGGACCGCCAATGGCGCCACGGGGTTTCTGCCCCGCGCGGGCGTACGCGGAGAGAGCGGGTTCGGGATTGGCGTGATCGGCTTGACCAGTTCCAACATCGGAGTCGGGGGATACATCATCTCCACGGCCGGCGGCGGCGGCACGATCGCCTCGGGAACCCTCGGCAACGCGATCAACAGTCAGGGCATCATCGCCCCGCCCTGGGGAGTGTTCGCGAGCGGCAACATCGGAGCGACCGGAACGAAGAACTTCGTCGAGCCGGATCCAAACGATCCCACCAGAGTGATCGTGTACTCGTCGCTCGAGGGGCCCGAAGTCGGGACGTACTTCCGCGGCACGGCCGAGGTCGTCAATCACCAGGCGATCATCGAGGTGCCCGAGGATTTCCGGATCGTCACCGACGACAGCGGCCTGACGGTCCAGTTGACGCCGATCGGGGCCTCTTCCAACCTCTACGTCGAGAGCAGGGACTTGAACCGGATCGTCGTCCGGGCGTCCAAAGACGTGACGTTCGATTACCTCGTCCAGGGAGTTCGGCGCGCCTTCAAAGACTTCCAGCCGGTTCGGACGGGCTATGAGTTCATGCCGCGGTCGGCGGCGGACACACTCCAACCCTATCTGACCGAGGAGGCCAGGCGCCGTTTGATCGCCAACGGGACCTACAATCCGGACGGCACCGTGAACATGAGGACGGCGGAGCGCGTCGGTTGGACGAAGATCTGGGCCGACCGCGAGGCGCAGGCCAAAGCGGAGGCCGCGGCGCGGGCGCCGGAAGGCCCGCCTCCTCCCCGATAGGGCGTCCGCGCTTTCGGATGCGACTTTACGGCCGCGGCAGTTACCGCGGCCATTTTCTTTCGGAGCCGCTGCGGAGGCTCCGGATCAGTATCTCGCCGAGGGGCTCGCCTGCCGCGGCGCGGGCGCGGGTTCGGCGACGCTCGCCGGGCGCCGGCGGTAGACGCCGAGGATCGTGAGTCCCGCGAGGCCCCAGACGAGCTCGCGCAGGCGCCGGACGAGGCCCAGAGAGAACCCGCGCGCCGGATCGAGGCCGAGCGCGAGGAAGATCGCGTAGAGCCCACCCTCCAGCACGCCGACGCGCGCCGGCACGAAGAAAAGCACGCCCTCCACGAGAACCAGGAGGACCGCGATCGACAAGGCCATGCCCGGCGCAACCGGAACGCCGAGCAGCCTGAGAATCAGGCCGACCTCGACGACGCTGACGAACCAGGCGCAGAGAAAAAACAGCACCGAGACGACGAGGTCGCCCGGGCGCTCCCGGATCGCGCCGAACACGTTGCGCCGCAGATCGCGCCAGAAGTCCTCGCCGGCGGCGCCCCCGCCCAGGATGCGGCCGAGACGCTCGAGCAGGCGTCCGATCGGCCGCGGAGGGGTTTCGCGCCGCCGTGAGAGCCGTCGGAGAAGACCGGCGAAAAGGAAGAGGCCGGCGAGAAGCGCCAGGCCCAGGAACCGCAGGCGCGGCTGCAGGGTCCCCGCGGGGGCGACCGTTGCTCCGAGTCCGACGAAGAGGACCTGCGCCAGGAACTGGGTCATGGCCGCGAGCCCCACGGACGCGAATGCCTCGGCGGCCGGAAGGAAACGGGCGAGGAGTCCGGCCCGGACCGCTTCGCCGCCGACGACCGCGGCCGGCGCAAGGGCATTGACGGCGTCGCCGGCCAGGCGCATGGCCACGAGCGAGGCCCACGGAACACGCCGGCCCGGGGGCAGCGTTCGCCTCCAGCCGAGCGTGAGAAAGACCACGGTCACGCTTTCGAGCACCAGGACGAGGGCGAAGCCCCACCCGACTTGCGCGAGGTTGCGTCCGATCACGCCCGGGCCGATGCGGAAGATCAGCCACAGGAGGAGGAGAAGGCCCGCGAGAAAGGCGAGCCGCTGGAGTTTCACGAAGCGGCCCCGAGAATACGGCCTCCGTCGCCCAGCCGCAGGCGCCGGCCGCGCCAGACGACGGTCTTGCCGAAGAATGCCGCGAGCCAGAAGACGGTTCCGAGCAGGTCGCGGATCGGGACGAGCCAGAGGTATTTCGCGATCGACCGATCTTCGAGGCATCGGGATGTGACGAACCGCGCCGCCGCGAGCCGCACGGCGATCGTGGCGCCGGCGACCGACCAGCCCAGGACCGAACCTCCCGTGGTGAGCAGAAAGAGCAACGCCGCCGTCGTGGCCTGCGTGAAGACCAGCCCGGCGTAGCTCCACGGCCGGGAGGTGCGGATGCCCAGGTTCCAGCGAATCTGACGGTGGGCGAGCTCGCGCATGGTCGAAGTCCCGAGGCGATGGTCCACGACGTCGCGCGCGAGCTCGACCACATGCCCGGCTTTCGCCGGCAGCTTTCCCAGCAGGTAGTCATCGGCGAGGGACTCGGCGAGCGCCTCGAACCCGCCGATCTCCTCCAGGACTTCGCGGCGGATGAGGATCCCCGCGCCCATGGCGAAGCTCATCCCCTCGAGTTTGCGCGCCACGAGCGCGCCGGGCACGAAATCGGTCGAGAGGCCGAGCGCGTCGATCCATCCGATGAGGCTCTCGGCCTGGCTGCGGTAGAGGCAGGTCACGACGCCGACCCGCGGGTCCGCAAGCGGCTCGACCATCCGCTTCAGGTGCGTCCGTCCCGCGCGAATGTCGCTATCGGAGACGAGGAGGACGGGGTATTTCGCCTCGCGGACGAGCTTTGCGAGAAGGCGGACCTTGGGATTCTCTCCGGCGGTGCCGTTGCCCACGAGAATCCGGATCGGAAGCTCCGGATGATCCCGGGCCACCTGTCTTGCCGCCTCGATGGCCGGCTCGTCCTCCTCCTCGGCCCCGAAGAGGATCTCCCAGGTGCCGTAGTCCTGCCGGCAGAAGGAGGCGAAGTTGGCGACGGCGTCGGGGTCGAGCCCTCGGAGGGGTTTCAGGACCGACACGGAGGGCTCGGCGGGCGGCGCCCCGAAGCGCCTCGGCCTCCCGAGGAAATCGCGGGCGACGTAGATCGCGTAGGCGTAGAAGGCGGTCGCCGAAAGGCAGAGCGTCAGCGATATTGAGCCGATGACCGCAAGGAAGTGGACCCATCCCACGCTATGCAGACCCGGCCTCACTCATCTTCGCAAGAAGAGTCACGACGCCCGCGTCTGCGAGGCCGCTCCGAGACTTCTCAGGGTGAACCCGCTCTTCTCCGCCGCCTGCCGCACGCGGGGGCTCACGAGCGCCGCGAGCTCCTTCGGCCCGGCGCCGGGCGGGCCGTCGCGGGGCTCGCCCGGCAGCCCGGCTGCCGGATGGCAATAGAGCTCGACGCGATCGGCCCGGATTTTCGGGATCAAACTCACCAGGTAATCCTCGGTGACGCGCCCCGTCGCCAGAAGCCCGTAAACGCGCTCGGAGAAATCGATCCCGGTCTCTTTCGCGCGGCGCTCGCCGTGGCGGCGCAGAAGGCCGAAGACGCCGGCCCAGACGAGCTTGCTCGCGATCCTGCCGCGGTCCAGGGCGAGCGCCAGGGAGAGCTCTTCCGAAGGCAGCCGGACGGCGGGGATCTGGAACTCTCCCGCCAGATCGAGCAGCATCTCGAGCACGACCGGGTGCAGATGCATGTGGTGGTGGCCGTCCACGTGCGCGAGCCTGAGACCCGTCTCCCGGAAACATTCGAGCTGGGTCCGGATTTCGCGGGCGAGCTGCCGCCGGGCCTCGCGCGAGAGCTGGTACCGCAGGCCGGCCCGCACCGGTCCCCCGCGAAAGCGGCCATCCGCGTCCACCAGCCTCGGGATCTCCGGGGCAGCGAGCGCGGCCCTGCCGTCGACGACGACCAGGTGCAGTCCGACGGCGAGGCCCGGCCGGCCGCGGGCGAGAGCGACGGCTTCCCCGGCGGCGTCGCCGGCAATCATCAGGCTCGCACTCGTCAGGACGCCGCGATCGTGGGCCTCGGCGATCGCGCGGTTGACCCCGCGCGAAAAGCCGAAATCGTCGCCGGTGACGACGAGCGTTCTCACGCCCCTGCCTCGCGCCGGGCGAGGAACTGGAAGAACTCGACGCCCTCCCGCAGCCGCCGCTTCATCATGGCGCGGCTTCCGAGCATCTCGAGCGTCATCTCGGCGATCTTGCCCGGCCGGAAATAGAAGCGCCTGTAGAAGCGCTCGAGCGCTTCGGAGATTTCTGCGGAGGAGAGATGCTCGTAGGAGAGCGCGCTCACCTGGATGCCGTTGCCGGACACGAGCGCGTCGCCGCCCTGCTCGAGCCAGCCGCGCTCCTCCGCCTGCCGGTAGAGCTCGGTGCCGGGGTAGGGCGCCGCGAGCGATACCTGGATCGTGTGGGGATTGATCTCGCGCGCGAATCGGATCGTGTTCTCGAGCGTCTCCCGCGTCTCGCCCGGCAGCCCCACGATGAACGTGCCGTGGATGGTGATGCCGAGGCGGTGGCAGTCTTCGGTGAAGCGGCGGGCGACGTCGATGCGCGTGCCCTTGCGGATGTTGTTCAAGATCTCCTGGCATCCCGTCTCGTAGCCGACGAGCAGGAGACGCAGGCCGTTGTCCCGAAGGACCTTCAGGCTTTCGTAGGGGACGTTGGGCTTGGCGTTGCACGACCAGGTCACGCCGAGAGCCGAGAGCCGGCGGGCGATCTCTTCGGCACGGGGCAGGTCGTCGGTGAAGGTGTCGTCGTCGAAGAAGAACTCCCGGACCTGCGGAAAGGCGCTCTTGCCGAACGCGATTTCCCCGGCGACGTTCCCCGCGCTGCGCGTGCGGTACCGGTGCCCCCCGACCGTCTGGGGCCAGAGACAGAACGTGCAGCGCGACCGGCAGCCGCGGCCCGTGTAGAGGGAAACGTAGGGGTGCAGCAGGTATCCGATGAAGTAGTCCTCGATGACGAGATCGCGTTTGTAGACCTCCATCACGTAAGGCAGCGCGTCCATGTTCTCGATCGTCGCCCGCGGAGGGTTGTGGACGACGCGCTCGCCGGCGCGGTAGCTGACGCCATCGACGCTCGGGAGCGGCCGGCCGGACGCGATTTCCTGGATCGTGTAGTCGAACTCTTCGCGGGCGACGAACTCGATTGCCTTCGAGGCGTTGAGCGAGGCCTCGGGCGAGACGGCGACGTGCGCGCCGACGAAGCCGATCCGGAGGTCCGGATTGGCCTTCCGCAGGGACTCGGCGACCCGCACGTCGGACCCGAACGAGGGGGTGCTCGTGTGGAGCACGGCGAGCTCGTAGTCCTGAGCGAGCGGCAGGAGGTCCTCGAGCGTGAGGCCGCGCGCCGGGGCGTCGATCAGGCGGCTTCCCGGCACCATCGCGGCCGGCTGCGCGAGCCAGGTCGGATACCAGAAGGAACGGATCTCCCGGCGGGCCTGATAGCGCGATCCCGCGCCCCCGTCGAACCCCTCGTAGGAGGGGGGATTCAGGAAGAGCGTCTTAAGAAAGCTCACGAAAACCTTGCCTCCATCCCGTGTGCGGCAGACTGCCGGCCCCCGATTATGTACCGGAGAAGTCCGCCTTCTGGACCTGCGAGCCTTGCCGCCTCGCACAGAGCAACGGCGATGCCGCGCGTGGAATGCCGATTTTCTTCGGTATTAAGAAAAGCAGCTCGAGTTCTCGTCTCTCGTTGAGGACGCGATTGTCATCTCCGGGCATCGGATGCGGGCATCCGATGATTAGATCTGACGCCGTGCCCGAGTCGGTGATCGTGCCCGCGACCGTTCCGATTCCCCGGGGAAGACTCGCGGTCGAGGAGGCTTTCGGGCCGGGCCGATCCGTTGAAATCGCTCCTTTCTTCCTCGGCCGCACGCCCGTCTCCAATCGCGAGTACTCCGCCTTTCTCGCCTCCGGCCGGGCGGCCCCGCCGCCCTGGTGGAGCGATCCGGACTTTTGCACGCCCCGGCAACCCGTCGTCGGCGTGACGTGGCCGGAGGCCATGGCGTACTGCTCCTGGCTGGCCGAGACCGCCGGCGGACGCTGGCGCCTGCCGACCGAGGAGGAGTGGGAGTTCGCCGCCTGCGGAGGGCTCGCGGCGCCGCGCACCGCCTGGGGAGATTCGGTTCCCCCGGGTGAGATACCGGAAGGGCCGCTCACCGGTCCGTGGGAAACGGGGCGGGGTGTCCCGAACGGCTACGGACTCCTCGACATGGGCACGATCGTCCACGAGTGGTGCTTCAACTGGCGCGAGCCGGATTTCCCCTCGGCCGCAGCCGCCGCTTCGCCGCCCCGCCGCCGGGCGAGCCGGGGAGGCTCCTGGCGGCACCGGATTCGCTGGTCCTCGCCGGCGGCCAGGAGCAGCCTGCCGCCCGACTATCGCTATTCGGATTACGGATTCCGCGCGCTGCGCGAAATGGAAGGGGAATAAGCCGGTTTCATCGTCGTCCGTCCGAAATGCGGGAAACGGGGCGCTCCGTCGGGCGGTCCGATCAGCCTGCCAGGATCCGCCGGGCGGCCTCCTCGCGGGACGCGAGGGTCCGCAGGGGCGCCAGCTCCTCGGAGGTCTCCTGCACGCCTTGAAGGCTGCCGAAGAAGCGGTCGAGCACGTCCCCGCGACCCGTCGGGACGACGAAGATGTGCGTGTGCGGGATTCTCCGGCCGCGCGCCATCAGCCAGACAAACTCCGGGTCGTAGGCCCGGCGCAACCGCCCGGCCACGCGGTGCGCCAGGGCGAAGACGTCCGCGGCTTCCTCCTCGGTCAGGTCGTACCAGAGCGGAACGTGCCTCTTCGAGAGCACCAGGGTGTGCCCGGGCGAGTACGGATGGATGTCCAGGATCGCCAGCGCCCTCCGGTTCTCGAAGATCCGATGCGCCGGCGCGCGTCCGGCCACGATCTCGCAGAAAACACAGGTTTCTCTTCTCTTTCTCTCGCTCATGGCCACAGGGTAATTGAAGATTGAAGATTGAAGAAAGAGCCGGCCGGTCGCCCTGGCGCGTCGGCAATCGGCAATCATCAATCGTCTATCTCTGATGCGTTTGCGTCATCTCCGGACACGAGCTCCGGGAGCAGTATGAGCGCTGGAGAACGGGCCGTACCGCCCGGAAGAACTATGACGAACCCGGCCAGACAGGAAGTGCGCGTGCTGCTGCCGGCCAATCCCGAGGACGACCTGCAAGACGTGTTTCGAGTCCTGCGGGCGGTGCTTCCCGCCAGCGTCACCCACGTCCGCAGGCTCTACATTCATCGCCCGGTCGAGGCGGACTTCTACATTCCCGAGACCTACTCCCGGTACCGCGAGATCGCCGAACTCGAATCCGACGCCGAGAACGCCACCCGGGTCGAGACCGAACGGGAGATGAAGCTGTTCGCCGACGAGGGCTTCAAGGTCAGCGCCGACGTCATTCGAGGGATGCCGACCGAAGAGATCCTGAGGGAGGCGAGCTCCTGGCGGGCGGACCTGGTCGGCGTGCGGACGCGCAGCCTCGCCGCGCAGGACCACCGCATCGGCGGGATGGCTTCGGCCCTCCTCCACCACGCGACCTGCCCCGTCCTGACGCATCACGCCGTTCCCGAGGGCTTCAGACTCCGGCGCGTCCTGATCCCGACGGACTTTTCCGCGGCCTCCCGCCAGAGCGTGGACTGGGCGCTCGCCCTGGCCGAACTGACGGGGGCGGAGCCCATCCTGCTCCACGTCATCGCGCGCCGGGCGAGCCGGCACGGCATCAGCCCCGACGAACTGCTCGGAATCGCGATGGGGGAGCTCGAGCGCTGGCGCGCGCGCCTGGATCCCGTCGCTCCGGGCCTGGTTCGGGAGGCCCGCGTCACGGCGGCGGAGACGCCGGCCGAGGGCATCCTCTCTTTCGCCCGCGAGCGCGACTGCGACCTGATCGCCGTTTCGGCGACCGGTGTCTCCGCCGTCCGCGCGATCCTGCTCGGCTCCAACACCCGAAGAATCGTCCGCGCGAGCGCGGTTCCCGTCCTGGTGATCCCTTCATCCAACCGCGTCGCCGCGGAGGCGTTCCTGTCGAAGTCGAGGGGCGTTCCGCGGCGCGAGGTTCCGAAGCTCGCCGCACGGGAGGCCGGCGCCAGGACGGCCATGGTGACGCCCCTCGCGACGCCCGTCGCGCCGCCGCCCGCTCCGCCGGCTCTTCAGGCAGAGGCGGGAGACGGAACCCGCTTCCATCGCATTCTGGTCGCGACGGATTTCTCCGAGGCCTCGGCCCCCGCCGTCCGGAAGGCGATCGCTCTCGCAAAGGATACCGGCGCGGAGCTGACGATCGCCCACGCCTACCAGCCTCCGAGCCTCCTGCTCGACGGCTACGTGCCTCCGGCAACCTACGAGAAATGGGACCGGAGCCTGGAGGAACAGGCGAGGATGAAGCTTCAGGCCTTCGTCAACGAAGCGCAGCAGGCGGGCGTCGCCGCCCGGGAGCTCGTCCTGACCGGTACTCCCTACCAGGCCATCGCCGACGCCGCCGGCGACGTCGGCTGCGATCTCGTCGTGATGGGCACGCATGGACGCACGGGAGTCTCCCGTTTCTTCCTCGGCAGCGTGGCCGCCAGGGTCGTCTCGACGGCGCCCTGTCCCGTCATGACGATCCACGCCTAGGACGTCGCTCCGCGCTGCGCGAGCGACGCGGCTTCGCCGTCGGCGGGCGGCTCGGCCGGATGCGGCCTCGACCGCCCGCCTCGTCGCTCGCTCCGCGCTGCGCTCCCGCGGCGCGCGCCTCCTCCCTCCTCCGTCGGGAGACTACGCGCGCCGCGAACGAAGTGCGGCACTGCCGTTCGCCGAGTTCCGGTAGGCGCTTACTCCGGCGGGCAGGCGGAACTTACTTGCCTGTCTTGCGTAGCTAGGTTAGAGGAGGAGGTTCGCGATGAAAGTCTCCATCAAAGGCGCCGGCCTTAGAGTTCTCGCACTTTTGGCGGTTGCCGCGGCGGCGCAAGCCTCGGACGTCAAAGAAGTTCACAAGACGATCGCCCTGAACAGGGACGGCAGCTTGAGGATCAAGACCTTCAAGGGGAGCATCGCCATAACGACCTGGGACCGACCCGAGGTCAATGTGGACGCGCGGATCGAGCCCGACGGCGACGACCGCGACAGCCTGGAGAAGGTCCAGTGGACGGAGGTCCGGGTCTCCGGCGGAGGGCGGTGGGCCGAGATCCAATCCGACTACGACGAGATCAAGCGGCACGGACACGGCTTCCTCGGCATTTTCGACGGCGACGACGGCCCACTCCCGTTCGTGCGTTACACGATCCAGATGCCGGCAACCGCAGCCCTCGAAGTCGAGGATTTTAAATCGGAGACTCATCTCTCGGACCTGAAGGCCGACTTGAAGCTCCACACCTACAAGGGGACGGCCCGGGTCGCGAATCTCGACGGCGCCGCGCGCGTGGAGACCTACAAGGGAGACGTGCGGGTCGAGTTTGCGCGCTTTTCGCACGCCAGCCGGTTCAACACCTACAAGGGGGAGATCGGCGTGCGGCTTCCCAAAGACAGCCGCTTCGATCTCGATGCCGATTCCGGGCGGCACGGCGCGATCGATTCGGATTTCGCAGTGGTGACGCGCGCCGGGCGCTGGCACTCGGGGCGCGCCGAGGGCGCCGTCAACGGCGGCGGGCCGGAATTGCGCCTGACGACCTACAAGGGGACTCTGCGCATCCGCTCGAGCTAGCCCGACTGTCGGCGCAGGCGGTCGCTACGCGACCGGCGCCGAGAGTTTTCAACTACGAGAGCAAAGGCCTGACCCTTCGCCGGGTTCAGGGAATCTGAGATTGGACGAGGGCCGTCCGCCCGGGCGGATGGTATGTTGACCGCACTGCGGGTGGCGGACATTTGACGGGGACGGAGTTCAGGACCGGCGCCGCTGGCCGTGCGGCCGCGGACTGCGTCTGGATCGTTCTCCTGTGGGCCGTTCCGATCGCCCTCCTGCGGCCGTTTCAGAACACCCCGTTCGTCGATGACTGGGTCTATGGCTGGTCCGTCGAGCATCTGTTGCGGACCGGCCAGTTGAAGATCCTGGACGTTTCGGCAAACGTCAACCCCGCACAGGTCCTGTGGGGCGCGCTCTTTTGCCTGCCCGGGGGGTTCTCGTTCTTGGCGCTGCGCGTATCGACGTGGGTTGCGTCCGCGCTTTCTCTCTGCGGGCTCTACCTCGTTCTTCGCCAGCTGGGCGTTGGCCGCGGCGCCTCTCTTCTTTCGACGGCGGCCCTCGCGTTTTATCCCGTCTACTTCATGCTCTCGTACACGTTCATGACCGACATTCCGTTCGTCTGCTGTCTCGTCTGGTTCTGCTATGGCATGGTCCGCGCGGAGCGCGAGCAGCGGACGGGATGGCTGGTGCTCGCCGCGATCTGCGCCTGTCTTGCGATCGCGACACGCGTGGCAGGCGCGGCTCTGGCTCTGGCGCTGCCCGCCGTTCTGCTCGGGAGAGGAGGCTCCCGGTGGCGCCGGTGGCCCGTCGTCGCGCTCGTGTGTGTCCCGCTCCTCTTCGGAGTCTCTCTTCTGTGGTGGCGCGCCGGCCACATCGAAGTCCGGGCGGACCTCACGGGGATCGAGGGCTCGCCGGTCTGGCGGCTGGCGAGCCTGAAGTACGGATTCCTTCTGCTTCCCAGGAACCTCGTCCAGGCCTGGATCTTCTGTGCCGGGGCTCTGGGAGTGGCGCTCGCCCCCCTGGCGGTCGGGAGGTTCGGCAGATCGATCGCGCGGCGGTATCTGGTCGCCGGTGGTCTCTGCCTCCTCGTCCTCGGCGCGGCACTCGCGCTGAAGGTCCGCCTGTACGTCCCGCTCGGCCCGGGCGAGACCTGGTCGGTCGAGGAGCTCGGAGCTTCGGCGCCTCTCGTACCGGGTTACCGGACGTTCGAACTCCCGGCCCGGTATGTTCCGGTCGCGGTCGCCGTTACGACGGTTCTGTTTGCGATGGCGGCAGGCGCCGCGGCCCTGCGAAGTTCTCGATCGCCGGAGAGCCCGCTGCTGTGGCTGCTCGCAGCCCTGTTCCTCCAGACGGCCGTCCTCTGGCTGTATTACGACCGCTATGGCCTGGCGCTCCTTCCTCCCGCCATCGCGCTGCTCGCGTGCGGGGGCGCGATGGCTCACCCGAGACTCGGCGCGGCGCTGGTCGGCATCTTTGCGGTCCTCAGCCTCGTCGGCTTGCGAGACCACCTCGAATACAACGCCGCCCTCTGGTCGGGAGTGAGATATCTCGAGTCCCGCGGCGCGCCTGCCTCCGAGATCGACGGCGGATGGGCCGTCAACGGATGGCTGCAGTACGCTCACCCGGAGAACGCGAAAACGAGCCCGCAACGGGGACGTCACGGTCAACCGTGTCAACGCTTCCGGATTACCGGCCCGGTACCAGCTGGCCAACGCCGTTCTATCGGGTTGGACGATCGTGAAGAGAATTCCGTACCAGCGATGGGCAGGCCGGTCGGGATCTATCTTCGTTCTGCAGCGGGAGCCCGATTCGAAGTGACCGTCCTTTCCTCCCGCACAATATGCGCCAGCCGATAGCGGGCCGGGTCTCGTTTGAAGACGAGCACCTGCAGGGCCGCGCAAGATAAGGACGTCCGCGCGGCTCGCGGCGGCGGGGAGCCGCGGATAAGATCGTCCGCGCCGGAACGATGATTCTCCTCGACGACATCCGCGCGGCCGCCGGTCGCGTCGGCGGTTACGTCCACCGCACGCCGCTGCTCTCCGCTTCTCAATTGGGGGAGCGCGCGGGCGTCCGGCTCTTCCTGAAGTGCGAGAGCTTCCAGAAGACCGGATCTTTCAAGCCCCGCGGCGCCCTGAACAAGGTGCTGTCGCTCTCCGGCGCCGAGCGGGCGCGCGGCCTCGTGACCGTTTCGGCGGGCAACCACGCGCAAGCCGTGGCCTGGGCCGCGCGGATCGCGGGCGCCGCGTGCGCGGTCGTGATGCCGGCCGACGCGCCGCGCTCGAAG
>JAWOLE010000002.1:0-8160 GCA_033853815.1 Thermoanaerobaculia bacterium
TACCTCTGCGCGCGCTACGGCGACCTCGAGCGGACGCCCCTGTCCGTCACGATCGAGGACAGCCGCATCACCGGCATCCGCTGCGCGAACCGGAGCCTCGCCGAGGACTTCCGCGCCTACACCTCGACGGACGAGAACTCCGACCGCGTGGGGGAATTCGCGATCGGTACGAACACCGCCGTTGCCAACGTCATCGGCAACATCCTGCAGGATGAGAAGCTGCCGACCCTGCACATCGCCTTCGGTCACCCCTACGCTGAGCACACGGGCGCGAAGTGGTCCTCGACGACGCACATCGACATCGTCGGCCGCCATTTCGACATCTGGTTCGACGGCGACCAGGTCATGGCCGACGGCAAGTTCCTCATTTGAAACGGGTGATCGTGCGATCGAGCCATCGGGTGAACGCCCGGAGATTGGTTCCCGATCACCCGATCACCGGATCACCCGATCACCCGATCGCTCCGTGATTCCGTCGCTGCGGCGCGTGTACAACGCCGCCTACACCGAGGAGAAATACGGCGCCTACCGCGCGCGCCTGGAGGCGGAGGCGGGCTGCAAGATCCTCTTCCCCCTGGCGGAGACTCCCGTCTTCCTCCCGCCGGAGCTGCGCGACGCGATGGTCTCGGCCTCGCTGGAGATCTGGCGCCAGCTGACGGCGTCCGAAGCCCTGAAGCGCTCGGAGGCGGCCGTGCCGGCGCGGTTCGACGTGCCCGGCTGCGACGAGCGGCCCCTCTTCGCCGTCACCGATTTCGCGGTGACCCGCGGCCCGAACGGGCGGCTCGCGCCGAAGCTGATCGAGCTCCAGGGATTCCCGTCCCTCTACGCGTTCCAGATCTTCCAGTCGCGGGCGCTGGCGGACCTGGCGTCGGCCGCGGGACCGCTCGACTGGTTCCTCTCGGGCCTCGACTTCGAGAGCTACCGGCGGGTCCTCGGGGAGGCGATCCTCGCCGGGTCCCCGCCGGAGAACGTCGTCCTCCTCGACATCGATCCCCCGCACCAGAAGACCTACGTGGACTTCGCCTTCACCGAGAAGCTCTGGGGCGTGCGGGCCGTCTGTCCGACGAAGGTGGAGAAGCGGGGACGGGAGCTCTGGTATGACCGTGACGGAAAGAAGACGCGCATCCTGCGGATCTACAACCGCGTGATCTTCGACGAGCTCGTCCGCAAGAAGATCGCGCTTCCTTTCGACTTCCGTGAGTCGCTGGATGTCTCCTGGGCCGGCCACCCCAACTGGTACTTCCGCTTCTCGAAGTACAGCCTTCCGTTTCTCGCCCATCCCACGGTGCCGGAAGCCCATTTCCTGTCGGATCTCTCGGCCCCGCCAGCGGACCTGGAGAACTGGGTCCTGAAGCCGTTGTTCTCGTTTGCGGGCGGAGGGGTCCGCGTGAACGTGACCGCCTCCGACATCGCGGCCGTCCCGAGAAAAGAGCGGCCACGCACGCTGCTCATGCGCAAGGTGGATTACGCGCCGGTCATCGAGACGATCGACGGCCACTTCTCCAAGGTCGAGGTGCGCATCCTCTTCGTCTGGAGGGACGGCGAACCCCTGCCCGTCACGACGCTCGCCCGCCTGTCGCAGGGAAAGATGATGGGCGTCGCCTTCAACAGGAACCGCACCTGGGTCGGCTCCTCCGGCTGCTTGTGGCCGAAGTAGCTGTCGCCTGTCAGCTGTCAGTTCTCAGTTTTGGGTCCGCGCTGAACCCGGACAGGATTCCCCGTCATCACCGCTTCGACTATTCTGTGTGAAGCAATGCCGTTGTACGAGTACCGCTGCCGCGAATGTGAAACCCGCTTCGAGAGATTCGTGAGCGGAAAGACCTCTCGCGTGGCCTGTCCCGACTGCGAGAGCAGGCGCGTCGATCGCCTTCTCTCGGTCTTCGCGGTTTCGAGTGGATCGAAGAGTCCCTCGCAGGAGACCGGCGCTCCCTGCCGCTCCTGCGGCGACCCGCGAGGTCCCGGAGCCTGCTCGACGACGTGAGGGGTCGCCCGTGAACCTGACACCCGGCTCGCGTCTGGGCCCGTACGAGGTGCTGGCTCCCATCGGCGCGGGCGGGATGGGAGAAGTCTATCGAGCGCGAGACACGCGCCTCGGGCGAGAGGTCGCCATCAAGGTCCTGCCTTCCGAGATGTCCTCCGACCCGGACCGACTGAACCGTTTCGAGCAGGAAGCGCGGTCGGCGTCCGCGCTGAATCATCCCAACATCGTCACGGTCCATGACATCGGAAAGGCCGACGGCATCGCCTACATCGCGATGGAGCTCGTGGAAGGAAGGACGCTACGCGAGCTGCTTCTGCAGGAAGGCCTCCCCGTCCGACAGACCCTGCGCATCGCGGTGCAGGTCGCCGAGGGCCTGGCCCGGGCGCATTCGGTCGGAATCGTGCACCGCGACTTGAAGCCCGAGAACGTGATGATCGCGCGCGACGGGCTGGTCAAGATCCTGGACTTCGGGCTGGCCAAGGCGACCGCGCCCGAGTCCGGCGGACTCACGGCGGCGCCGACGATCGCGCGCGACCAGACGCGGCCCGGTTCGGTGCTCGGCACGGTCGGTTACATGTCGCCGGAGCAGGCGAGCGGCCAGCCGGTGGACTTCCGCTCGGACCAGTTTTCCCTGGGCTCGATCCTCTACGAGATGACGACCGGCCGAAAGGCCTTTCAGGGGGAGACGGCGGTAGACACCCTCTCAGCCATCCTCCACGCGGAGCCGGCGCCGATCGCTTCGATCAACCCGCAGGCGCCGGCGCCGCTGCGATGGATCGTCGAGCGCTGTCTCGCCAAGGACCCCGACGAGCGCTACGCCTCGACGCGCGACCTCGCGCGCGAGCTGCAGAGCGTCCGGGACCACCTCTCGGAGGCGAGCCTCTCGGGAGAAGCGGCCGCCGCGGTTCCAAGGCCGCGCCGCTCGCGGATCAACGTCCTTCTGCCGCTCCTCGCCGTGTTCGTGGCGGCGGCGCTCTTCGGGGCGTTCCTGCTGGGCAAGAGGGAGGGCAGGACGCCGCCTCCGTCTTTCCGGAGGCTGACGTTCCGCGCGGGCACCATCGATTCGGCGCGCTTCGCTCCGGATGGCCAGACGATCCTCTACGACGCCGCCTGGGAAAAGAACCCGCTGGAGATCTTCTCGATGCGCCTCGACAGCCCCGAGTCGCGGCCGCTCGGACTGGGAGCCGCCCTCTTTTCCGTCTCCTCCACCGGCGAAATGGCCGTGGCCGTCGCTCCCCGCAGGCTCCCCCCCATGGCAGCCGTCGGGACGCTCGCGCGCGTTTCCGTTGCCGGCGGCGCCCCCCGCGAGATCCTCCGCGACGTCGTCTGGGCCGATTGGTCTCCGGACGGAAAAGCGCTCGCCGTCGTCCGCGACACTGGCGGCACGAACCGTCTCGAGTACCCTCAGGGGACGCTCCTCTTCGAAACGAAAGGGCAGATCTCGGACCCGCGCGTCTCACCCGACGGAGACCTCGTCGCGTTCATCGAACATCCGGTTCTCAACGACACCGCCGGCTCCGTCTGTCTGGTCGATCACAAGGGGCGCAAGACGGTGCTCGCGCCGGGATGGCCCGACGTGGGCGGGCTTGCCTGGGCGCCTTCCGGCAAGGAGATCTGGTTCACGGCTTCGAGGGTCGGCTGGGCGCGTTCGCTTCTGGCCGTAACGCCGGAAGGAAGGACGCGAGAAATCGAGCACGCGCCGGGGGGCGTAGTCCTGCGGGACGTCTCACGCGACGGGAAACTCCTGATCGACCATCAAACCCATCGCGCCGGCATCATCGGGCGGATCGCCGGAGAATCCCGCGAGCGGGAACTCTCGTGGCTCGACTATTCGTTCCTGCGCGATCTTTCCGCGGACGGCTCGACGCTCCTCTTCGATGAAGAGGGAGAAGGAGGCGGAACAGAGGGCTCGGTCTATATCCGCAAGACGGACGGGTCGGGGGCTGTCCGCCTGGGCGAGGGCGTGTCCCTGGCGCTTTCGCCGGACGGCAGGTGGGCGCTCGCGATGACCCTGAGCCCCTCGCGACTGCGCCTGCTGCCCACGGGGCCCGGGGACGCGAAGGACCTCACGCAGGCGGGTTTGACTTATCAGTACGGCGCAGGATTCCTGCCGGACGGCCGGGGCATTGTCTTTCGTGCGAGCGAAGCGGGGCACGGCCCGCGCTACTTCATCCAGGACCTGGAAGGAGGCAAGCCGCGCCCTTTCTCCCCGGAAGGCGTGGGCGGCGGCGTGGTCGTAACGCCGGATGGTCGCTTCGTCTCCGGCGCCGGCGCGGACGGCCGATATGTCCTCTTCCCGGTTGACGGCGGCGTCCCTCGTCCTCTTCCCGGCCTCGAGCCTGGCGATGTTCCGCTTCACTGGAGCTCGGATGGAAAGGCTCTCTACGTGCGAAACGGCGCTCTTCCCGCCCGGCTGTATCGGATCGACAAGGCCTCAGGCAGGCGAGAGTTCTGGCAGGAGCTCATGCCCTCCGACCCCGCCGGAATTCTCGCGATCCGGACTATTCGGGTGGCGGCCGACGGCGCTTCTTGCTTCTACGGTTACACGCGGCATCTCTCGGACCTCTACCTCGTCGAGGACGTGAAATGACGGCGGCCCGGTCGCCTCGCCGACGCGTCTCCCGGAAGAAGACGGAACGGTCAGAGTTGACGTGACCGGATCGCGGGTCCCTCTCCCGGCACGTCCTCGGTGAGTCGGACGGGGACTCGGGGCAAGACGAGGCTCCCGCTCTGGGGAGCAGCCGGTCTCCTCCTGCTGGGGGCGGGTCTCTGGGCGCTCGTGCGCGACGTGCCGCGGTGGAACGCGGTCTGGTACGTGCCGGCCTGGTATGGCTACCTGCTCGTCCTCGACGCCGCCCTCTTCCTGAGGCGCGGACGCTCCTTCGTCAGCCATGAACGCGGCCGGCTCACCGCGATGCTCCTCTGGTCGGTGCCCTTCTGGCTCTTCTTCGAGGCCTGCAATCTGGTTCTGCGGGACTGGTACTACGTCTTCGCCCTTCGCAACTCCTGGGCCGCCGCGGCCATGACCGCCGTCGCGTTCGCGACGGTCCTGCCCGCCTGCCTCTTCCACGCCGAGATGCTGGAGGCCTTCGGCGCGTGGAGGCGACTCGCCTGCCGCCCGCGTCGAATTCCGACCTCGGCGCCGGGAGTCGTCGCCGGACTCGGCGCGGCCTGCCTGGCATCGGCCCTCCTCTTTCCGCGATTCGCCTTTCCGCTCGTCTGGTTCTCTCCGATCGGGCTGGATGCGGCCAATTACCGCTCGGGAGCCCCCTCGCTCCTGCGAGATTTCGAAGAGGGAAACTGCGGGAGGCTCTTCCGGCTCCTGCTGGGAGGGTTGTGGGCGGGCGGCGTGTGGGAGCTCTTCAACTCCTGGGCGCGCTGCAATTGGATCTACGCCGTGCCCGGATTCGAGTCGAACAAGCTCTTCGAGATGCCGCTCGCCGGCTTCCTCGGATTTCCCGTGCTCGCCGTCAGTGCGTTCTGCTTCTTCTCGGCCGTGAGCGAGATCCGCGGCCGGCCGCTCCGAAGTCGCGCGCTGGCTGCGGCGGCGGCCCTGGCCTTCTCGATCGCCGTCTTTTACCCGATGCAGGAGAACACCGTGCGCTCGCGCCGGCCGTTGCTCTCGGAGCTTCCAGGCCTCGACGCGGAGACTCGCGCGGGGCTCGCCGCCGCCGGCATCGAGACTCCCGAACGCCTGTTGCGGGCGGTGAACCGGGACGGAATTCCCGCGATCACGGCACGAGCCGGAATCCCTACCGGCGACGTCCGCCGAGCCCTGGACGTGACCGTTCTGGCTCTCCACAAGGGTATGGGAATCCCGAGGGCGCGGCTGCTCGAGGCCGCCGGGATCGGGGACCTCGCGAGCCTCGCGCGCGAGGATCCCGAAAGCCTCTGGAGCCGGCTGGAAGGGCTCTCCGCCCGCATGGGGCAGGATCCGCCGCGCCCGTCGGAAGTCCGTGTCTGGGTCTCCGCCGCCCGGCGGTCCCCGGACGGCCTCCCCGTCCGATGACGGGACGACGCGCGGAATAGAATCCTGCGGTCTTGGGTCTTTCTTCGGGCGCTCGCATGGGGCCTTACGAGATCCTCGCGCCACTCGGCGCGGGCGGGATGGGCGAGGTCTACAGGGCGCGGGATACGCGGCTCGAAAGAATCGTCGCCATCAAGGTGCTGCCCGAGCATCTCTCCTCCTCGCCGGAGGTGCGCCAGCGGTTCGAGCGGGAAGCGAAGACGATCTCGCAACTCTCCCACCCGCACATCTGCGCGCTCTACGACGTGGGCAACGAGAAGGGCGTCGAGTACCTGGTCATGGAGTACCTGGAAGGCGAGACGCTCGCGCAACGGCTCGCCCGGGGCGCGCTGCCGCTCGCACAGACGCTGCGCTACGGCATGGAGATCGCCGATGCGCTCGATCGCGCCCACCGGCAGGGCATCGTTCACCGGGACCTGAAGCCCGGCAACGTGATGCTGACGAGGTCGGGTGTCAAGCTGCTCGACTTCGGGCTGGCGAAGGCCCTCAATCCGGAAGGTTCGGTCGAGGACCTCACGACGGCGCCGACCGAAGCGAAGGACGTCACCGCCGAGGGGACGATCCTCGGCACGCTCTCCTACATGGCACCCGAGCAACTGGAGGGGAAGAAGGCCGACTCGCGGACGGACATCTTCGCCCTCTCCACGACGCTCTACGAGATGGCGACCGGCCAGAAGGCGTTTCCCGGCTCGAGCCAGGCGTCCGTGATCTCCTCGATCATGGGGAGCGAACCTCCAGCGATCGCGACGGTTGCGCCGATGACGCCCGCGGCTCTCGACCGCGTCGTCAAGACCGGTCTCGCCAAGGACCCGAACGACCGCTGGCAGTCGGCGCACGACGTTGGACTCGAGCTGCGCTGGATCGCCGAAGGCCGCTCCGACGAGCGGGAGGAGGATGCCTCGCGCGCGCGACGTGGAGGACGGGAGCGGATCGCATGGATCGCGGCGGGAGTCGCCGTCGCCGCAGCACTCGCGCTCGCGCTCGCCCTGCTCCGGCTTCGCGCCGAGCGGCCAACCGAACGCCGGGGCGGCGCCCAGGAGCTCCAGGTTCTGCCGCCCCCCGGAACGACTTTCGCCCTGGAGGAAGCGCCGAGGATTTCTCCCGACGGCCGCCGCCTGGCTTTCGTGGCCGTGGATTCTGCGGGGAGGGCCCTTCTCTACGTGCGGCCGCTCGATTCCTTGAACGCGCGGCCTCTTGCCGAAACGGACGGCGCCTCGATGCCCTTCTGGTCGCCGGACAGCCGTTCGCTCGGTTTCTTCGCGTCGGGCAAGTTGAGGACGATCGCGATCGCCGGAGGCAGGCCCCAGATCCTGTGCGACGCTCCGGTGGGCCGGGGCGGTTCCTGGAGCCGCGACGGATCTATCGTCTTCGTCCCCAGCCCTCCCGACCCCCCGCAGATCGTGGCGGCCTCGGGAGGTCCGGCCAGGCAGCTCTTCCCCCTGGGGCCGATCCTCGAAGACGCGCGTCATTCCTTCCCGGATTTCCTGCCGGACTCACGACACTACGTCTACCTCTCGATCCTCGGGAGGCGCCGAGAGATGCGGGCCGCGTTCGTGACCTCGCTCGACGGGAAGGTCCGGAAGCATCTCGCCTCGACGATCTGGAGCCCCGTCTTCGCCCCTCCCGACACCCTGCTCTTCCGGCGCGAGGACACGCTGATAGCGCAGCAATTCGATATGAAGAGCTTCGAGCCCGTCGGCGAACCCTCCGTCGTCGCTTCGGACGTCGGGTTCAACCCGATCACGTATCAAGGCCTCTTCTCGGCATCGGATAACGGAATCCTCGCTTATCAGAGCGCGAAAGGCTCGAGGACCCAGTTCACCTGGTTAGACCGGGAAGGAAAGGTGACGGGAACCCTCGGTCCGCAGGGGATCCACAACAGCCTCTCCCTGTCCCCCGATGGAAAAAAGCTCGCCTACGACGAGGCGGACCCCAAAACCGGTGACGTCTCCGTCTGGCTCGTCGGTGGGGAACAGGAAGCGCCGCTGAGGTTCACGTTCGGCTGGGTCGGCTTCTTCCCGATCTGGTCTCCGGACGGAAGCCGCGTCGTTTACTCCTCCCTGAGGGGTCCTCCGCAGCTCTACCAGAAGGTCACCAGCGGCGCCGGGGACGAGGAGCCGGTGCTCGAGTCCGGCCAGGCGAAGATCCCGAG
>JAWOLE010000003.1:0-17717 GCA_033853815.1 Thermoanaerobaculia bacterium
GGCGTCTCCGTGAGCACCCCAATCGCCTCTCCGGATTGCGGCCTGTCGGCGATCTCGTGGATCTGGTCTGCCTCGCCCAAGCTGCCCGAAGCGCTAACGCGATCCGGAGTATCAATCGAGCTGCAGGTCGAGCTCCGAGTGGCCTTGCAGCCTTCGCTCTGTGTCGGGCGCGCTCGGCTTCGCCTTTCGCGGGGCTGCCCAGGCCGGCTCAGCCGAAGAGCCCGTTCCGGCAGCGCCGGCGAGACCGGAGGACTCCGGGACGCGGGCCGCGTCCGCGGACTCTACCGCCATGGGGCGCCGCTCGTCCGAGATCCCCGCTTTCGCCCTGGAACTGTGAAGCGCCGCGGGCACCGCGAAGACCGCGAGCGCGCCGAAGAACGAGCCGGCGGTGAAGCTCCAGCCGGCTGAGATCCGACCCGGTGTCTTCATGACATCCTCCTCTTTCTGTTCGCCTTCCCGGCAATTTCCTTGTTGACTGACGGAGCTCTTCCCTCGTACCCCTTTCTTGTTCAACCGGCCTTCGCTCCGGCTCCGCGTCTGGCCCTGACCGCGGCCGCGGGCGGCCTGCGATGGCCCCACCTGTCTGGGAAATCGAAAAGGGCGCGGAAAAGACGACAACCGGAGCGGCCCTTTCCGGAAAAGCCCTACCGTTTGTCTCCTACGGGGTGTAACGTTTCTTGCAGGCCAGGGCGGTGGTGGCTCCCACGATTGCTTCGCTCATTTCTTCTACAGAGTCCGGCGACCGAGGCGCCGCGGACGCGCTCTTCGCCTCGCTCTATACCGAGCTGCACCGGCTCGCCCAGCGGCAGCTGGCGCGCAACCCTTCGGGGGTGACACTCGGCGCGACGACGCTCCTCCACGAGGCCTACCTCGACATCTCCCGGCGCGAGGCCGCCTTCTCCGACCGCGGGCGCTTCATGGCCTACGCCGCGAAGGTGATGCGCGGCCTGATCATTGACTACGCAAGGAGCCGCCAGGCCCAGAAGAGGGGCGGCGGCTTCGCGATCACGTCGCTCGGCACGGAGGGGGGCGGGTCGCCCGCCGACGACAAGGACCTCTCCCGCATCAGCGACGCCCTGGACGAGCTGGCCGCGGTCGATCGTGAGCTGGCGCAGATCGTCGACCTGAAGTTCTTCTGCGGATTCTCCTTTGCCGAGATCGCGGTCATGAGAGGCGTGTCGGAACGCACGGTGCAGCGGCGCTGGGAGAAGGCCCGGATCTACCTCCATCGGACTCTGCGGAAGACGAGCCTGGATTGATGTCGGCACTGAGCAGGGAGCGCTGGCAGGCCGTCAGTCCCTATCTCGACCGCGCGATCGAGATGGCGGAGGAGGAGCGGGCCTCGTGGCTCGAGTCCCTGCGAGCGCGGGAGCCGGCGGTCGCGGCCGATCTGGAGATGCTGCTCGAGGAGCGCAGCGCCCTCGACCGCGAAGGATTCCTCGAGGGCAGCGCCCTTCCGCCCGCGCCCGCCTCCCTCGCCGGCCAGACGATCGGCGCCTACACGCTCGTTTCGCTCATCGGCCAGGGAGGCATGGGCAGCGTCTGGCTCGCGCAGAGGAGTGACGGCCGCTTCCAGGGCCAGGCGGCGATCAAGCTCCTGAACGCCAGTCTCGTCGGCCGGGCCGGGGAGGAGCGCTTCCGGCGCGAGGGAAGCATTCTGGCGCGCCTGGCGCACCCGCACATCGCCCGTCTCGTAGATGCGGGCGTGTCGCCGGGAGGCCAGCCCTACCTCGTGCTGGAGCACGTCGAGGGCGAAACGATCGACCGCTACTGCGACGGCAAGGGCCTGGACATACGGGCGCGCCTGCGACTCTTTCTCGACGTGCTCGCCGCCGTCGCGCACGCGCACGCGAACCTGATCGTGCATCGGGACATCAAGCCTTCCAACGTGCTCGTCGGGGCGGACGGCGACGTCAAGCTGCTCGACTTCGGGATCGCCAAGCTGCTCGAGGGTGACGGCTCGGGAGAGGCCACGGAGCTCACCCGGGAGGGCGGCCGCGCGTTGACGCCGGAGTACGCGGCCCCCGAGCAGATCGCCGGCGGGACGATCACGACCGCGACGGACGTATACGCCCTCGGGATCCTGCTCTATCTGCTCCTCACCGGCCGCCATCCGGCCGAAGACGCCCGCGGGTCGACGGCCGACCTCGTCCGGGCCATCGTCGAGGTGGTGCCCCGGCGGCTCTCCGACTCGGTTGCCAACGCCAGGACCATTCCGCTGCAGGCGCGCGAGAGAAACGCCGGCCTGCGGGCCACCTCGCCCGAGGGGCTGCGCCGCGCGCTCAAAGGGGATCTCGACACGATCGTCGCCAGGACGCTGAAGAAGAATCCGCAGGAGCGCTACTCCTCCGTCACGGCCCTGGCCGAGGACGTGCGGCGCTACCTCGAGAACAAGCCGATCAGCGCCAGGCCGGACACGCTCGCGTACCGCGCCGCCAAGTTCGCGCGCCGGCACGCGCGCGGCGTGACGGCCGCGGCGGTCACGATCCTACTGATCGCGGGCCTCGTCGGTTTCTATACCGCGAGGCTCGCCGCGGAGCGGGACCGGGCGCGTTTCCAGGCTCAGAAGGCCGAGAAGGTGGCCCAGCTCCTGACGGGGCTCCTGACGGGGGCGGACCCCTACGAGACTCGCGGCAAGGAGCCGACCGTGCGGTCGCTGCTGGACGCGGGAGCGCAGCGCATCGAGAAGGAGCTCGCCGGCGAGCCCGATCTCCAGGCCGAGATGCTGACGGTGATCGGAAGGGTCTACCAGCGGCTGGGCTCTCCGGACAAGGCGCGGCCGCTGCTCGAAGAGGCGGTGGCTCTCGGACGGCGCGCTCCGGAGCCCGAGAACGAGCGCGTGGCGCAGAGCCTGAACGACCTGGGCGTCCTGTTGCGAGGGAAGGGGAACTACGCGGCCGCCGGGCCCATGCTGGAGGAGGCCCTCGCCATGCGGCGGAAGCTCCTCGGGCCCGCTCACCCGGACGTCGCGGTGACGCTGGTCGAGCTCGGCCGCGTGTACGAGGATCAGGGTCTGGAGGATCGCGCCGAGCCGCTCCTGCGGGAAGCGCTGGCGATCCGGCGCAAGACGCTGGGCGAGGAGGACCACGAGACGGCGACGAGCCTGAACGAGCTCGCGCTGCTCCTGCGGCAAAGGGGAAGCACGGCGGAAGCCGAATCGCTCTTTCGCCGCGTGCTGGCGATCGATCGGAAGACCCGCGGAGACGACCATCCGGACGTGTCGGCGGCTCTCAACAACCTCGCCCTGGTCGCGGGGGACAGGGGAGACTACGCGGCCGCCGAGGCGCTGTCGCGCCAGGCTCTGGCGGTCAGCGGCAAGGCGCTCGGCGAGCGGCATCCGCGAAGGGCGATGCAGTGGAACAATCTCGCCTCCGCGCTCCGCGAGCAGGGCAAGTACGACGAAGCGGCCTCGGCGCTCGACGAGGCCCTCGGAATCGCCGTGCCCGCATTCGGCGGCGACCATCTCCTGACTGTCGCCTTGAAGGTCAACCTCGCCCGGCTCCACCTGGCGCGCGGGGAGCCCGCGAATGCCGAGCCGCTCCTGCGTCAGGCTCTCGAGGTCTACAAGCTGAAACTTCCGGAGAAGGACTGGCGCGTCGGTTCCGCCGAGAGCCTTCTCGGCGCCGCGCTTACGAAGCTCGGCCGATACGACGAAGCCGAACCCCTGCTGCTCGAGGCCGGTTCCGCGTTGCCCGAAGGACCCGGCCCCCGGGGCCGCGAAGCCCGGGCGAACCGCGAGCGCCTCGCCGCGCTTTACGAATCCTGGGCGAGGTCGGAGAAGGCCGCGGTCTACCGCTGAACCGCTGAACCGCTGAACCGCTGAACCGCCGAACCGCTGACGCCAAGGGGAGATGCAGCTTCGCTCGTCTCGCGGAGCGGGCCGGCGTGTGCGTGAGGGTAGAATCCCAGCTTTGGTCGACGAGAGAGGAGAAGGACATATGAATAGAGGCCTTGCGGCTTTCTCCCTCATCTTCTTCGCGCTGGCGGCGGCTCCTCCCGCGCGCGCGCAGCTCCAATCTCCCCTTCCGAGCCCGAACGCCACGGTGTCCCAGACGATCGGCGTCACGAAGGTCGAGGTCTCCTACAGCCGGCCGCACGTGAAGGGGCCGACGCGCAAGCAGGACCGCGTGATCTGGGGAGAGCTCGTGCCCTACGACAAGGTCTGGCGCACCGGCGCCAACGCGGTCACGAAGTTCACCACGGACACCGACATTACGGTGGAAGGGCAGAAGCTCGCCGCCGGCTCCTACGGTCTCTACACGATCCCCGGAAAGACCGAATGGACGGTCATCTTCAACAAGCAGGCCACGGGCAATCCGACCGACTACAGCGCCGACAAGGACGTTCTGCGCGTCCGCGTCAAGCCGCAGGCCGCGGACATGGAGGATCACTTCACCATCGATTTCCCGGAGGTGAATTCGAATTCGGCGGTGATGACCCTTCGATGGGAGAAGCTGTGCGTGCCGGTGAACCTCGCCGTGGACACCAGCGCGATCTTCCTCTCCAAAGCGAAGGAGGCCGTCGCGAAGGCGAAGCCCGACGATTGGCGCACGTCGCTCACGGCGGCCCGCTACCTCTACGACAACAAGTACGCCACGGCCGATGCGGCGGCGTTCCTGCAGAAGTCCCTCTCCGTCAGGGAGACCTTCGCCAACCTCTCGCTGAAAGCCAGCGTGGAGGCCGGCGAGGGGAGGAAGAAGGAGGCCGTGGCCACGGCGCAGCGGGCGCTGGCGTTGAAGGACACCCAGCCCAAGCCCGCTCCGGAGGCCGTCGCGGACCTGGAGAAGAAGGTCGCGGAGTGGAAAGCGGCCCGGTGATCATCGGAGCGCACTCGGTCCTCTCCAGCACGGACCCGGAGGCGGACCGCGCCTTTCTGCGGGACGTGCTGGGGCTGCCGCACGTGGATGCGGGCGAGGGCTGGCTGATCTTCGGGTTGCCGCCCGCGGAGGTCGCCGTGCACCCCTCCGAGAAGAACGACGTGCACGAGTTCTACCTGATGTGCGATGACGTCGCGTCCTTTGTCGAGGAGATGCAGAACCGTGGCGTCGCGTGCGGGGCGATCCAGAGCATGGGGTGGGGCCGGCTCACGCGGGTGACGCTCCCGGGCGGCGGGACGCTCGGGATCTACGAGCCGCGCCACGCGCGGCCGAAATCGATGGCCGCGAGCGCCAGGAGACCCGCCCGGCGCGGAACGCGAAGAAAGGCCCGAGCCACGAAACGGACGCCAGGTTCGCGCAAGGGCACACGCCGCCGCTCCTGACGGCGGACGTCGGCCCGACCTTCCCGAATCCACGAGAATGGCACACGTCGTCTTCCTCCGAGCGGCCAACGTCGGCGGCAGGAACGTCTTTCGGCCCGCGCGTCTGGCGGCTGATCTCGCGCATCTGGACGTCGCGAACGTCGGCGCCGTGGGGACCTTCGTCGTCCGGGCGAAGACGACGGAGGCGGCGATCCGCCGCGAGATCCTCGCTCAACTTCCTTTCGAACCGGCGATCGTCGTCCGGCCGGCGAGTGAGATCCTCGCGCTCGTCGCGAGCGATCCCTTTCGCGGGGTGTCCCTGTCCCGGGACCTGCGCGGTTGGGTAGCGGCGCTGTCCGGGCGGCCGAAGGCGCGGCTCGAGCTGCCGCTCACGTCGCCCCGGGGGAAAGACTGGAGTGTGCGCGTGGACAGGGTCGAGGGCGTGTTCGCGATGGGACTCTGGCGCCGGCGGCCGCAAGGGTTCGTGTACCCGAACGAATTCCTCGAGGACGCGCTCGGGCTGGCCGCGACGACGCGCTACTGGGAGACTATCCAGCGCCTCGCCGCCCTCCTCGAGGATTAGCTTCATGGCAGACGAGAACGATCCCGACGTTGCCTCGATCGATGGGGTCGTCCGGGCCCTCTACGAGGTAATCTCCGGGCCGGCCGGGGCGCCGCGCGACTGGACCCGGGAACGCAAGCTCTTCTTCCCCGGCGCGCGGCTCGTGCCGACGCGCCTGGCGCCGGACAGGAGTCCGGTCGCCGACGTCTTCGACCTCGACGGCTACATCGCCTCGCGCATGCCGATGTTCGAAAAGGATTCCTTCTTCGAAACGGAGATCGGCCGCCGCACGTTCGTCTTCGGCAACATCGCGCACGTGCTCTCCTCCTACGGGCTCTCCCGGGTGCCGGGGGAGAAGCCGTTCGTCCGGGGGGTCAACAGCATCCAGCTCTACAACGACGGGAAGCGGTGGTGGGTCCTGAGCATCGTCTGGGACAGCGAGCGCCCGGGAAACCCGCTGCCGGACCTGCGGTCCTGATGCCCGCGGGGGTTTTCGCGGACGCGCGGCTCGAGCGCGAACGAAGGACGGTCGCGGCGATGATCGCCACGTATTGCCGGGGGCATCACGCCGGCTCGGGGGACCTCTGCGCCGAGTGCGCCGAGCTGGAGGCCTACACGCGGGTCCGGCTGGAGAGATGCCCGTACGGCGAGACGAAGCCGACCTGCGTGAATTGCCCGATCCACTGCTATCAGCCCCACCGCCGCGAACAGATCCGCGTGGTCATGGCGTATGCGGGGCCGCGCATGCTCTGGAGACATCCGATCCTCGCCGTCCGGCACATGCTCGACGGGCGCCGCAAGGCCCCGCCCCTGCGGGCGAGCGCCCCCGGCGGGCGGCGATAGCCCGCGTTATTCCCCGCGCTGCGGGGACCGGGAGGCTAGGGCACGGAATCTGCAAAGTCTCCGCTGAAAGGAGGCTGCACAATGCTCCTGGCTATTGCATTGGTGCTCTTCGTTCTCTGGGCTTTGGGTTTTCTGGCCTTTCACGTCACGACTGGCCTGATCCACCTGCTCATCGTGTTGGCGGTGATCTCACTCGTCTTCCATCTGTTCATGGGTCGGCGAGCCGTGCCCTGACGCCGGAGAACCTCTTGATGGACTGACCCGCCCCGGGGGGCGGGTCTTTCTTTCTCGGGAAATCGGGGCAGCCGCCCGCGACCTCTCACTCCGTGGCGAAGCTTCTCGTCTCCTCCCACGCCTCCCCAGGGGGGAGCGGCAGGAGCATCGGCGTCCGCGTCGAGGGTGCCACGGGGACCATCGGGACATAGGCGGGATTCCAGGTCGCGGCGGCGACCGCGAGCGGGATGCTCTCGTCGGCGATCGGCCTTCCGACGCCCGAGTCGCGCGCCTCGGCGACGACGGCCTCGGCGATCCGCGCGCTCACGCGCCGGATCTCCCGGGTCGAGGGGAAGAGGCTTCCAGATTCGAGGTCGGAAGCGCTGACCTCGTCGGCCAGGCGTTGGGCGGCCACGGCGAACATCCCGTCGGTCACCTCGCTCGCCTCGGCCACCAGGGCTCCCATTCCCACTCCCGGAAAGATGAAGACGTTGTTGCCCTGGCCGATGGAAATCCTGCGGCCCGCGTGCGAAACGGGCTCGAACGGGCTCCCCGTCGCGATCAGGGCACGGCCGTCGGTCCAGGCCACCAGGTCCGCCGGCTTCGCCTCGCTCTTGCTCGTGGGGTTGGACATCGGGAAGATGACCGGCCGCTCGACGTGCCGGCCCATCTCGCGGACGATCGTCTCGGTGAAGGTGCCCGGCTCGCCCGAGGTTCCGATGAGGACGGTCGGCTTCAACGCGCGGATGACCGAAAGGAGGTCCCGGGAGGTGCCCTTCGCCAGCCCCTCCTTCGCGGCGAGGGCCGCCGGCCACGCGAAATCGCGCTTGTAACCGTCGCGGATCTCCCCATCGTCCACGACGAGGCCGCGGCTGTCGAGGTTGGCGACGGCGCGGATCAGGGTCTCGCCCCGGAGCCCCGCCCGGCGGAAGGTGTCGCGCAGGAGGCGGGCGATGCCGATGCCGGCCGCGCCGGCTCCCAGGATCACCACGCGTTGATCGGTGAGAGGGATCCCGGTGACCCGGCAGCCCGCCATCATGCCGGCCGTGGCCACGGCCGCGGTCCCCTGGATGTCGTCGTTGAAGCACGTCAGGACCTTCCGGTAACGGTCGAGCAGCCGGAAAGCGTTGCCCTTCTTGAAGTCCTCCCACTGCAGGAGGGCCCCGGGGAAGCGGCGCTTGACGGCCTGGACGAACTCTTCGACGAGAGAGTCGTACTCGGCGCCGCGCAGGCGCGGGAACCGCCAGCCCAGGTAGAGGTCGTCGGCCAGGAGGGCCTCGTTGTCGGTGCCGACGTCGAGGCTCACGGGAAGCGTGCGCGCGGGATGGATCCCCGCGGCCGCGGTGTAGAGCGCGAGCTTCCCGATCGGGATTCCCATGCCTCCCGCGCCCTGGTCTCCCAGGCCCAGGATGCGCTCGTTGTCGGTGACGACGATCAAGCGGATGTCCTCGAAGGGGGCGTTGCCCAGGACCTCGTGGATCCGGCCGCGGTCGCCTGGCGTGATCCAGAGGCCGCGCGCGCGCCGGAAGATGTGGGAAAACTCCTGGCAGGCGCGCCCGACCGTCGGCGTGTAGACGATCGGCAGGAACTCCTCGATGTGGTCGACGAGGACCCGGTAGAAGAGGTGCTCGTTGCGGTCCTGGAGGGCCGCGAGGCCGATGTACTTCTCGAGCGGGTCGGACTTGCGCGCGATGTTGGCGTAGATGCGGCGCTCCTGCTGCTCCATGGTGCTGACCGCGCTCGGCAGGAGTCCTTCCAGCCCGAAGGCCTTCCGCTCTTCCCGATTGAAAGCGGTTCCCTTGGTGTACATGGGATGCCGCAGCAGCCGGGTTCCGCGGTACGGCACTTCGAGCCTGGGATTTCCCAACGAGTCGCGGCCCAACGCAAAAGTTTCCATGGCGCTACTCGATGACCCGGATGTTGCGCTTCGCGCACATCTCTTTGAGAACCTTCGGCCAGACCGTGACGCTGACTTCGCCCAGATGGGCCTTGCGCAGGAGGAGCATCAGGGTGCGGGATTGACCGATGCCCCCGCCGATCGAGAGAGGGAGCGTGCCGTTGACGATCCCCTGGTGGTAGGGGAACTTCAGGAAGTCGAGCTGGCCCGTCAGCTCGAGCTGCTTCTTCAACGTCTCCGCGTTGACGCGGATCCCCATCGAGGAGAGCTCGTGGCGGCGCTTCGTGACCGGGTTCCAGACGAGGATGTCGCCGTTCAAGCCGTGCATCGGCCGGCCGTCGGCCGACGTTGTCGGCGTGACCCAGTCGTCATAGTCCGCGGCCCGCATCTCGTGCGGGTAGCCGTCCCCGAGAGTCCAGCCGATGCCGTAGATGAAGATCGCCTGCGTCTCCTTGAGGATCGCCGTCTCGCGGGCCTTGCGCGGGAGGTTCGGGTACATGTCGAGGAGGTCCTCGGCGTGCAGGAAGGTGAGCTTGTCCGGAAGCGCCGGGACGTTGGCGCGCTCGAGCTCGGGGAAGAGGCCGAGCGCCAGCTCCTCGGCGCCCTTGATGACGTTCCAGATCGCCGTGACGGTCTTCGTCAGGTACTCGAGGTTGCGCTCCTGCGGCGTGATCACTTTTTCCCAGTCCCACTGGTCCACGTAGGCGCTGTGGTCGTGGTCGAGGAAGTAGTCCTTGCGCACCGCGCGCATGTCGGTGACGAGTCCTTCGCCAGGTTTCATCCCGAACTGGCGCAGCGCGACCCTCTTCCACTTCGTCGCGGCCTGGACGACCTGCGCTTGGATCGGGTTCTTCCCGTTGTCGTTGGCGATGCGGAACGAGACCGGCCCCCGCGAGCCGTCGCGGTCGAGATAGTCGTTGACACCGCTCTCCGCGTCCACGATGAGCGGGACTTCGACCCGCATGAGGTTCAGCTCCCGGCAGAGCCCGTCCTCGATCGACCGTTTCAGGGCCGCGATCGCGCGCTGCGTCTCACGGGGATTCAGAAGCGGGACGTAGTCGTCCGGCAGGACCTTCTCCAGCTCCTCGTAGGAGCCGATTCCGGGGCCCGCGAGGTCCGCCTTCTTGTCCAGGATCTCGATCGTCGCCATGTCCGTTCCTTTCTCGGGTCCGCCGTCGGTTCTCGGGGCGGACGGCGCCCGCCTCTGTGTTTGCGCTTCGGTGTTGCCGGCGCGGAACCGCCGACGCCCGCAGGATTGCCCGGCTCGCCGCCCGGCAAAAGAGGAAGATGCATCAGAAGGGGGAGCGAAGCCCTGGCGGCCGCGGCCGCGGGAGGCGGATAGTATTGACTCGACAGGGTTGGACTGCGCCGGGCGGTTTCGCGGAGGATCATGGATCTGGGCTCGAAAACGGTTCTCATCACGGGCGGAGCCTCCGGGATCGGATACGCCCTGGCGGAGCGTTTCCTCCGCGCCGGCAGCCGGGTCCTCGTCTGCGGCCGCCGAGAAGAGAAGCTCCGCGAGGCTGTGGAAAAGCATCCCGAGATCCGCACGCGCGCCTGCGACCTCGCGCGGGAGGAGGACCGCGTCGCCCTCGTCGACTGGGCCGTCCGCGAATTCCCGGCCACCGACGTGCTCGTCAACAACGCCGGGATCCAGGAACGGCTGGACCTGACCCGCGGCGATTCCTGGCCGCGGGCCCGGCAGGAGATCGCCGCCAACCTCGAGGCGGTCATCCACCTCTCGATGCTCTTCGTCCCGCACCTGGCCCGGCGGCGGGAGCCGGCGATCGTCAACATCACCTCGGGGCTCGCCTTCGCGCCCCTGGCGACCGTGCCCGTCTATTGCGCGACCAAGGCCGCGCTCCATTCCTTCACGCAGTCGCTGCGGCGTCAGCTCGCCGCGACGAACATCCGGGTCGTCGAGATCGCGCCGCCCGCGGTCGACACCGATCTGGGAGGCCCCGGCCTCCACACCTTCGGCGTCCCCGTCGAGGAGCTCGCGGACGCCGTGATGCCCCGCTTCCAGGCGGGAGAGCTCGAGATCGCCTACGGCTTCGCCCAGCAGTCGAGCCGCGCCTCCCGCGCCGAGCTCGACGCGATCTTCCAGCGCCTGAATTCCTAGCTTGGGGTCAGGTCTACATTATACACTTCGGGCGAGGCGGGATCGAAGTCTTTCTAGGCGCGCCTGGAATCGGGATCCTCGCTGTTGCTCGATCTCCGTCACGATGTTGCTGACCCTGGCGGCCTTGACCCCGAACGCCTCGCCGATCTCGCGGCCGCCCAGGCGGGTGAGTTTTCTCGCCAGGTAGATCGCCGCCTTCTTGTCCTCCCCGCCACGCCGCCTCGACAGGCCCTCCGCGGAAACCTTCCACTCCGCGGCCACCGCTCTCCGGATCGCCTCGAGGTCCGGCTCCGCGGCCCGCCGGAATCGGAGCGGAACCTGATCGGCCGGCGGCTTGCCTTCGATCATCCTCTGGAGGCGCCGCCGGAACTCCTGATCCCCGAGGTAGGGACCCCGAAGGAGGCCCTTCTCGCCTCCAGTCCCTTTTCCCATCGCCACGAATCGCCGGTATTCCTGCCGGGCGAACCCACGGTCGCTTCCGAACTGGGCCAGCGTCCAATCCACCTCCAGCCAGTCCGTTCTCTTGGCGAGCGCCGTCGCCTGGTAATTGCTCCAGCGCCAGTCCCCAGGTCGGCTCACGAGGCCGGCCCGAACCGGATTGAGAACCACGTACCGGCAGAGCTCCAGGAGGTGCGTCTCCTTTTGCACCAGAACGGAGCGGAACCGCCCTTCGAAGAGGTGGCCGCTACGCCTGTGCTTCCAGTTGAACCACTGCGTGTAGCGGCCGTTGAGGGACCTCATTCCCCGGGACAGTCTCCCCAGGGGCGTCTCCACGAGCAGGTGGTAGTGGTTGGTCATCAGGCAGTACGCATGAATGAGCCACTTCTCGTCCCGCCCGATCGAACGGAGCAGCTCGAGGAATTTCTTCCGATCCGCCTCGATACGAAAGATGCTGGACCGTTCGTGGCCGCGCGCGGTGACGTGGTAGACAGCCCCCGGATATTCCAGTCGGAGAGGGCGCGCCATGGCTCTTAGTGTATAACATAGACCTGACCCCAGACGGTGGAGAGAAGTTCTACGCTCGGTGTTGAATTCCTGAACGGGAAGGCGAGGGCCTGCGGGCCGGCGTTTTGTTCAGAAAAACAAGAGGGAGCCGCGTCCCGCCGTTGAAGAACTCCCCGGCCTGGACGCCTTCCGAAAATTCTCCGCGAGGGCTCGGAAATCGTAAGCGTCGATCGGCCAAAGACTTGCGCTCGATCTTTCCCTGACTGAGCCGCGGGCACCGCGGTTGCTCCTTGTGGATGCGAGCAACCATGAACGCAAGCTCGATCGACGATCCTGATTCCCGGGTCTCCGGCCGCGGCGCTTCGCCGGTCAAGTGCTGGTGGATGCTGGGCGGCGTCGTCGCCTACAAGCTCTGCGATCGCAACTACGAATGCGAGGGCTGCGGCTTCGACCAGGCGATCGGGAACCGGCACTCCGGCTTCTCCGGGGCCTCGACCGGCCGCCGCCTGATCGATGAGCTCGCGGCCGAGTCCCTCCTCTTCCACGACCGCCACGTCTGGGCGCGCCTGGAGGAGGGAGGGCGGGTGCGCACCGGCCTGGACGACTTCGGCCGCCGGCTGGCGGGTCGAATCTACTGCGTCGAGCTGCCCCGCGTCGGCGCGCGGATCGAGGCGGGAGGCGCCGCCTGGAAGGCCGTCCATCACGAGGGCGAGGTTTCGCTCGCCTCCCCGGTCTCGGGAGTGGTGGGTGAAGTCAACGAGCAGCTGCTTCAGAATCCCGCGCTCGTCAACCGCGATCCCTACGGAGCGGGCTGGGCGGTCGTGCTGACCCCGCTCGATCTCGCCCGGGACGTGAGGAACCTGCGGCCCGGCGAGGAAATCGCTCCCTGGATCGCCGCCGAGTCGGAGAGGCTCAACCGCCAGCTGGTCCGGGCGGGCTCGCCCCGGACCATGGCGGACGGAGGCCGCCTCGCCGAAGACCTCCACGGGGCCATCCCGCCGGAGCACCGCGCGCGCATCCTCGATCTCTTCCTGTCCGCCAACACGAATCCTGTGTCCGGCCCTCCCGGCAGTCCGAAGCCGAAGGCCGGCCAAGAAGGGAGTTGATCACCATGGTCGCCATTTTCGTCGTCGTTCTCGTCCTCGCAGCCCTGACTGTCGATTCGATCCTCCGCAGGCTGGCGCCCGCTTCGGCGATCGCCGCGGTCCGGCGCGAGATCCCGCTTCCAGGAGGCCTCTTCCTAGACACCGGCCATACCTGGACGGCGCTCGAGCCCTCGGGCCGCGTCCGCGTCGGCCTGGACGATCTCGTCCGCGCCGCGATCGGAAAAGCGGACCGCGTCGAATTCCCGCAGCCCGGGACGGAGGTCAGACGCGGGGATCCGCTCTTCGCGCTCGTCTGTGGAGACCGCCGGGCCGTTCTCGAGGCGCCCATGGACGGGGTCGTCGGTTCGGTCAACCCCGAGCTCGCCGAGAGCGTCACGCCCCTGGCTCACGACCCCTATCGGAAGGGATGGATCTGCGCCCTGTCTCCGAAGAACCTCGGGGCGGCGCTCTCCCATCTCAAGGTCGCCGGGGAAGCCAAGGAGTGGCTCGCCAAGGAGCGCCAGCGCTTCGACGACTTCGTCGCCGCGCAGGCCTGGCGCTCGATGGTGCCCGGCGCCGCGATAGCCGACGGCGGGAAGCCCGCCGACGGGATCCTGGAGTTCCTCGATGAAGAGGCCTGGACCGCCTTCGGCCGCGACTTCCTGGCGACGGGCCGGTCCGAGTCCGCCTCGTAGCGGAACGAGCATCAGGGGAGAGAGCCATGATCGCGACCGAGAAGAAGGGAATCCTCCTTGACACCACGCGGTGCATCGGCTGCGGGGCCTGTTCGCTCGCCTGCAAGCAGCGCAACCGGCTTCCGCGCACGTCGGCCGACGTCCTGACGGACACTCTCTCGGACAAGACGTTCTCCGTCGTGAACCGCAAGGGGCCGCGGTACGTGCGGAGGATGTGCATGCACTGCGACGTCCCCAGCTGCGCCTCGGCCTGCCCGGTAGGAGCGTTTCAGAAGACGGCCGCGGGGCCGGTCGTGTACGACCAGGACAAGTGCATGGGTTGCCGGTACTGCATGCTCGCCTGCCCCTTCAACGTGCCCCGGTACGAGTGGGGCAAAACGCTGCCCCGGGTGCGTAAGTGCGACATGTGCGCCGACCGCCTGTCGCAGGGCCTGTCCACCGCGTGCGCCTCGGTCTGCCCGACCGGCGCCACGAAGTTCGGCACGCGCGCCGAGCTTCTCGCGGAAGCGCGGGCGCGGATCGCGGCGGACCCCAGCAGGTACTACAACCACATCTACGGGGCCGAAGAGGTGGGAGGCACCTCGGTGCTCGTCATCTCCGACGCCCGCCCCGAGGAGCTCGGGTTCCGGACCGATCTCGTTCACGAGCCCCCCGCGATGCTGACCTGGCGCGTCCTGAGCAAGATCCCCAACGTGGTCGCCCTCGGAAGCGTCGTGCTTGGCGGCGTGTACTGGGTCACCCGGCGCAGCGAGGAGGTCGCCCGGGCCGAGGGGAAGGCCGCGGATCTCCGGAACGGACCCGGCGGCGGATCGCACTGAAGGAAGGAGCACGAAGATGAAACGTTCCCTCGCGCTTCCGCGCCTGACCTTCTGGAGGGGAGTTCTCCTGGCTCTGCTCGCCGGGGGGCTCTTCAGCACGTTCGTGCGGTTCTTCCAGGGGCTGGGCGCCGCGACGAACCTCTCGGACAGGTTTCCCTGGGGGCTGTGGGTGGGCTTCGACATCCTCTGCGGAGTGGCGCTCGCGGCCGGCGGATTCACCATCAGCGCGATCGTCTATATCTTCCACCTCGAGCGCTTCCGGCCGATCGTGAGGCCGGCCATCCTGACGGCCTTCCTCGGGTACCTGCTCGTCATCTTCGCGCTCCTCTTCGACCTGGGCCGCCCGTACCGCGTGTGGCATCCGCTGGTGATGTGGAACCCGCACTCGGTCATGTTCGAGGTCGGCTGGTGCGTGACGCTCTATTCCACGGTGCTGGCACTCGAGTTCTCGCCGATGGTCTTCGAGCGGTTCCGGATGAAGAAGGTCCTGAAGGTCCTCCACGTCGTGATGCTGCCGCTCGTCGTCGTGGGCGTTCTCCTCTCGACCCTGCACCAGAGCTCGCTCGGCTCCTTCTACCTGATCGTCCCCTCCAAGCTCTATCCGCTCTGGTACACGCCGTGGCTGCCGGTCTTCTTCTTCCTGACGGCCCTGACGCTCGGCTGCGCGATGACGATCGTCGAGTCGTTCCTTTCGGCGCGGGCGTTCAAGAAGGAGATCGAGATGCCGCTCCTGACCGACATCGGCAAGGTGACGCTCGTTCTGCTCTGCGTCAACCTCGTCGCGAAGACGCAGGACCTGTGGAGCCGGAAGGTCCTCGCCCTGGCCTTCGAGCGGACTTACGAGGGGCGCCTCTTCCTGGCCGAGATCTTCATCGGCCTCGTCGCCCCGGCCGCCCTCCTCGCCTTCCCCGCGATCCGCAGGAGCAAGCGCGGCCTCTTCGCTTCCGCGCTGCTGGTCGTCCTCGGCATCGTGATGAACCGCCTGAACGTCTCGATCACCGGGATGGAGCGCTCCTCCGGCGTCTCCTACGCGCCGAGCCTGACCGAGGTCTCGATCACGCTGATGATCGTGGGCATCGGGTTCGCGCTCTTCTCGCTCGCCGCCAAATACCTCCCGGTCTTCCAGCATGCGACCGAAGAGCCGGAGCTCGAGGAGGCCGCGCCCGAGCCCGCCTGGCCAGAACCCGAGCGGGCCCGCCGTCCGCTCTTCGGCTCGCTCGCCCTGATCGGCGGCCTGGCGGCGATTCTCTTCGTGAGCGCAATCGGCCTGACCGGCGAGGGCGTCCGTCGCTCGCCGGCGGTTCCCAGGCCCGCCGAACCGAAGGAAGTCCAGGCGCTGAGGACCCGGGCGCTCGAGAGCTTCCGCATGCCGGCGGACCTCGTGGTCGCGCAGTCGGCCGACAGCCCGGCTCCGGTCACCTTCAGCCACGCCGTGCACGTGGACTCGGGCTCGCCGGAGTGCGCGTCCTGCCATCGGGACGGGTTCCCGCTGGTCCGGAGCGCTTCAGCGCGGAAGCCCTTCGAGCCCGGGGCCGCGCACAAGCTCTGCGGGCAGTGCCACGACGGGACCTCGGCCTTCTCGCTCGAGAGCGACTGCGAGAAGTGCCACCGGGAATCCCCCGCGAAATGAGCCGCGCGTAACAGTCTCCCCTTCGAATCCGCCACGGCGTCGGCTGCGCCTCCCTCGTCGGCACGCTCCGGCCCAGCCGCGCAAAGGAGTTCCGGGCCGTCGCTCGTCGCTCAGTCGCAAGGGCAGCGTGGCGAAGGAGAGTCTTCGGTGTGCTCCTTCGCTCATGGCCTCCTCTTGGAGGCTCCGCCGCCGCCGTGGCTCCAGCGTGGCGATACGTTCAGACCGGAGCCCCGGAGCCGGAGGAGTTCCCGTACGGGGTGATGGGTGACGAGCATGGAAGGGCGCGTCCGGCATCAGGCTGTGACTGCGAGGAACCCTCAGCGAGCGCCGGTTCTCCATGTAACGGTCTGCGCGAGCGTGCCCCGGCAGGGAATGCCGCAGGCTCCGGGGCGGATTTTCCGCCACTATCGATTCGAACGTTACACACCACTAGAATCCAATTTCGATGTCGAAGACCCCGCGCAAGCTCTACCTGGTGGACGCGATGTCCAACATCCACCGGGCTTACCACGCGATCCAGCGGCTCTCGACCTCCGCGGGAAAGCCGACCAACGCGATCTACGGTTTCGTCACCATGCTGCGCAAGCTCCTGCGCGAGCATTCGCCCGAGTACGTCGCGGTCGCCTGGGACGGCCCGGAACGGACGGTCCGCCACGACGCCTACGCCGAGTACAAGGCCAACCGGCCCCCGATGGCGTCGGACCTCGCCTCGCAGCTTCCGGAGGTCCGCCGGGCGCTCGAGGCATACCGGATCCCGGTGCTGGAGCTGCCGGGCTACGAGGCCGACGACGTGATCGGGACCCTCGCCAGGAAAGCCGCCGCGCAGGGATTCGACGTCGTCATCGTGACCGCCGACAAGGACATGCTGCAGCTGGTCTCCCCCGGCATCCGGGTTTTCCACACCGGGCGCGAGAAGTTCCTGGATGAGGCCGGCGTGCAGGAGTTCTTCGGGGTCGCCCCCAGCCAGGTCGCCGATGTCCTGGCGCTCATGGGCGACAGCGTGGACAACGTTCCCGGCGTGCCGGGAGTAGGCCAGGTAACCGCCAGGAAGTGGATCTCGGCCTACGGCGACCTTCCGACGCTTCTCGCCAGGGCCGAGGAGATCAAGGGAAAGGTCGGGGAGAACCTGCGCCAGCACAAGGAGGCCGCGATCCTCTCGCGGACGCTGGTCGAGATCCCGACGGACCTGCCGATTCCCCTCGAGCCGGCCGCGCTCGAGCGCTCCGAACCGGACCTGAAGAAACTGCGCGATCTCTTCGTCGAGCTGGAATTCCACTCGCTCGCGGAGGAAATCGGATCCGAAGGCGCCTCCGCGCCCGAGATCGATTTCGCGCGGCTCGATCGCGGCGCGCCCTTCTCGATCGGTTCCGACGCGCCCTTCGGCGCGGCGCTGCTGACGGCGAAGGACCGCGTTCTCCTGGCCGCGGCCGATGGAGGGCGGGTCGAGATCGCGGAAGGTCCCGCCGCGGAGGCCGTCGAGCGCTGGAGCGCCCTGGACCGGCCGGGCCGCGAGGTCTGGCTCGCCGACGCCAAGCCCGTGGACGCGCTTCTCGCTCGGGCCGGCCGCGTCGTGCAGGGCGACGTCTTCGACGTCTGCCTCGCCCAGTACGTTCTGTCTCCCGGGGTCGGCAGCTCGGAGTTCGAGACCATGGCCTTTCAGCGCCTGGG
>JAWOLE010000004.1:0-7678 GCA_033853815.1 Thermoanaerobaculia bacterium
TCAGCGCCGGGCCTTCTCCTTTTCCCGGGGAGCCTCGGCGGGAGCGGCGGTCTTTCCCGCCGCCGTTTCGCCGGACGGGGCGGCGGAGGCCGCGGCGGCGAGGCCCAGGTGCTTGCGCAGCTTCGCCTCGATCTCGGCGGCGAGCTGCGGGTTGTCCTTCAGGAACTGCTTGGCGTTCTCGCGCCCCTGTCCGATGCGCAGGTCGCCGTAGGAGAGCCACGCGCCCGTCTTCTCGACGATCTTGGCCTCGAGCCCCATGTCGAGCAGCTCGCCTTCGCGCGAGATTCCCTCGCCGTAGTTGATGTCGAACTCGGCCTGGCGGAAAGGGGAGGCGACCTTGTTCTTGACGACTTTGACCTTCGTGCGGGAGCCGACGACGGTGTCGCCGTCCTTCAACGACGCGATTCTGCGGATGTCGATGCGGATCGACGCGTAGAACTTCAGGGCCCGGCCTCCCGTCGTCGTCTCCGGGTTGCCGAACATCACGCCGATCTTCTCGCGGATCTGGTTGATGAAGAGGAGCGTCGTGCGGGACTTCGAGACGATGGCCGTCAGCTTGCGCAGCGCCTGCGACATCAGCCGCGCCTGCAGTCCCATCTGCGCCTCGCCCATCTCCCCCTCGATCTCGGCCTTGGGGACGAGCGCCGCCACCGAGTCCACGACGACGACGTCGATCGCTCCGGACCGGATGAGCATCTCGGCGATCTCGAGCGCCTGCTCTCCGTTGTCCGGCTGCGAGACGAGCAGGTTGTCGGTGTCCACGCCGAGCCTGCGGGCGTAGTCGGCGTCCAGGGCGTGCTCGGCGTCGATGAAGGCCGCGAGGCCCCCGGTCTTCTGCGCCTGCGCGATGATCTGGAGCGAGAGGGTCGTCTTGCCCGACGCCTCGGGGCCGAAGATCTCGACGACGCGGCCGCGCGGGATGCCCCCCACGCCCAGCGCGGCGTCCACGGCGAGCGACCCGGTCGGGATCACCGACAGGACTTGTTCCGGCTGGTCCCCCAGCCGCATGATGGATCCCTTGCCGAACTGCCGTTCGATCTGCGTCAGCGCCGTCTCGACGGCGCGCCATTTCTCGTTGGGTTTCACGCTGGACATGTCCTCACCTTTCCTGCCTGCAGCGGGGCCTGCGCCCCGCGCCGACGTGCGCGTCTCCGCGTCTCCGTTAAGAGCGCGATTATAGACTCCGGTCGGATTCCGATGCGATGAGGACGGCGTCATCATCTCTTGGCCGCAATCCGCTGTCAACGGAGGATCTGCGGCGCGCGTTCCGGCAAGCTCCATTCTCCACTCTCCTCTCCATCGGCTTCGGATCGGGGCTGTCGCCCTTCGCCCCCGGCACGGCGGGAGCGGCGCTTGGCCTCGTCCTCGCCTGGCTTCTCGCCCGCCTCCTGGCGACGACGACGCCGAGTATCGCCGCGGCGGTCGGACTCTTGATGTCCGGGCTCCTCATAGGTCTGGCGGGGGTTCCCGCTTCGACGCGTACGGCGCGCATCCTCGAGGCCAAGGACCCCAAATGCGTCGTGATCGACGAGATCTCAGGGCAGTTTCTGGCCTCCTCGGCCGTGCCGCTCTTTCGTTACCCGGGCGAGCGCGCGGAGATCCTCGTCTGGCTGGCGTCGTTTTTCCTTTTCCGCGCCTTCGACGTCTGGAAGCCGGGACTGGTCGGCCGCCTGCAGGACCTGCCGGAAGGCTGGGGGATCGTCGCGGACGACGTGGCGGCGGGCCTCCTGGCCGCGGGATGCATCGCCGCGGCCTGCGCGATCCTCGGCTGGTGGCCGTGAGCTTCCGGCTCGACGCGCAGGAGGGGGTCGTGCTCCGCGACGAGCCCCTCGCCTCTCACACGACCTGGAGGATCGGAGGTCCCGCCCGCTGGTTCTGCCGCGTCCGCACCGAGGCGGCTCTCGCCCGCGTTCTGGCGGAGGCGGCCGGATTGGAGCCGGCCGTGCCCGTCGCCCTCCTCGGCATGGGCTCCAACATCCTCGTCTCGGACGCCGGTTTCCCGGGCGTCGTCGTGCGGCTGGAAGGGGAATTCCTGCGGGTCTCCGTCGAGGAAGAGTTCGTCACCTGCGGAGGGGGAGCCGCGCTCGGGGCCGTGTGCGCGGCCGCGGCGCGCGCGGGACTCTCGGGCATCGAACCGATCTCGGGGATCCCGTCCTCGGTCGGCGCCGCGGTGAGGATCAACGCCGGGGCCTACGGGGGGGAGATCTTCGACGTGCTCGACAGCGCGCGTTTGCTCTCGCGCGCCGGGGAGGTTCGCACGGCGCGCGCGGCCGAGATCCCCCACGCCTACCGCTGGACCGGCTTGATCGAGACGCGGGAGATCGTGACGCGGGCGCGTCTGAAGCTCCGACGGGCGCCGGCCGGGGAGATCGAGGCCAGGATGAGCGCGGTCGGCGAAAAGCGCCGGGGCGCCCTTCCTTCCGAGCCCAACGCGGGCAGCGTCTTCAAGAACCCTCCCGGAGACTACGCGGGCCGCCTGATCGAAGCCTGCGGTCTGAAGGGGGCCCGCCGGGGCGGCGCGGCGATCTCCACGCGGCACGCCAACGTCATCGTCAACGCGGGAGGGGCCGCGGCCGGAGACGTCCTCGCCCTGATGCGGCTCGCCCGGGATGCCGTGCGGGACCGCTTCGGCATTACCCTTGCTCCGGAGGTCGAATTGCTGGGAGTGCAGTGGGAGTGAGGACCGGAGGCAAGCGCGTGCGGAAGGCCGGGTCGTGAGGGCTCTCCTTCTCGCCGGCGGCGGAGGGACGCGGCTGTGGCCCCTTTCGAGCGAGGACCGGCCCAAGCAGTTCCTTCCTCTCCTCTCGGAGAAGAGCCTGCTCGCCGAAACCTTCGAGCGCCTCCTGCCGCTCACCGAGGAGATCTTCGTCGCGACCGCCGAGAAGCATGCCGACCTCGTCCTCTCCCAGTTGAGGGCCCTGGCCGCCGACCGGATCCTGCCCGAGCCGTCAAGGCGCAACTCGGGGCCGGCCCTGATATCCGCCGCGCTCGCCTTCGAACGCGACGGCGACCCCGTGACGGCGGCCGTGCCGTCGGACCAGACCGTCACGGACGCGGACGCTTTCCGCCGGGCGCTCTCGCTCGCCGCGCGGGCCGCCGAGAGCGCGTCCGCGGTCGTGCTGGCGGTGCCGCCGAGCCGCCCCGAGACCGACTACGGGTACCTGGAGCTCTCCCAGGCCGCCTCGGGCGAGGGAATGGAGACCGTGCGGTTCATCGAGAAACCGGGGCGGGAGGAGGCGGAAGAGTTCGTGCGCGCGGGCTACTTCTGGAACGCGGGGATCTTCGTCTTCCGCCCGTCCCGCTTCCTGGTCGAGGCGCGCCGCGTCGCCCGGGACCTCGTGGAAAAGGTGGAGGGCTACCGTGAGCGGCTTCGCGAGCGCGACGAGAACGCCGCCCGCCTGGCCTGGGCGGAGCTGCCCGCGATCTCGATCGATTACGCCGTCATGGAGAAGGCGGCCGGCGTGCGCGCGGTCCCGCTGCGGGCGGGCTGGAGCGACGTGGGGACCTGGAGGTCGGTGCGCGACATCCGAGGGCCGTCGGACGACCGGGGCAATCTCGTCCTCTCGCGGAGCCCGGTCCTGGCCCCCGGCATCCGCGACACGGCGATCGTGGTCAGCGACGACGGCGTGCTCGTCCTCCCCTTCGAGAAGGAGACAGAGCTGCGCGGGGCCGTCGAGCGGCTGGGGAAGCGGGAAGAGGGACCGGGCCGGAGCGGTTAAAATTACCTATCCCGATGGAAGACGCGGACGCAGGCGGTTTAACCAGGCTGCGGGAGAATGTCCGGCTGGTCTACAGGGGAGACCCGCGGGCGGTGGACCTCGCCCTGACGGCCCTTCTCTCTCGCGGCCACATCCTGATCGAGGACGTGCCGGGGGTGGGCAAGACGACGCTCGCGAGGGCTCTCGGGAGGAGCCTTTCCCTCGAGTTCCGGCGGATCCAGTTCACCAGCGACACGCTGCCGGCCGACGTTCTCGGCATCTCCGTCTTCCACACGGCGAGCGAGCGCTTCGAGTTCCACGCGGGCCCGATCTTCGCCAACATCGTGCTCGCCGACGAGATCAACCGCGCCACTCCCAAGACCCAGTCCGCGCTGCTCGAAGCGATGAACGAGGGGGCCGTCACGATCGAGTCGGAGCGCCGGCCCCTGCCGCAGCCCTTCATGGTCGTGGCGACGCAGAATCCCGTCGAGTACCTGGGCACCTACCCGCTGCCCGAGTCGCAGATGGATCGCTTCTTCCTCCGCCTCTCGCTCGGCTACCCGACGGAGGAAGAGGAGAAGATGCTGCTGCGTCGCGGCGGGACCGAAAGGGCCTTGAACGCGATCCCTCCGGTGCTCTCGCCCGAGGAGATCCTGTCTCTTCAGGACCGGGTCGAGAGCGTGATGGTCTCCGAGCGCCTCCTCGATTACCTCCACGGCATCGTTCGGGCGACCCGCCGCGCGGGCGATCTGCGTCTTCCCGTCTCGACCCGCGGCGCGCAGGCGCTCTTCCGCGCCGCTCAGGCCTGGGCGCTCCTGGCGGGACGCGACTACGCGACCCCCGACGATGTCCAGGCGGTCGCCGAGCCCGTGCTCGCGCACCGCATCCTGTCGGTTTCCTCCGACGGGTTCGGAGCGGGCGGGCACGAGCGCGAAATCGTGCGGAAGATCCTCGCCCAGGTGCCCGTCCCCCTGTGAGGAAATCGGGTGATCTGCGATCGGGTGATCGGGCGATCTGCTTCGGTCGATCACCCGATGGCTCGATCACCCGATCACCCGATTGTCCCTTGAGCATTGTCTTCGGTCGAAGCGAAGAACGCGGCCTGCGATGACAAGGCTTGTTCCCGAGTGGGAGATCCGGATCACCAACTTCGGGTTGGGGTACATCCTGATGTGCCTCATCGTCGCGATCGGCGCGACCAACACCGGCAACAACGGGCTCTACCTGGCGCTGGCCGGAATGCTGGCGGCGATGGTGGTGTCGGGAGTGATCTCCCGGCGCAACGTCCGCGGTGTCGCCTGCGAAATTGAACCGGTCGGAGAGATCGTCGCGGGGCGCCCGGCGCTGCTCAAGGTCCGCTTCGAGAACCGGCTTGCGGCGACGACCGCGCAGAGCCTCTTCTTCCTCCTGGAGGGCCTGCCGGGCCCCCTCTGGGTGGATCCGCTCGCGCCCGGACAGACGCGTGAAGTCCTGGTGGAAGGCGTCTTTCCGCGCCGGGGCGTCCTGCGCAAAGCCGACGCCGGGATTCTTTCGCGCTTCCCGATCGGGCTCTTCCGCAAGTATCGGCACGCCCGGCTCGCCCGCGAGATCGTCGTCTATCCCCTGCCGGAGGCGAGTCCCGTGGCCGAGGTCCCGCCGGAGGACGCTCGCGGAGGCCGCCCCCACCCGCGGCGGCGGGGAGGGGGAGCGGACATCCGCATGCTGCGCGACTTCGTGCCCGGCGACGACCCGCGCGACATGCACTGGAAACAGTCGGCCCGGATGCGCCAGTGGATCGTGCGCGAGCGCGAGGCGGAGCGCGACCGGGTCGTCGTTCTGACGCTCGACAACGCGCTGGCCGACCCGGAGGATCCGGCCGCTCTGGCCGAGCTCGAGCGGCGGATTTCGCGCTGCGCCGGTCAGGCGCTGCTGCTGCTCTCCCGCGGCGGCGAGGTCGGTTTCCAGGCGCGGGGTATCCGCGTTGCCGCTTCGAGCGGACGCGGCCAACGCGCGCGCATCCTGGAGGCGCTCGCGCGGCTGGAGGCGATCCCGCTCCCGGGCGCGCCGGCCTTCCCGCCGCTGCGCTCGGGCGACCTGCGGTGGTTGGTCGCGTGAAGACGGGCGCGGAGCTGCCGGCGGAGCTGCGGCGCGCGTGCTTCGAGACGCTCGCTCCTCTGGCCGTCGTCGCACCTCTGCCGCTCGTCTGGACGGGAGGCGCGGCGCCCTTCGCCGTGCTGCTCTACGAGTGCGCGGTCGTCTTGCTCTGGTGGTGGGCGAGGGCCGGCCGTCCGGCCCGCCTCTCCAACGCGGCCCTGAACGCGCTCGGCCTGGGATACCTCCTGTGGCTCGGCTTCGAAGTCGTCACGCTGCGGCACGGCCTGCTGCGCTCGATCTCGCACCTGCTCCTCTTCACGGCCGTCGCCAAGCTCGCTTCCTTGAAGCGGCCCGGCGAAGTGCGGACCGCGCTCCTGGTGATCTTTCTCGTCGCGCTCGCCTCCGCTTCCTCATCGACCCACGTCTCCTCGCTCCTGTTCTTCCCCGTTCTGGCGGTCGTGGGATTCTGGACGCTCGCCCGGCTCGCGGTGCTCGCCGACTTCGAGGACGCGCCGCCGCAGCGGGTGCTTCGTTCGGTTCCCACCCGAGGCGTGGCGGCCGCCGCGATCCTCTTCGGCGCCGTCCTCACGGTTCCGCTCTTCTACGGGCTTCCCCGGCTTCGCCGGCCCTTCGCCATCGTCCCCTTCCGCACCGAAGACGCGTACTCGACGGCGCTCGCCGCCGACCGCGTCGACCTGGAGTCCTTCGGCTCGGCCAAGCGGAGCGACCAGGTCGTCCTGCGGCTGGAGGTCGAGCCGCAGTCGGCCCTGGCGCGCATCGTAAGGCTTCGGGAGGCGGTCTTCACCGACTACAACCGGGGAGTCTGGACCCGTCCCGAGGTCGCGATAGGGCGCTCGCCCGCCGCCATTCGGGCCGAGCAGCTGCCGGCGGAGACGCGGGCGGAGCGGCTGATCATGGGCCGTTTCTCGATAGACCTGAACGTGACGGCCAACGGCTTCCTCTTCCTCCCTTACGGGGCCGAGGATCTCGAGGTCGAGGGCGAGGTGCCGAGACGCCTGCGGGACGGCGTGGTGCAGGTTCCGGGCGGCAGCCGCACGGTCCGTTACACGGCGGCCGTGCGCGGGATCGACTCGCGCGGCGCGGGCTCGAGCGTCATCAACCCGGCTCTTGTGCCGGAGGAGATCCGCGCCTACGCGGAGGAGCTCACCGGTGGCCTGACGGACCCGATGCAGATCTACGAACGCATCCGCGACGACTTCGCCAAACATTTCTTCTATACGCTCGATCCGCCTCGCGGGACGCGGGATCCCGTCGTCAATTTCCTCCTGCGCTCGAAGGCCGGCCACTGCGAGTTCTTCGCCTCCGCGGCCGCCCTGATGCTTGCGGCCCGCGGCGTGCCGGCGCGCCTGGTCACCGGGTCCTACGGCGGGGAAGTGGGCCTCTTCTCGCGCGCCCTGATCGTGCGGGGAAGCAACCTGCACGCGTGGGTAGAGGCCGACGTCGACGGCCGGGGCTTCACCATGCTCGATCCAACTCCGCAGGCCGGCATCCCGCCGGCCGAGAGCCGGCTCTCGTGGAAACGCCTCTTCTCGAGCGTCGGCCACGAGATCGAGTTCTTCTACGACCGCCGGATCTTGGGCTTCGACTCTCTCGATCAGGTGAGGATCTTCGAGGCGGTGCGCCAGACGCTTTCCGGAATCGGCCGCGGGGTGCCTTCCTTCCGACAGCTCGTCCGCCGCAACGAGTTCCGCGTCGCGGCCGCGGCGGCGGGCTTCTTTCTCCTGACCGCGCTCTCTCTTCTGGCGCTCGAGAATCTCGCGCGGCGCCGGTCCGCCTCGGCCGCGACAAGGGCCTACGTCCGTTTGCGCGGGCTCTTGGCGCGCCGGGCGGGGGGCCTCTCGGAGGCCGTGCCGCCCCTCGAGGTCGCCCGCCGTTTCGGCGAGGCG
>JAWOLE010000005.1:0-3615 GCA_033853815.1 Thermoanaerobaculia bacterium
CGACGAGTCAGGCAGTTCCCTGTACCAAATTTCCCCTTTCGCCTCGCGCTCCGTCGATCGTTCGAGCGCCGCATACGCTTTGACATCGCCCTCTTTGCATTCGGTGCAGAAGAAGTGGAGGATGACGAGTTTGCTCGAGTGCGGGTTCGCGCGAATGGCTGCGACGCGATCAGGAGTGAGAGGCTCGGGCTCGACGAGGTAGAAGTGGAGCACGCCCACCTGCTCGCCGGATTCGAGCGAAATTCGGTAGGGTCCAGGTTGCGGGATGAGGGCGTTCTTCGGGATCGCGGCCGTGGCCATGTTCGTGTCCCTAGAATTGTGTGAATCGGAAAGTCGCGGAGGGTGAAGAGAGAAGGGAAGCTCCTCGAAACCGAAGGTGAACAGGCCTCGCTTGGCGGCGAGGTCGAGGAGACTTCCCGATGAGTGAGGTTGCCGAGCTTGAGCTGCTGACGCAAGAGAACTTTCGCACGGATCTGCGCGCCCTCTTCCAGGGGGCCGTCCGGGTGGCGCTGGAGGTGGCCCTGGAGGAGGAGCTGCGCGAGATGGTCGGGGCGAGGAAGTGGGAGCGGCAGGCCCAGCGGGTCGACAGCCGGAACGGTACGTACCTGCGCCGGCTCGTCACGTCGATGGGCGGGATCGACCTCGCGGTCCCGCGCGCTCGCGAGGGCGGGTCGGCCGGGTCCGCGGTCATCGGGCGCTACAAGCGGCGCGCGGCCGAGGTCGATGCCGCCATGGTGAGCGCGTACGTCCACGGCGCCTCGACGCGCGACGTCGGCCAGATCACCGAGGCGCTCATGGGCGAGCACGTCAGCAAGTCGGCCGTGAGCCGGGCGGCGAAGACCCTGGGCACCAAGGTCGAGGAGCTTCGGACGGCACCGATCGTAGACCCGATCCCGTACCTCTTCCTCGACGCGACCTTCCTCGATGCGCGCTGGGCGCGGACGGTGGAGAACGTCTCGGCGCTGGTGGCCTACGGCATCGGCCTCGACGGTCATCGCCGGCTCCTGGCGGTGACCATCGGCCCCGAGGAGTCCGAGGACTCGTGGAACGAGCTCCTCGCGCAGCTCCTCGAGCGCGGCCTCTCCGGCGTGCAGCTCGTAGTCGCAGACGCTCACGCGGGCCTCGACGCGGCGGTGCGCCGTCACCTGCCCGAGGCGCCGAAGCAGCGGTGCGTCGTCCACCTGCAGCGGAACGTCCTGACCAAGGCGCCCCAGCGGCTCCGGGCGCGCCTCGCCCGCGAGGTCTGGCGCGTCTTCCAGGCGCCGAGCAAGGCCGAGGCGCGCAAGCGGATGGCGCAGCTCGGGGCGGGCCTCGGCCGACAGGTCCCCGAGGCCATGGCGTGCCTCGAGAACGGCTTCGAGGCCGCGACCCGCTTCTACGCCTTCCCGAAGGAGCACTGGCACCGGATCCGCTCCACGAACGGGCTCGAGCGCCTCCACGGCGAGATCAAGCGGCGCACCAACGCCGTCGGCGCCTTCCCCGACCGCGCGAGCGCCCTCCGCCTGGTCACCGCCGTCGCGCTCAACGTGACCGCCATCTGGACCGACCGCCGCTACCTGGACATGTCCCTGCTGAAGTCGAAGGAGGCCACCGAAGCCACCGCCGCGTGAAGCGAACGAGGAGCTTCACTACGCGTACGATTTACACATAGAAAGGGACTTGACCGCCGCACTCGTAGTCGCTGCCGAGGCGGGAGTGAACATCGCTCGGTACGGGACACCGGAAGACAGAGCGGCTCTCCGCCAGTACATCGGTCGGTCCGGCGGACCCGCATCAGCAAGTGCCGGGCCTCCGCCTCTCCAGATGGCGGTTCCTGCCCAACCCGCGACTCGAATTCGTCCCCCTGGACGCACGCAAGGTCGGCGTGGGCAGCGCGAGAAGGTCTTCGTCATTCACGGCCGTAACACGAAGCTTCAGGGCGAGTTGCACGCCTTCCTGAGGGCTGTTGGGCTCGACCCGATCGAATGGAATCAGGCCCTGCGCTTCTCGGGGAAGGGGAGCGCTCACGTTTCCGACATCGTCGGCGCGGCGTTCAAGAAGGCCGAAGCGTTCGTTGTCCTGTTGACGCCGGACGACGAAGCACGACTCAAGCCTGAGTTCTGGAAGCGCGACGAAGAGGCCTTCGAGAAGAGGCTCACGACACAGGCGCGGCCTAACGTGCTGTTCGAAGCCGGAATGGCGTTTGGCCTGAAGCCAAATGCGACGGTGGTCATTCAGTTCGGGAAGGTAAGGCCGTTCTCAGATGTGGTCGGGCGGCACGTGCTTCTTCTCAACAACTCCCCTCAGAAGCGGAAGGAATTCATCGCGAAGCTCCGGGCCGCCGGTTGCCGAGTGGACGAGAGCGGCACCGACTGGATGAACGCTGGCGACTTCCGCCTGTAGAAGGCCACGCCCACGCAGTAGGCGTCCCACACCGCTGGAGGCACGAACGATGGCCTGCTACACCGCACACGAGCTTCCGGCGGACTTCTCCAGGCTGCCCGAGTCGCAGGCGGGCAAGGGCCGGCACGTCTGCGCTGGTTGTGCCTACGACCTCGGCCGGCGCCACGGAGCGGAGGCCGAGGAACGCCTTCGCGAGCGCGTGCGGTCGCTGACGGTCCAGGTCGCCGAGCTGAAGGCCAAGGTCGGGGCGAAGTGACGTCGGTACCAGGGGACGACCGCTCCCCGGCATTCCCATGGCCCGTCCCGCCAAGAAGAAGGGGGTCACCGGTGCCCCGGTAACCCCCTGGGACTCCTCGATGACCACGTGAGCTCCCCAGCGTGGACTCGAACCACGGACAAGCGGATTAACAGTCCGCTGCTCTGCCAACTGAGCTACTGGGGAATGCGGCAGGGGCCGGAATGTAGAGAAGGGCCAGGGCCCCGTCAAGGCCCCCGCGACCTTCCGGACGGCTCCTCCGAGAGCGGGGCGAACTGGCGCGACGGCCGCGATCGCGCCAGGATTCCGCCCATGATCGCCCCCCGGGTGCCCTGAGATGTCGCTCGAGAGCAAGGCCCACGCCCGGTTCTCCGCCGTCCTAGAGCGGGATCCTTTGCCGCTCGACGAGGCGGCGCTCGCCATCGCCCTCGAGGAGTACCCCTCGCTGGACGTCGAGGACTACCTCGTGCGGCTCGACTCTCTCGGCGGGCGGGTGCGCCGGCACGTGCCCGCCCACGCCCGGCCCGCCGGCGTGCTGACCGCCCTGCGCCGCGTGCTGCACGACGAGGAGGGGCTGCGGGGCAACGAGCAGGACTACTACGACCCGCGGAACTCGTTCCTGAACGAGGTCCTCGACCGGAAGCTCGGCATCCCCATCAGCCTCTCCGTCATCTGGATCGAGACCGCGCGCCGGGTGGGGCTGGAGCTCCAGGGGGTGGGCTTCCCGGGCCACTTCCTCGCGAAGTACGCCGCGCCCTCGGGCAGGGAGGTGTTCGTCGACGCCTTCAACGGCGGGGAGCTGCTCTCGGCCGAGGAGTGCGTGGCGCGGTACCGCGTCCGCAGCGGCGGGCGCGAGCTCGACCCGCGCTACCTGGCCGGCGTGAAGCCGCGTCAGATCCTCGCCCGGATGCTGCAGAACCTGAAGCGCATCTACGTCGAGCGGCGCGACGACGTCCGCACCTACGCGGTGCTCGACC
>JAWOLE010000006.1:0-2649 GCA_033853815.1 Thermoanaerobaculia bacterium
GGGTCTTCGCCCAACGGGACGGAACGAGACGGAGCGCGGCGACGCGCTGGTTCGCGGTGAAGACGCAGGAGGCCGCCACGCGCGCCGGGATTGATCGGAGGCTGACGTTCCACGACCTGCGTCGGACCTACGGCGCGATGCTGATCGAGGCGGGCGTCCACATCTACACGGTGTCCAAGCTGCTCGGACACTCGGACGTCCGGATCACCGAGAGAGTCTACGCGCCGATCAGCGGGAAGTTCCTGGCGGAGGAGGCGTCCCGCCTCGGGCGCCACCTGGGCCCGATGATGGTGCGGGAACTGCCTTCAACGCCGTCTCTCGGGGGTGTTTTGGTTGCGGAGCCAGTTCGCAACCAACCGCAACCGGCAACCAAATCGTTCGCAACCAAGTGAAAAAATCGAGTCGAAACAGTGGAGCCGACCGGGATCGAACCGGCGACCTCTAGAGTGCGATTCTAGCGCTCTCCCAAACTGAGCTACGGCCCCAAACCCGCGTCGCCGCGGTCCGCGCGTAAATAAGCAGCCGATCGGCCACCGTGTCAAGGAGCGCGGTGAATCGCGGCCGCCGTGGTGGACTAAATCGCCGCAACCAAGCACACTCTGACTTTCCGACCGCCGCCGAAAGGGCGGGGATGGGTACGTCGCGCATGCCCGTTGACACCCCTGCTGGCCGTCTGCCTCTCGTCGCCGATTTTCTCGCCGACGCCGGCCGTGAGCCCGTGGCCTTCGCGAAGCTTCACCCGACGCCCTTTCTGATCGTCACCATCCCCGGGAGCGACGAGGTCGTGACCCAGGTCCCTCTGGCCGGCCGCACGATGCGGCGCACCAGCGGAGCCAAGGGCGCGCTCCTCGACCAGGCCAAGGGCCGCCTGGCTCTCCCTGTCCGGAAGCACTCCAGCCCCGGCGCAGACGCCGTCCTCGTCGGACGCTCGCGTGAGAACGACCTCGTCCTGCCCTTCGAGTCGGTCTCGCGCCTTCACGCGTTTCTCCGTTCGAGCCGCGACAACAAGTGGAGCGTCGAGGACGCCGGCTCGACCAATGGGACGTTGGTACGCGGTCGCCAGCTCAAGCCGGGGGTGCAGGAACCCGTCGAGGACAGCGCGCCCATCAAGTTCGGCTGGGTCGAGGCGGTTTTCCGGACTTCCGAAGGCTTCTTCTCGGAGCTCCGGGCGATCCTGACCATGACCCAGTGAAGCCTGGGAGGAGGGTGTCATGGAGCCTGCCGTTGCTCGCCCGCGTCGCCGGTGGTCCGTCTGGATCGCGGTCGGTCTCATCGTCCTCTTCGGCGTGATGACCCCGATCCTGCTCGTGGCAGCGTTCGCGGCTTCCGGTCCCCGCGTGAAGTCGGGAACGGTCGTGGTCGTTCGCTTCGAGGGGGACATCCCCGAAGCAGAGTCTCAGAGCCCGTTCGGTCTGCTCTCGGGCGGACGCGGCGCGCTGTCGCTGCACGAGCTGAAGCAGCTGGTCGACAGCGTGGCCACCGACCGGAAGGTGACCGGAGTCCTCCTGGAGATCGGGAATCTGACGACGGGCTTCGCGACGGTCGAGGAGGCCCGCGAGATCCTGGAGAAGCTGCACGAGGCGAAGAAACCGGTTCAGACGCTTCTCGTCGGGGACTTCGTCGAGGAGAAGGAGTACAGCCTCGCGCTTGCGGGCGACAAGCTGACGGTCTCTCCCGAGGCGGCCGTCCTCCTGAACGGACTGGTCGCCGACGTGGCGTTCTGGCGCGGGACGTTGGACAAGTTCAACGTGAAGCCGCAGCTCTTCCAGTTCAAGGAATTCAAGAGCGCCGCGGAGCCGATCATGAACCACGAGATGTCGGCTCCGATGCGCGAGGAGTACCAGGCACTTCTCTCCGACATCTACGGGCACTTCGTGTCCGACGTCTCCAAGCGCCGCAGCCTGCCCGAGGACAAGTTGCGCGCGCTGTTCGATCGTGGCGGGCTCACCACACGGGAAGCGCTGGAGGCGAAGCTGGTGGATGCGCTCGGCCATGCGGAGGACGTCGAGGCCGATCTGCGCAAGGGCGCCGCGAACGTGAAGGGAGCGCCGAGGATGGCGGCTCGCAAGTACCTCGCCGCGGCCCGCGAGCATGCGCAAGGCGAGACGATCGCCATCGTCTACGGCGTCGGTGCGATCACCGCCGCGGGCCGGTCGAGCCCGTTCGGCGGCGAGGGCATTCTCGGCCCCCGAATGGCGGCGGCGATTCGCGACGCGGCCGAGGACGACGACGTGAAGGCGATCGTCCTCCGCGTCAACAGCCCGGGCGGCTCCGCCGTGGGCTCCGACTTCGTGTGGCGCGCCGTCCGGGCCGCCAAGGAGAAGAAGCCCGTCGTCGTCTCCATGGGAGACGTCGCCGCGTCGGGGGGCTACTGGATCAGCATGGCCGCCGACGCGATCGTGGCGCACCCGACCACGCTCACGGGCTCGATCGGCGTCGTCGGGGGGAAGATCGATTTCCGCGGACTCTACGAGTGGGCGGGCGCGAACGTCGACACGGTGAAGGTCGGGAAGAACGCCGACCTGATGAGCGGCGTCCGGCTCTTCGACACGGAGCAGGAAGAGCGATTCAAGTCGTGGATGGGCGCGGTGTACGAGGACTTCGTCCACCACGTGGCGGAGGGGCGCGGGCTCAAGTACGAAGACGTGG
>JAWOLE010000007.1:0-25315 GCA_033853815.1 Thermoanaerobaculia bacterium
GGCCCATCCCGGTGACCGTCGAGAGGATCCAGGCGAGCTCGGTCACCTCGGGGATGTCCGACTGCCGGAAGAAGGCGGCCCTCTCCGGGTCGAGGCCGAGCGCGAGGTAATCGAGCGCCACCGCGCGAACGTTCTCGGAGAGCTCCCGCCGGTCCTGGATCGTGGTCAGAGCGTGGTAATCGGCGATGAAGAAGAAACACTCTCCCTCCTCCTGGAGGGCGATGTGCTGCCGGATCGCGCCGAAGTAATTTCCCAGGTGGAGCTTGCCCGAGGGCTGGACTCCCGACAGGATGCGGAGGCGGCGCGGGCTCATGGGCAGGGCATTCTACGGGGAATTGTGAATTGGGAATTGCGAATTGTGGATGAGGCTGTAGAGTTCCGTAAACGCGGCGAAGGGGAGGACAGATGAGAATTCGCGTGCTTGCGGCGGCGGTTCTTTGCCTGGCGACCATCCTCTGCGAGCCGGCGCGGGCCCGACAGAGCGCGGCGCCCACGCCGACGCCTTCGTCCGGCGCCGACCATCACGACCGCCAACCCACGGACACTTTCCGGCTCCAGCCTCTCTCGGGCGGTGTCTATGCCCTCTACGGGCGCGGCGGTAACGTCGCCTTCTTCGTCGGGCCCGACGCCGTGCTGGTGGTGGACTCCCAGTTCCGGGACATCGCTCCGGGCATCGTGGCCGAAATCCGGAAGATCTCCGACAAGCCGATCAAGTTCCTCATCAACACCCACCACCACGGGGACCACGTCGGGGGCAACGAGGTCTTCAAACAGTTCGCGATGATCGTCGCCCACGACAACGTCCGAACGCGAATGCTCTCCTCTCCCGCCGACATCCTGCGCGACTACCCGGCTCGCCTGGAGGCGGCGAAGAAGGCGGGCAACGAGCAGATGGCGAAGTTCCTCGCCGATCAGATCGAGTGGGCCAGGAAGGTCCGAGTGGAGGAGATCGCCGCGCCCATCCTGACCTTCGACTCGGAGCTGCGCATCCACATCGGAGACGAGACGATCCAGGTCTGGCACCTGCCGCCCGCGCACACCGACGGCGACAGTGTCGTTTATTTCGAGAAAGCCAGGGTCCTCCACATGGGAGACGACTTCTTCAACAAGGTGATCCCCTTCATCGACATCCAGGGAGGGGGATCGGTCCGGGGCTACCTGGCGGCACTCGACAAAGTGATGGCGCGTATTCCGGCCGACGCGGCGATCATTCCCGGGCACGGCCAGGTGTCGGACCTGTCGGGGCTGAAGGCCTTCCGGCAGTACATCGCCGACGTGGTCGACGCCGCTCAGAAGGCCAAAGCTGCGGGGAAGTCGAAGGAGGACTTCCTCAAAGAGGTCGACCTGCCGGCCTACAGGGACTTCGACGGGTACAAGGACCGCTTGAAGGGGAACGCCGGCGCCGCCTACGACGAGGTGAGATAGCCAGGCTGGCGGAAGGGTCCGCCTCTAGTCAGCTTCCTCGGAATCCTGAGAAAGAGACTCAACCAAAGTGTCGATCCTCCGTCTGAGGTCGTCGCGCGTTTCGAGGAAGCGCCGGTAGCGGTCGAACGGATCCGGCTCGAAGGAGGGATCCTCGATCGACCAGTGCTCGATCCGCTTCGCGTTGGGCCAGACGGGGCAATCCAGCGCAGCCGAGTCGCAGACGGTGACGACGACGTCGAAATCCACGGCGCGGAACTCCTCGGCGGACTTCGAGCGCGCGTCCGAGATGTCCGGGCCGAGCTCGGCGATGACGCGGGCGGCCAGGGAGTGCACACCCGTAGCGGGCCGCGAGCCGGCGGACACGGCCTCGAGGACGTCGCCGTGGTCGAGCCGGGCCAGCGCCTCCGCCATCTGGCTGCGCGCCGCGTTGCCGGTGCACAGGAAGAGAATTCTTTTCTTGGTCGGTCTCATCGTCTCGATTCCAGATTCCAGGTTCCAGATTCCAGGTTCCAGGTTCCACGTTCCAGTTCCAAGTTTATGCAATGCCTGTTCTCGTTTCGATCTCGCTCCGTTGCCTCCTGGAATTTGGAATCTGGAATCTGGAACCTTTCTTCGGGGCGGTTTTGGTCCCATAATGGATCGGATTGGCGCAGGGAACTTTCTGGCGCGGCCGGATCGCGGGCGAAGCCCTGGGGGTCCTTCTCGTCCTCGTCGGCGTTCTGACGGCCCTCTCACTTTTTTCGCATGATCCGGCGGATCCCAACCTCTTCTCGATCACCCGGGGCGGGGAGGCCGCTTCACCGAATAACTGGATCGGTGGCTTCGGCGCCTCGCTGTCCGCCGCCCTGTACGCGCTCGTCGGGGTCGCCGCCTGGGGCGTGCCGGTCCTGCTGCTGCTTTCGGGCTGGCGCATGTTCCGTCAGCGTCCCCTGGAGAGCCCGGGTTCGAAAGCCACGGGCTTCGCGCTGCTGTTCGTCTCCGTGCCCGCGCTGCTCTCGCTCGGGTTTGGCCGGCGGACGCTCTTCGGCGAGGAGGCTGATGCGGGAGGAGTCGTCGGCCGCGCCGTCGCGGAGGCCGCGCGAACGCGTCTGGGGACCACGGGGGCCGCGCTTCTGGCGGCGGCGATTCTCCTGATGGCGATTCCCCTTTCGACTCAGGTTTCCCTGGCGGACGTCTTCGCCGCGTTGCGGCTGCGTTTCGCGGGTCTCTGGGGCCGCGCCACGGTCGCCTGGGTGCGCCGGCGCGACCGCCGGACCAAGGAGCGCCTGCGGCGTTCGGTCGTCGCCAAGCACCTCGAGAAGTCCCGCCGCGAGCCCGTGACCCTCGGCGAGATCCCCTTCGTGATCGACGAAGCCCTTCCGCTCCTGCAGGAAGTCCCCGGCGAGGGGAGATTCTCGATCCGCAAGACGGCCGGGAGCGCGCCGCCCAGGCCCAGGCCGAAGACGCCCGCGCGCGCGAAGGAGTCCCAGCCAAGCCTTCCGCTCCCGGGCGTCGAGGACTACGCGTATCCGCCGGTCTCGCTCCTGGAAAAGCGGGAGGGACTGGCCAACGTGGACCGCAAGCTCCTCGCGGAAACCGGACGGATCATCGCCGCCAAGTGCCTGGAGTTCGGGGTGGAAGGGGAGGTGGCCGAGTACCATCCCGGGCCGGTCGTCACGACCTACGAGTTTCGCCCCGCCGCCGGAATCAAGGTCAACCAGGTGATGAACCTCTCCGAGGACCTCGCGCTCACGCTCTCGGCCGAGGCGATCCGGATCGAGAGGCTCCCGGGACGCGCGAGCGTCGGCATCGAGGTCCCCAACCCGGGCGGCGGGGAGATCATCGGGCTGCGCGACGTCATCGAGTCCGAGAAGTTTCAGCGGTCGCCCTCGCTGCTGACGCTCGGCCTCGGCAAGGACATCCACGGAGAGCCGGTCGTGGACGACCTTCGCGGCATGCCGCATCTGCTGATCGCGGGCACGACCGGATCGGGCAAGAGCGTGGCGATCAACGCGCTGATCACGTCGATCCTCTTCAAGGCGCGGCCCGAGCAGGTCAAGTTCATCATGATCGACCCGAAGATGGTGGAGCTCGAGGTCTACGAAAACCTGCCGCATCTCCTGGCGCCGATCATCATCGAGCCGAAGAAGGCCGCCAACGCCCTGAAGTGGGCGGTCGGCGTCATGGAAGACCGTTTCCAGACCCTCGCGGACGTGGGTCAGGTCCGCAACGCCGAGCAGTACAACGCCGCCATCCTGGATCCGGAGACCGTGGCCCGCGTGCGCGCCGAACATCCCGAGGACCCGGAGCTGAAGCTCGAGCCGATGCCGCTCATCATCATCGTCATCGACGAGCTCGCCGATCTGATGATGACCTCCCCCAAGGAGGTCGAGGAGGCGGTCGTGCGTCTGGCCCAGAAGGCGCGCGCCGTGGGGATCCATCTCGTGGTCGCGACGCAGCGCCCCTCCGTGGACGTCCTGACCGGCGTGATCAAGGCGAACTTCCCGTCCCGGATCGCCTTCAAGGTCTCCTCGAAGATCGATTCGCGCGTGATCCTGGACGGCAACGGCGCGGAGCGGCTGCTCGGGCGAGGCGACATGCTCTACCTGCCGCCCGGCACGTCGCGGTTGAGGCGCGTGCACGGCGCCTACGTCTCGGTCCAGGAGACGGCGAGGCTCGTCCACCACCTGCGCAAGCAGGGGAAGCCCGTCTTCAACGAAGGCGTCACGAAGGAACAACTGGACGTCGCGCAGCGGGACGATTCGGGAGACGAGATCGACCCGCTCTACGACGAGGCGGCGCGGCTGGTCGTCAAGGAGAGGATGGCCTCGATCTCCTTCCTCCAGCGCCGCATGGGTGTGGGCTTCTCGCGCGCCGGCAAGCTGATCGACATGATGGCCCGGGACGGGCTGCTCGGGCCGCAGAGGGGATCGAAGCCTCGCGAAGTCCTCGTCACCGAGGATTACTTCGAGGAGGTGGACCGCCAGCCGCGATGAACCCGGCCGTCGCGACAATGCTGCTGGCGCTCGCCGTGGCGCCGGCCATCGCCTACCTCGTGTACCGGCTGGCCCGAGGCCTCGGCTTCCTCGATCCACCGGTCGACGAGCAGCACGAACACCGGCGCGCGATCATCGTCGCCCTCTACGCGTTGCTGGTCTTCCTGCCGGTCCTCCTCCAGGGCTTCGAGAAGCGCTGGCCGCTCGCCTGGGTCCTCTTCGGGATCGCCTCCGGCGCCGCGCTCGTGGTCTTCGCTGCCGTCGGGATACGAGCCGCGATTGCGTTGTGGAAGTTGAGGCATCCCGACATCCCCGAGCCGCGTTCCGAGACCGAAGACCTCTGACCGAGGCTGCGGCCCCAATTTCGTCGTGGTCGGAGTCTCCGTGACCATTTCGGTGATGGTGCGCAAAGGCCGCCCTGGAGCCGTCGGCATTTCCTTCGTTGGCACGCGCCGGCCTGCCGCAAGAGTCCCAACCGGCCGGCGCTGAGGGTTCCTCGCACTCTCACCGGGGCGCCGGTGTCGCTCTCCCATGCTCGTCACCCATCACCTCCTCGGGAAACGCCGCCGTCTCCACGGCTCTCAATGCGGCTTGAGCGAGGCTGCCAGGCCCGGCGGCGGGACGCCTCCCGGAGGAGGCTTGAGAGAGGGAGCACGCCACGCAGGACCGGTTGCCTCACTGCCCATGCGACCGAACGACAAGCGACGGCCCGGTTCTGGTATCGCAGCAGTGCCGTCGCGTGCCGACGAGGGAGGCGGGCCCGACGCGGGGCGACCTATTCGCTCAAACTTCCAGATAGGTCCATACCGGCCGCGGGGTCCTCGGTCTCAGGCCTTGAACGGGTTATGTTTGGCGCCTGATGTCGCTGCGGGCCGTCTTCTTCGGGACCCCGGCCTTTGCCGTGCCCTGCCTCGAAGCATTGATCGAGTCGGGGTTCAGGGTGCCGCTGGTCGTGACGCAGCCGGACCGGCCGGCCGGGCGCCATGCGGCGCCCCTTCCCTCGCCGGTGGCGCGTGAGGCCGCGGCGCTCCGAATCGCGATGGTAAAGCCCGAGCGGTTGCGCGGAAACGCGGAGATCCTCGAGGCCGTCCGGGCAAGCGGCGCGGACGTGGGCGTCGTCGTGGCCTACGGGATGATCCTGCCCGCCGCGCTCCTCGATCTGCCCCGCCTTGGCTTCGTCAACGTGCATGCCTCGCTGCTGCCCAGGTACCGCGGCGCCTCTCCGATCCAGGCGGCCCTCCTCGCAGGCGAACGCGAGACGGGCGTTGTGACCATGCGAGTGGTCGAGGAGCTCGACGCCGGCCCAATCTATCTCGCCCGCCGCGTCGCGATCGAGCCGCGGGACGACGCCGGCTCCCTCTCGGCGCGGCTGGCGGGACTGGGAGCCGAGCTTCTGGTCGAAACCCTGCGAGGCCTCGAAAGCGGAACACTGGCGGCGAAGCCGCAGGAAGGGGAGCCCTCGTTTTGCCGGCCGATCCGCCGCGAGGACGGGCAAGTCGACTGGACGCTTCCGGCCGCTGTTATCGAGAGGCGGCTGCGCGCTTACACCCCCTGGCCGGGCCTTTACACGTTTCTCGGCAAGACGAGGATCAAGATCCTGGAGGCCGTGCCGGGTCCTTCCGGCCGCTCCGAGCAGCCCGGAACCGTCTGGTCCGAGGCGGGCGGGCTCCTCGCCGCGGCGGGAGGCGGCACGACGCTCCGGCTCGAGCGCCTGCAGCGGGCGGGCCGAACGCCGGTCAGCGGCGCGAATTTCGCGCTCGCCGCCCGGCTTCCGGGCCGCTTCGAACCGAGTCCTTCTTAGCCCGCATTATCCATGGTCGACTCCAGCCGCCGCTCCGATCTTTTCCGCCGATACGGCGTCAGCGCTCCTCAGCGATGCGCTTTGGCATCGCCGTCGTCGCGCTTCCTTGTCTCGACGGAAAATCTCTGTCGCGGACAAGCTGTATCTTGCTCATCCACCGTTCTGGTGTCGCAATCATTCTTTCCCGTCGGTGGTTACCCGTGTTTCGGCCGGGTGACCATGAATAATCCGGGCTAGCATGCGGACGGCGGCGACGGCGCGCACGCTGGCCGTCGAGATCCTGCGGGAAACGCTCGAACGCGGCGGGCGGGCGACGGCGCTCCTGACGGAAAGATCTCCGGAACTCTCTGCTGAAGACGGGGACCTGTTGCGTCGGATCGTCCTCGGCGTGTTACGCAATCGCGCGAGGCTCGACGAAGAGCTCTCGGCCGTTTGCCGCGCGCCGCTTTCGCGTCTCGCCCCGGACCTGAAGGAGATTCTGGAAGTGGCGCTCTACCAGATCCGGTACCTCGACCGCGTCCCCGCCTACGCCGCCGTGGACGAGGCGGTCGCCCACGCGAAGTCGAGCGGCGGCCGCGGCGCCGCCGGCCTGGTCAACGCCGTCCTGCGCAACCTGCTGCGGCTGCCGCCGCCTCCGTCCGGCGAGGCCCGGGATGGGCCGGCGGACGCCGCCGCGCTCTCTCTCCGTTTCTCCCACCCCCGTTTCCTCGTCGCCCGCTGGCTCGCCCGCTTCGGGACGGAGGCGACCCTCTCGATCCTGGAGGCCGACAACGCCGCCTCCGGCCTGGACCTGATCACCAACGCACGCAGGACGAGCCGGGAGGCTCTGGCCGCCGGCCTGTCTGCCGAAGGGGTCGCCACACGGCCCTCCCCGCTCTCGCCTCTCGCGCTGACGGTCGTCTCCGGCAACCCGCTGCGGTCGCCTCTCTTCGCCGCCGGGCACTTCGCGATCCAGGACCTCGCCTCCCAGGCCCTGGCGTTGCTCCTTCCCGCCGGAGACACGCTGGTGGATCTCGCCGCGGCGCCCGGGGGGAAATCCTTCAGCGCGCTCCTCCTCGGGCGGGCGAGGCGGTCCGTCGCGCTCGACCGGTCGGTGCGCAGGCTGCGGCTCGTCCGTTAGAACCGAAGCCGCCTCGGGATCCCCGAAGTGCTCTTGATCGCCGGGGACTTCCTCGCGTCTCCTCTGAAGAGCGGGGGATTCGACAGGGTGCTCCTGGATGCGCCGTGCAGCGGCACCGGGACCCTTCGAAAGAACCCGGAGATCCGCTACCGCGTCACTCCCGAGGAGATCGAGCGCCTGGCTCGTGTCCAGGAACAGGCCCTGCAAAGCGCGGCCGCCCACCTCGCGCCGGGCGGCTTCCTCCTCTATGCGACGTGCAGCCTCGAAGAGGAGGAGAACGAACGCGTCGTCGAGCGCGTCCTGGCGCGGTCGCGAGACCTCCTCCGCGCGCCGATCGACGCGCCTGCCCCGCTGCGCTCCTTCGTCACCTCGGACCGCTTTCGGATTCTCCCCGCGGCCGAGAACGACGGCTTCACCGCCCACCTGATACGGCGGGCCGGGGGAGGGGGGAAGTCCACCGGGTGAGCGGCGGATAGAATCGCCGGGACTTCATGGCTGGCAGAACGCAGGTGCCACCGCTCGACCTGACGCGGTACGACGAGAAATTGAAGCGTGAGATCGCGCGCGGCGTGGAAGAGGTCTTCGCGTCCGGCCGCTTCGTCATGGGCCCCGCCAACGAGGCCTTCGAAACGGCCTTTGCGCGCCGGATCGGCGTCGGCCACGCAATCGGGGTCTCCTCGGGAACCGACGCCCTGCTCGTCGCGTTGATGGCGCTCGGGGTCGGACCGGGCGACGAAGTCATCACAAGCCCGTTTACCTTCTTCGCGTCGGCCGGTGAGGTCGCGCGCCTGGGGGCCCGGACCGTCTTCGTGGACATCGAGCCCGCGACCTGCAACATCGACCCGGACCGGATCGAGGCCGCGATCAGCCCTCGGACGAAGGCGATCGAGCCCGTGCATCTCTACGGCCAGTGCGCCGCCATGGGACCGATCCTGGAGATCGCCTCCCGGCGCGGAGTCCCGGTCCTCGAGGACGCCTGCCAGGCCGTTGGAGCAACCGATGGAGGCCGAGCCGCCGGCTCGATGGGCACGATGGCGGCCTTCTCCTTCTACCCGACCAAGAACCTCGGCGCGGCCGGAGACGCGGGCGCCGTCACGACGGATGACGAAGGCCTGGCGAAGCTCCTGCGCAATCTGCGCCTGCACGGGGAGACGAGCCGCTACCACCATGCTCGCGTCGGCGGGAACTTCCGCATGGACGCTCTTCAGGCGGCCGTCCTGCTCGCGAAGCTTCCGTACCTGGCGGCCTGGAACGAGCGCCGCCGGGCGATTGCCTCCCGCTACGCCGAGCGGCTGTCGGACGCGGAGCGTTCGGGCAAGGTCGTGCTGCCGTCAGAAGCCGCGGGCCGCCGCCACGTGTACCACCAGTACGTCGTGCGCGTGCGGGACCGGGACGCCGTCAAAGCCCGGCTGGCCGAGGCGGGAATCTCCTCCGCCATCTTCTATCCGGTTCCGCTCCATCTCCAGGAGTGCTTCGCCGACCTGGGATACCGGGAGGGATCCTTCCCGCAGGCCGAGAAGGCGGCAAAGGAAGTGCTCGCCATTCCGATCTTCGCCGAGATGCGGGACGACGAGGTGGATCGGGTGGCCGAAGGGCTCCTGTCCGCCCTCAGGTGATCCCTACCGCCACGAATCTTCCCGGCCTCGGCTCACGGCTGACGAGCCGGTCCTCTCGCGGATGAGGAATCCCTTCCGCCCCCGGGCGGCGTCGAGAGTCCTCCAGAGGTACTCGCCAAGAACCCCCAGGCAGAGCAGCTGGACTCCCGAGAAGAACGCGAGGACGACCATCGTCGTCGTCCAGCCCTGGACGGGCTGTCCGTGGAAGATCTTGAAGAAAACGAGGAAGAGGGCATAAGCGAAGGCGGCCAGCGCCACGGCAGTCCCCGCGATCGACATCCACCGGAGGGGAGCGTAGGAGAACGCAACCACCGAGTCGATGAAGTACTTCAGCTTCTTCGCGAACGTCCAGCGCGAGCGCCCTCCCTGGCTGGATGCGCGGTCGTAGGAGACCATGGCCGCCGGAAACCCGCTCCAGAGGAGCAGGCCCGGCAGGGACGCGTGGACCTCCCGGTTCGAGACGAGGAAATCGATCGCCGGCCGTCCGGCGAGGAAGCAATCGAATCCTCCGGCGGGCATTTCTCGAAACGCGAGGCGCCTCCGCGTGCGGTAATAGAAGCCGGCGGCCGCCCGCGAGGGCCACGGCTCGGGGCGGCTCGCGCGGACCGCGAGGACCGCGGAGGCGCCGCGCCTCCAGGCGGCGACCATCTCCGGCAGCAACTCCGGCGGTTCCTGCAGGTCCGCCGAGAGAACCGCCGCCGCCTCGCCCGTCGCCTCCTGGAGGCCCGCCACGATGGCCATCTGGGAGCCGAAGTTGCGCGTCAGGCGCACCCCTCGCGCCGCGGGCCACCCGCGTGCGATCTCGGCGATCCGGGCCCAGGAATCGTCGGCCGAGCCGTCGTCCACGAAGACGGCCTCGATCTCCCAATTCGCCGCTCGAGCGACCGAGCGCAATCGCTCGGCCACGGCGGGCAGCGTGGTGGAGTTGTCGTACACGGGTACGACGACGGAGATCTTCTGGCGTTCGTTCATAGTTCCGAGACGTTCTCCCCGTCCGGCAGCTCGAAGGCTCGCCCGCAGGCGCAGCTTGCGCGCCTTCCCTCGAAGCGCAGGGATTCCCCGCACCGGCAAACGAAGCCATGGCGCCGGGCCGGGCTCCCATAGGCCAGGGCGTAATCGGAAACGTCCCGGGTCACCAGCGAGCCCGCGCCCACCATCGCGAACCTCCCGACCGTCACTCCCGGAAGGAGAATCACTCCCGTCCCCAGGGACGCTCCCTCCCGCACGATCGTCCGGGGCAGGGACGCCGGGTGCACGCCGCTCCTGGGCCGGGCATCGTTCGAAAAGGAGACGTCCGGCCCGACAAAGACGCCGTCCTCGAGCCGGACCCCGTCGTAGAGCGAGACGCCGCACTTGACGGTGACGCGGTCGCCGAGGACCACGTCGTTCTCGATGAAGCAGCGGTCGCAGATATTGCAGTCCCGGCCGATCGTCGCGCCTTCGAGGACGTTGACGAAGGCCCAGATGCGGGTCCCGTCCCCGATGCGCTTGGACGCGACCAGGGCCGTCGGGTGAATGCTGATCATCTGATGCGCTCAGCTTACCCGAAGGAGGAATTGATCCATGGACTCATTGATCCATTGATTCATTGACTCATTGATCGCTTCGAGCCGCAATGAACCAGTGAGTCAATGGGTCAATGATTCAATCAGAAGTAATCGGCCTGTCTCTCCCGGTAGAAATCGACGGTCCTCGAGAGCCCTTCCTTCAGGGAGACGACCGGCTCCCACCCGAGCAGGCGGCGAATCTTGGAGATATCGGAGACGAAATCGCCCGGCTCCTGGGCACGGCGCTCGGGGGTGAAGTCGGTGAACTCGAACCGCGTGCCGGGAACGAGCTCCTGCAGGACCCTGGCGACGTCGAGAAACGTCGAAGCCTGGTCGTTGCCGACGTTGACGATCTCGCCGACCGCCGCCGGTTCCTGCGCCGCCTTGAGGAGAGCCTCGACGCAGTCGTCCACGTAGAGGAAGTCGCGCAGGATGCGGCCGGTCCCGAAGATCGGGATCACCCGTCCCTCCAGAGCCAGCCGGACGAACCAGTTCACGACTCCGAAGTGAGAATGCTTCATCTGCGCTCTCGGCCCGTACACGTTGGTCAGGCGCAGGTTCACCGTCGGGATCCCGTGGATCCGCCAGTAGGTGCGGCAGATCATCTCGGCCGAGAGCTGGGAGATCTCGTAGAGGCCCCGGGGATCCGATGGCGCCTCTTCGGAGACCGGAAGCTTGACGGCCGGTCCGTACTGCCCGCGTGTGCCCGTGCGCACGACGAGCGCGGCGGGATTGTGTTTCCGGCAGGCCTCCAGCAGCGCGGCCGTCCCCTTGATGTTGATGTCGATGTCCGGATAGGGGTTGGACAAGGAGAGCACGTGAGAGACCTGGGCCGCGAGGTGGAAGACGATCTCCCGCTCTTCGACGAGGCGCGCCATCGCGGCTTCGTCCCGCACGTCGGCGAACTCGACCTCGACCTCCCGCCGGATCTCGCGGATGTTCTCGAAATTGCCGCCGTAGCCCTCGATCATCGCGTCGCAGAGGCGGACCTTCGCGCCGGCGCGTACGAGAGCCATGGCGAGGTTCGATCCGATGAAACCGAGGCCGCCGGTGATCAGGATCTTCTTGTCGGAGAGATTCACGCGACTCGGCCCGCGGTGCGCAGTATACGAGAGAGATATTCCGGCTTCGGCTGCCGCAAGGCCCTGTTTTCCGGCCGCCCGCTCACCGGTCGGACCCGGGAGAACCGGAGACCGGTAGCCTCCGGCTACATGCCGTTAAGATCAAGAATCAGAGCACATTAGGCGATTGGGGGGAAGGAGACCTTCGAGCCGCTAGCACTCCTCATCGATGAGTGCTAACATTCGCGCCCCGTTCCACGCGAGGTGGCTGACGGAATTCACCAAGTGCACAGGAGGAGAGGAATGAAGATTCGACCGCTGTACGACCGCATTCTGGTCAGGAGACTCGAGTCCGCCGAGATCAAGAAGGGGGGCATCATCATCCCCGACACCGCCAAGGAGAAGCCGATGGAGGCGGAAGTCGTCGCCGTCGGCAAGGGCAAAGTCAACGAGGAAGGCAAGCAGTTCCCCCTCGACGTCAAGAAGGGGGACCGCATCCTCATCGGCAAGTACGCCGGCACCGAGATCAAGATCGACGACGAAGAGCACCTGATCCTGCGCGAGGAGGAAGTGCTCGCCGTGGTCGAGAAGTAACGGAAGGAGCAGAAGACAATGGCAGCGAAAACGATTTCGTACGGAGAGGAGGCGCGGCAGCGCATCCTCCACGGCGTCAACAAGCTCGCCGACGCCGTCAAAGTCACGTTGGGCCCGAAGGGCCGCAACGTCGTCCTCGAGAAGAAGTTCGGCTCTCCCACGATCACCAAGGACGGCGTCACCGTCGCCAAGGAGATCGAGCTGCAGGACTCCCTCGAGAACATGGGCGCGCAGATGGTCCGCGAGGTCGCCTCCAAGACCTCCGACGTCGCCGGCGACGGCACGACGACCGCGACCGTGCTCGCCCAGGCGATCTACCGTGAAGGGATCAAGAACGTCACGGCCGGCGCCAACCCCATGGAGCTCAAGCGGGGCATCGATACCGCGGTCAAGGCCGCCGTCGAGTCGCTCGAAAAGCTTTCCAAGCCGGTCGAGGGGAAAGACATCGCCCACGTCGGGACGATCTCGGCCAACAACGACTCGGAGATCGGCGGGATCATCGCCGAGGCGATGGACAAGGTCGGCAAGGACGGCGTCATCACCGTGGAAGAGGCCAAGGGCCTGGAGACCACGCTCGAGGTGGTCGAGGGAATGCAGTTCGACCGGGGCTATCTCTCCCCCTACTTCATCACGGACGCCGAGAGGATGGAGTGCGTTCTCGAGAACGCCAAGGTGCTGCTCTTCGAGAAGAAGATCTCGAACATGAAGGACCTGCTCCCGATCCTCGAGCAGATCGCAAAGCAGGGGAAGCCGTTGCTCATCGTGGCCGAGGAGGTCGAGGGCGAAGCGCTGGCGACGCTCGTCGTCAACAAGCTCCGCGGCACGCTGCAGGCCTGCGCCGTCAAGGCGCCGGGATTCGGCGACCGTCGGAAGGCCATGCTCGAAGACATCGGGATCCTGACCGGCGGGAAGCTCATCTCCGAGGACCTGGGCATCAAGCTCGAGAACGTGAAGTGGGAAGACCTGGGGGACGCCAAGAAGCTCACGGTGGACAAGGACAACACGACGATCGTGACGGATGATCGCTCCCGGAAGAAGCAGGACGCCATCCAGGGCCGGGTCAAGCAGATCCGCACTCAGATCGAGGAGACGACCTCCGACTACGACCGGGAGAAGCTCCAGGACCGGCTGGCCAAGCTGGTCGGCGGCGTTGCCGTCATCAAGGTCGGAGCATCGACCGAGACGGAGATGAAGGAGAAGAAGGCGCGCGTCGAGGACGCCATGCACGCGACCAAGGCGGCCGTCGAAGAGGGGATCGTGCCGGGCGGCGGCGTGGCTCTGCTGCGCTCGATCGATTCGGTCGAGAAGGTCGCCAAGGACCTTTCGGGCGACGAGAAAATCGGGGCTCGCATCGTCGTGCGCGCCCTGGAGGAGCCCACCCGGCAGATCGTTACCAACGCCGGCTCCGAGGGCTCGGTCGTGATCAACGAACTGCGCGCCAAGGGGGGCAACTTCGGCTTCAACGCCAACAGCGAAAAGGTCGAGGACATGATCAGGGCCGGGATCATCGACCCGACCAAGGTCACCAAGAATGCCCTTCAGAACGCGGCTTCGATCGCCGGTCTGATGCTGACGACGGAGGCCATGGTCTCCGAGATCAAGGAGAAGGAGAAACCTGCGCCCGGAATGCCCGGTGGGCCGGGCGGCATGGGCGGCATGTACTGACGCTTAAACACTGGACCCAAAGGAAATTGGCCCCGGTTCGCCGGGGCCTTTTTTTTGGGACTTTGCCTCCGGCGGGTTGGGCCGACGGGCGGCCGGAGCCGGCGCGATCCGCTCGCGGCCCACAATCTGGTAAACTATTCATTAATCAGGGGGAATCCGAATTCCAGAAGAGGAAGTGGCGGCAGATTGCACAGCCGCGTGTCTTTGCAGAGGCCTCTGCGAGAGGACCCCGAGCGGCTGCCGGGCTCCGGAACGCCGGTGACTTTCGTGCGCCGCGTGGGCATCGGGGCCGGGCTGGCCGCCGCGACGCCGATCGCGTTTGCCCTGCTCCTCGATCTCAGTTTGAGGACGGGGGTCCCCGAGCGCCAGGGTCTCCCGGCTCTCGTCTGGGCGGGAGCCGGTGTCCTCTGCGCGCTGTTCCTGTCCGGGGCTTTGCTCCTTCATCGGTCCTACAACCGGCGCGCGGCTCTTCTGCTGGACGGACTCGAGGCGGCCGAAAAGGGGGAGTACCGACCCGTGGCCCTGTCGGGGGAGGACGAGCCCGCGCGGATCGCCGCGGCTTTCAACCGGGTGGTCGCGGAGGTCCAGCGCCGAGGCGAGACGGCCGATCGCGCCGAGAAGAAGTTTCGCGGGCTGCTCGAGTCGGCCGCCGACGCGATGGTCATCGTCAATCCGAAGGGTGAGATCGTGCTCGTCAACGGCCAGGCCGAGCTTCTCTTCGGCTGGAATCGGGAGGATCTGCTGGGGCGCCCCGTCGAGACGCTCGTGCCGGCGCGGCTTCGCGGGAGCCACGAGCGGGAGCGGACCGGTTACTTCGGGCACCCGAGCACCCGGCCGATGGGGACCGGTCTGGCGTTCCACGGCCTGCGCAAGGACGGCACGGAGTTCCCGGTCGAGATCTCCCTGAGCCCTTTGAGGACCGAGGGAGGGGTCCTCGTTTCCAGCGTGATCCGGGACATCACGCAGCGCCGGCAGGCCGAAAAGGAGCTGGACCGCTTCTTCCGGCTCTCTCTCGAGATGCTGGCGGTCGCCGACTTCGACGGCCGCTTCAAGCGGTTGAACCCGATCTGGGAAAAGGTGCTCGGCTGGCCGCTTCGGGAGATGCTCGACCGGCCCTACCTCGAGCTGGTCCATCCCGAGGACCGGCAGACCACCCTCGCCGAGACGGTCGGCCTCTCCCGGGGACGGGAAACCGTATCGTTCACGAACAGATACCGGTGTTCGGACGGCTCCTACCGGTGGCTCCTCTGGAACGCTTTCCCCGACAACGAGCGGCGGAGGATCTACGCGGCGGCCCGGGACATCACGGACATGCGGACCGCCGAGGAGAAGATCGAAACGCTGAACCGGGAGCTCAAGCTGCGGGTCGGAGAGCTCGCGGGCTTGAACCAGGAGCTGGAGGCCTTCTCCTACTCCGTTTCCCACGATCTGCGGGCGCCCTTGAGGCACATCGACGGGTTCGCGCGCCTGCTGCGCCGAAGGGCCGGGGAAGGCCTGGACGAAAAGAGCCGCCACTACCTCGACATGATCGAGGACTCGGTCCGTCATATGGGGGATCTCATCGACGACCTGCTCGCTTTCTCCAGGCTCGGCCGGTCGGAACTCCGCTCCGCCTCCGTCGATCTCGAGGCGCTCGCGCAGGAGGCGATCCAGGAGGTCTCGAGCGACGGAAACGGCCGCAGGGTGCGCTGGACGGTCGGGCCGATGCCCCGGGTCGCGGGAGACGCCTCGCTGCTGCGCCAGGCGCTGGTCAACCTGCTGTCGAACGCGCTCAAGTACACGCGCACGCGCGAAGAGACGCTCATCGAAGTGGGCGCGGTCCTGGCGGCCGAAGACAGCGTCGTCTGCTTCGTCCGGGACAACGGAGTGGGGTTCGACATGAGGTACGCGGACAAGCTCTTCGGCGTCTTCCAGCGTCTCCACAGCTCCGAGGAATTCGAGGGGACGGGGATCGGCCTGGCCAACGTGCGCCGCGTCATCCAGCGGCACGGAGGGAAGACCTGGGCGGAAGGGGCCGTCGGCGAGGGCGCCACCTTCTACTTCTCGCTGCCGCGGCAGGACACGGAGGGGGAATGGCGCCGTTGAAGAGCATCCTGCTCGCCGAGGACAACCCGAAGGACGTCGAGCTGACCCTGACGGCTCTGGCCGACCACAACCTCGCCAACGAGGTCGTCGTGGCGCGCGACGGGGAAGAGGCGCTCGATTATCTCCTGCGCCGCAGCGGCTTCCGGGAGCGGCCCGGGGACAACCCGGCCGTGGTCCTCCTCGACCTGAAGATGCCGCGGGTGGACGGCCTGGAAGTTCTCCGCCGGATCAAGTCGGACGAAAGGTTGAAGACCATACCGGTCGTCATGCTGACCTCCTCGCGGGAGGAGCGGGATCTCATCGAGAGTTACCGTCTCGGAATCAACGCGTACGTCGTCAAGCCCGTCGGCTTCGAGAAGTTCGTGGAGGCGGTCCGGCAGATCGGCGCCTTCTGGGCGATCCTGAACGAGCGGGCGCCCGGGGCCGTTCGCAAGGCGGTCGGGCCGTGACGGGGGCAGCCTCGCGAGAGCGGCGGCGATGAGCGAGCGCGTTCGCATTCTTCACGTCGAAGACGACCCCCGAGACGTGGATCTCGTGAGGGAGGTCCTGTCCGAGGACGGCCTGGACTGCAAGATCGTCCACGTGGACTCGCGGGAGGCCTACCTGGCGGCGCTCGGGCAATGCGAGTTCGACCTGATCATCTGCGACTACACGCTCCCATCGTTCCAGGGAGGCGAGGCCCTGGAGATCGCCGGCTCGAAATGGTCCCACATCCCCTTTCTCTTTCTCTCCGGCACCATCGGCGACGAGAGGGCCGTCGAGACGCTCAAGAAGGGCGCGACCGAGTACGTGCTCAAGGACAACCTCGCGCGGCTGCCGGCCGCGGTGCGCCGCGCGCTGCGGGAGGCGCAAGAGCGGGCGGAACGACGCCGGGCGCAGGACGCGCTGCGGGCGTCCGAGGCGCGCTACCGCCGCCTCTTCGAGAGGAACCTCGCCGGCGTCTTCCGCTCCTCGGTGGACGGGCGAATCCTCCAATGCAACCACGCCTTCGCGCGGATCTTCGGTTACGAGAGCCCCGAAGAGCTCCGGGGCGTTCGGGCGGTCGATCTCTACGCCAACCCCTCGGACAGGGACGCTCTTCTCGAGCGAATCCGGGCCGAGCGGACCCTCGTCGGTCTGGAGGTCTGTTTCCGCAGAAAGGACGGGCGGCTCGTCTGGGCCCTGGAGAACGTGACGCTGCTCGGTTCCGAGACCGGCGAGGAGGGCACCCTCGAGGGGACGATGGTCGACATCACGGAGAGGAAGAACCTGGAGGAGCAGTTCCGGCAGGTACAGAAGATGGAAGCGATCGGGCGGCTCGCGGGCGGCGTCGCTCACGATTTCAACAACATCCTGACGGTGATTATCGGTTCGAGCGATCTGCTCGGCGCGGGACTGTCCACCGCCTCCCCCCTGCGGGAGGAGGTCGAGGAAATCCGCAAGGCGGCCGGGCGGGCCGCCACGCTGACGCGGCAGCTCCTGGCCTTCGGCCGGAGGCAGGTCCTGATGACGGAGGTCCTGGACTTAAACGCCCTCGTGCGCAACATCGAGAAGATGCTGCGGCGCGTCCTCGGCGAGGACATCGAGATCCAGACCGCCTACGATCCCGAGCTCGGGAAAGTCCGCGCCGACCGCGGCCAGCTCGAGCAGGTCCTCATGAACCTGGTGGTCAACGCCCGCGACGCGATGCCGTCGGGCGGGACCCTGACGATCGAGACGCGCAACGCGGTGCTCGACGAGGCCCACGCGCGGGAGCACGACGGCGCGCGGCCGGGGCTGGCGGTGCTGCTCTCCGTCCGGGACACCGGAGGGGGCATGGACTCCGAGACCAGGCTCCACATCTTCGAGCCGTTCTACACGACCAAAGAGAAGGGAACGGGCCTGGGGCTCGCGACGGTCTATGGCATAGTCCAACAGAGCGGGGGGCACATCGCGGTCTGGAGCGAGGAAGGAAAGGGAGCCACGTTCACGATTTTCCTGCCCCGGGTCGACGAGGCGGACGAGCTCGTCCCGGCGTGAGCGAGCCGATAGATCCCGGCCGAGGCTCGGTGCTCGTCATCGACGACGACGAGCAGATTCGCCGCCTGATCGTCCGTCTCTTGAAGCCGATGGGGCACACCATCACGGAGGCGGGCTCGGCGGAGGAAGCCCACGAGAAGCTCGCGGGGGCGAGTCCGGACGTGGTCCTCGTGGACATGCAGCTGCCGGGCAAGAGCGGCCACGACGTTCTCGCGGAGATCCGGGCCGATCCGCGCACGCGATTGATCCCGGTCGTGATGATCACGGGCGCGGCGACGCACGAACGGAAATTGAAGGCGATCGAGGCGGGCGTCACCGACTTCATTGCCAAGCCGTTCTCACCCGAGGAGCTGGTGGCGCGCGTGCGCGCGCTGCTGGAGCTCAAGTTCGTCACGGACGCTCTCGAGGACGCCGAGCAGGTGATCATCGCGCTCGCCCGGACGATCGACGCCCGCGACCGATACACCTACGGCCACAGCGCGCGCGTCTCCCTCTACGCGGGGCTTCTCGGCGACCGTATCCGCCTGGAGCGCCGGGACCTCGCGACGGTGCGCCGGGGCGGCCTGTTTCACGATTTCGGGAAGATCGCCGTCCGCGACGCCGTGCTGCTCAAGCCCGCCAAGCTCACCTCCGAGGAATACGCGGAGATCCAGCGGCATCCGACCGAGGGGCGCAACCTGCTCCAGAACATGAAGACGCTGACCCATGCCATGGGCGTCGTCTATCACCATCACGAGCGGATGGACGGATCGGGGTACCCCGATGGCCTCGCCGGGGAGGAAATCCCCATCACGGCGCGGGTCACGACCATCGCCGACGTGTTCGACGCGCTGACGACCGCGCGTGTCTATCGCGGCGCCCTCTCGCGGCAGGACGCCCTCGACATCATGGCCGAGGAGGTGCGCAAGGGGTGGTGGGACGGCAGGCTCCTGGAGGAGTTCCTGGGAGTGCTGGACAGGCTGCCCGAGGACGACGAGAGGATCCGCCGCCTTTCGGGACCTCCCTGACCGAAAGCCCGCCTTCCGTCTCCGGACGGCGAGGCCGCATACTGGCGGCCGTCCGCTCATGAAACCGCTTCTCTACTCGGTGTTGCCGCGGCCGGCCCACCCGACGCGCGACGGGCTCGCCATCCGCAACTACCATCTGCTCGCGGCGCTGGCCCGGGAGTTTCGCGTTCGGGCCATGGCGCTCGTGCCCCCGCACCTCGAGGGCGGCGGGGAGTATCCGCCCGGCATCGAGGTCGAGGAAGTGCGCCAGGGCGGAAAGGCCGTGCGTCGGGCCGGGGCACTCGTCAGGAGCGCGCTCTCGGGCGGCGCCTATCCAGCGCTCCTCTACCGGTCGCCCCGGCTGTCTTCTCTCTTGCGGGACTGGGCCGCTCGCGAAAGGCCGGACTGGATCGTGGCGCACTCCTATCACGTCGCGCCGGCGGCGTTTGGCCGGGACGCGCCGGCCTGGGTGGATTTTCACAACGTGGACTCGGAGATCTGGAGGCGGATGGGAGAGGAGGCGGGGTTACGACTCGAGCGCGCCCTCGCGCGATGGCAGGCGCCCCGGGTCGAGCGATGTGAACGCGGCATCCTCGCCCGGGCCTCCGGCGTCTCCTGCGTCTCCGAGAGAGACGCCCGCACGCTCGTCTCGCTCGGCGCGAAGTCTCCCCGCGTCGTTCCCAACGGCGTGGACCTCTCGCGATACCGCTTCCGCGAGGAGCCGCCCGCCTCTGAAATGGTCTTCTTCGTCGGCGACCTCGGCTGGCCGCCCAACGCGGCGGGGCTTCGGTGGTTCTGCGCGGAAATCTGGCCCGAGATCCTGCGCCTGCGTCCGGCCGCGCGCGCCGAGATCCTCGGCCGGGGGGCGCCGCCGGGCCTCGTACGCGGGGCGCCGCCCGGAGTCTCCTTCCCCGGGCAGGGGGGAGACACCCGCCCGTACTGGAGCCGGGCGGCCGTGTCGGTCGTGCCGCTGCGCGCCGGCGGCGGCACGAGGCTGAAGATCCTGGAAGCCGCGGCCTGCGGCGTGCCGGTCGTCTCGACGCCGGTCGGCGCCGAAGGCCTCGACTTTCTCCCCGGCGAAGAGATCGCGGTCGCGGCCGGGGCCCGGGAGTTCGCCCACGCCGTCGCGAGGCTTCTCGCGGACCCCGAGGCGCGCCGATCCCAGGCCGCCGCGGCCCGGGCGCGCGTGGAGAAGGACCACGACTGGCGCGGCATCGGGCGCGACTTTGCCCGGCGGCTCTCAGGCCAAGCGCCGGTTTTCCCATGATCGCGCCCGTCGCGATGCTCGCGGCCGCCGCTCTCGTCCTGGTCGTCTGGTCCTATCTGCTCTACCCTGCGATGGTCGAGAATCTCTCGCGGCGCTCGCGGCGAGAACCGTCTCGCGGAGGGGAGCCGGCCTCGCTGGAGGTTCTCCTCTCGGCGGCCGACGAGCAGGCCGTCATCGCGCAGCGGATCGAGAATCTCCTCGCGCAGGAGGCGGCCTTCCCGATGGGCGTTGCGATCGGTTGCGACGGCTGCCGGGACAAGACGGCCGAGGTCGCCCGCGCGAGCCTCCGCGGAAGGGGGCGGGTCGTCGAATTCCCGGAGAGGCGCGGCAAGGCGGCTGTCTTAAACGACCTCGTCCGCGAATCCGCCGCCGATGTCCTCGTCTTCACCGACGCGAACACGCGGTTCCTGCCGGGAGCGGTCCAGGCCCTCGCCGAAGCCCTCGCCGATCCCGCCGTAGGGGCGGCGTGCGGGAAGCTCGTTCTCGAGCCGGCTACTCGCGAAGCTCCGCCCGAGAACGCCTTCTGGGATCGCGAGACGCGCACGAAGGAGGCGGAGGGGCGGCTGGGAGTCTGCCTGGGGGCCAACGGCGCGATCTACGCGGCCCGGCGCTCCCTGATCGAGCCCCTTCCTCCCGGCGCGGTCCTGGATGACTTCCTGATTCCTGCGCGCATCGCCCGGCGGGGTAAGAGGGTGGTCTTCGCGGGAGGCGCCGTCGCTCGCGAGCCGTCGGGTCCGGACGTGGCGGCCGAGGTCTCGCGCCGCTTCCGGATCGGGGCGGGGGCGGGCCGCGTCCTCAGAGAGGAGTCCTGGCTCTGGAACGTGCGGCGGCATCGGCTTCTCTCGGTCGCGTTTTTCTCCCGCAAGGCGGCTCGGTGGATCGCGCCGGTCCTCGCGCTGGCGGCCGCGGCCCTCGCCCTGGCCGACGCGCGGCTTCGGCTGGCGGGCGGGCTGCTCCTCGCCGCCGCGCTCTCGGCCATGCTCCTGGTCCGGGCGCGCCCCCGACTGTCCGGCCTCCCGGGCAGGCTCTATTATTTCTGCGTGATCAACGTCGCGCTCGCGGCGGGCGTCCTCGCCGGACTGGCAGGCTATCGCCGGCCGGCCTGGCGTCGAACCCTATGACGAGATCCCATTCCGCCTTCCGGTTGACGGCGGTCGTCGGGGATGCGGCGATCGCCGCCCTCTGCCTCTACGGCGCCTTCCTCCTGCGAAGCCGCGTCGCCCTGCCGGGCACCGAGGGGCTGCTTCCCGTGTGGAAAGTCCGCTTCACACCGCTCAATATCGCGCTCGTCGTCGGCGCTCAAGTGTTCTTTCTCTCCCTCTTCGGCCTCTACCGCGCGCGAGAGAGGTTCCGCGAGCCACTGGCGAGGGTCCTCGTGCCGGCCCTTTTCTTCCAGCTGCTGGCTCTGTCGGCCATTTACTTCCTCGCCTTCGCGCAGAGCTACCTCTTCCCCCGGTCGGTTCTCGTTGTCTACATCCTGCTCGACGCGGTCGCGCTCGGCCTCTGGCGGGCCTCACTCGACCGCCTCTTCCCGCAACCCCGGCGGCGGGCCGTGATCGTCGGCGGCGGGAAGGCGGCCTCCTTGATCGCGGACGCGATCCGGCGCCACCCGTGGACCGGCGTGGAGGTCGTGGGGCTCGTGGCGGAGACCAACGGAGGCCGGCCCGACCTTCCCGCGCTCGGTCCCGTGGAGCGTCTGACGGAGATCACCGAGCGCGAGCGGGTGGACGAGGTGATCGTGACCCCGGACGACACGAGCTGGAAGGAGAGGATCTCGGGGGGCCTCCCGGGCGACTGGAGGGCCGACCTGCTCGTCTGGCCCTCGCCGTTCGAGACGATGATCGGCCGGCTGCGCTTCCGCATCGTCGGGGACCTGCCACTGCTCGAAGCGCGCATGCGGCCGCTCGAGGGGGTCGCGGCGGCGGTCAAGCGAGCCTTCGACCTGACGGTCTCGGCGGCGCTTCTGGTGCTCTCTCTGCCGCTCCTGCTGCCCGCGGCGCTCGCGGTCGCGACGACCTCCCGGGGAGGCGTCTTCTACCGCCAGGAGCGCATCGGCAAGGACGGGCGTCCCTTCCGGCTCTGGAAGCTTCGGACCATGCGCGAGGGGGCGGAGCGCGAGGTGGGGGCAGTCCTCTCCTCTCCCGGAGATCCCCGCGTGACCCCGGTCGGCCGCGTCCTGAGGTCTCTGCGGATCGACGAGATTCCCCAGCTCTGGAACGTCCTCATGGGCGACATGAGCCTGGTCGGGCCGCGTCCGGAGCGGCCGGAGTTCACGCGGCGCTTCGCCGAGAGCGTCTCGGGCTACGCGCTGCGGCTCTGCGCGCGCCCCGGGCTGACGGGACTCGCCCAGGTCTCGGGCGACTACGCGACCGAGCCCGAGATCAAGCTGCGCTACGACCTGGCCTATCTGAACAACTGGTCGCTCGGGCTCGATCTCGCGATTCTGCTTCGAACTCTGCCCGTCATCCTGACCCGCCGCGGCGTCTGACAAAGTCCTCAGTCCTTGGTCCTTGGTCCTTGGTCCCGAGTCCTCAGTCCTCGGCCGAATCGTTCGGTCTATCATTCGATAGACATGAACGAAGTCTCGGCGCAGGCTTCACGGCGGCCCAGGGTGGCGGTCGTGATGCCGGCCTACAACGCGGAGAAGACCCTCGCGCGAACGTACGCCGACATCCCGAAGGATGCCGTGGACGACGTGATCCTCGTGGACGACGCCTCCGTGGACGGGACGACCGAACAGGCGCGGCGCCTGGGCCTCCACGTCATCCGGCACGACCGGAACCGCGGCTACGGCGCCAACCAGAAGACCTGCTACCGGGCGGCCCTGGATCGAGGCGCCGACATCGTCGTCATGGTCCATCCCGACCACCAGTACGACCCGACCGTGATCCCCCACCTGATCGAGCCTTTGATCCAGGGACGTTGCGACGCTGTCTTCGGGAGCCGGATGCTCGGTGGCCGGCCGATCCAGGGGGGAATGCCCAAGTGGAAGTACCTGGGCAACATCTTTCTGACCGCGATCGAGAACGCGACGTTCCTGATCTACCTGACCGAGTACCACAGCGGATTCCGGGCCTACAGCCGCCGCTACCTGGAGACCGTCAATCTCGACCAGAACTCCGACGGTTTCGTGTTCGACACCGAGATCATCGCGCAGGCGATGGCCAAGGGTTTGAGGATCCGCGAGATCCCGATCGAGACGCGATATTTCGACGAGGCCTCCCAGATCTCCTTCGGCCCGTCGGTGCGCTACGGCTTCGCGATCCTGAAGACCATGCTGCTCTACAAGCTGCACGTCTGGGGCATCTGGTCGGCTGGCATCTTCCGGGACAGGACGAGCGCCCCGGGTCGAGAGCCCCGGGCGAGCTGAGCGTCACTCCGGCAGCGGCGGCGGGGCCTCGAGCCGTCGGGCCGCGAGATCGCTTTCGGCCCGCTCGAGCTTTGGGGCGATCTCCTGCGCGACGTCCGGGAGAATGACGGAGAGCAGGACCGGACTCACCCAGACGGCCCGCAGGAAGGCGGCCGAGGCGTTCGCCGTTTCGCCCAGCGCTTCGTAGGCCCGCGCGATGTTCAGGTCCGTCTCGGCCCGTTCACCGAGGGCGAGCGCGCGCCGGTAGAACGCGAGCGCCTGGCCAGGCTCTCCCGCGACCAGCCGCGAGGATCCCGCCAGGATCCAGGGGCGGGGATCGCCGGGCAGATCCCCGGCGGCCGACAGGGCCGTCGCGGTGATCCGTGCGAGTTCCGCCTGGGGATCGCCGACTTCGCCCGGGTGGCTCACGACGAAACGCAGCGTGTCCGTCGGAGCGCGAAGGAGCCGCTCTCCGCGATACCTCGCCACCTCCGGCCAGAACGCCCAGGCGAGCGCGCCGGCCAGGAGCGCCCCCCAAAGGAGCCTCATGACATCCCTCCGGCCGGGCCCTCCGAGATCCTCCACGCGCGCCCCGCGGCCAGCAGCAACGGGACGGCGGAGATCGGGCGCTGCAGGGGGAACCAGGTCAGCGCCGCGACCGCTCCGGTGCCGAGGAACGCCAGCAGGAACAGGGCCTCCGCGCGGGCGGGTCCGGGCGGGAGCCGGCGCGCCGCGGCGAGCAGACCCCGGAAGAGACAGACGACGGAGAGGAGAGCCGCCAGGCCCGCCGGGATCCCCGCTTCGGCGAAGGGCTGCAGGTAATCGCAGTGCGCCTCGGCGTAGGAGCTGGTCAGCTGAGGGTTCGGCATCCGCAGGTGCAGGACGATCTCCATGCGCAGGCGATGGGGCACGAACTCGGCGCCGAAAGTGCCTGGTCCCCAGCCGGTCCAGGGGCGTTCGAGCGTCATCGCGGCCGCGGCGGACCACGGTCCGAGCCGGTAGCTGAGGACGCGATCCCAGTCGCCGCCGCGCAGGGCCGCGATCGTCTCTGCCGCGCGCTGGCGCATGGGTCGATAGGCGGCGATCCCGGCGGCGACCAAGAGCAGCAGAGCGGCGACGGGAATCGCCGCGCGCCGCCCGAAGCGGCCGAAGAGGAGCAGCGCCGCCCCCGCGACGAGAGCCGAGAACGAGGTCAGGTTGCGGTTGACGAGAAGACCACCGGCGAAGACAGCCGCTCCGATTCCGGCGGCCGCGCGCAGGGCCGTCGCTCGGGAGAGCAGGGCTATCGCGAGCGAAGCGACGGCCGCCAGGGCGAGCGCGAGTGCGAGATAGCCCGTGTTGCCCTGAAACGCGCCCGTAGCGTCGCGGCTGCCCTGAGTCAGGACCCGGAAGACCCGGGAGAGGCCGAGCGCCTGCAGGAAAGAGAGGGCCGCGTTGGCGGCCACCACCGCGAGGAAGACCGAGAGCAGGAGCCCCTTGACCCTGTCTCGTTCGAGAACGCGGCTCGCCCCGAGCGGCAGAAAGAGCGCGAAGAGAAGAACGGTGCGGGCTCCGTCGAGGGCGAGCGCGCGGCGGGGGGACGCGAAAGCCGCCACGAGCGCGCCCGCGCAGGCGGCCGCGAGGAAGAACGCCGCCGCGGCACGAGAGGAGATCCGCCCGGCGGAGAGGGAGAACGGGTTTTCCCGCCGGGAGAAACCGAAGGCGGCTACGGAGGCCGCGGCCGCGGCCGCGAGGGCGACCAGGCGCTTGGGCGCGTCGAAGGAGGCGGCCGCGCGCGGGTCCACCGCGAGCCCGGCGCCCGCGATCGCGAGCAACAGAGCGGCCGT
>JAWOLE010000008.1:0-5934 GCA_033853815.1 Thermoanaerobaculia bacterium
GCGGCGCGAGCGCCTTGACCCGGTCGAGCATGAAGAAGAACTGGAAGTACATCGGCTGCTCGGCCCAGAGCGTGCCATCGTTGTCAAAAACCGCGATGCGCTCGGCGGGCTGCACGAAGTCCGGGCCGCCCGCGTTCGTCACCCGGGTGATGAAATCGATGATGGCCTTCTTGGACGCGCCGTCGTTCCACGACGCCAGTGGAAACGCGCCACTCTCCGCGGACGGCCCTGCGGCCTCCAGGACCGCTGCAAGAGCCATCGAGAGCGCGACGGCGACCAGACGGGCGATCATTCCTGTCCGGGCCGTTTGTTTGGTCTGATTTCCTTTCATCGAGGGCCTCCCGAAACTTCCCGTCCCCTCTCCCTTCGCGGGGGGAGGGGACGGGCGCTGATGCAGCGCCTATTTCCCGGCGGACTGCTGGAGTGTCTTCAGCACCCTGTCGAGGTCCATTACCTCCGGCTTCTGCCTCGGCGGATACTCCTTGAATGTCTCGAGAAACTTCTGGGCGCCGCCCACCGCGGGAACGGCGAGAAAGATGTGATCTATGTACCAGTCGTAGTAGGTGTTCGATGTGATGTCCGCGCGCTCATAGGGGTCGGCGCGGAGATTGAACAGTTTAACCAGACGGAGCTGCGTGAACGGGTTCAGCCAAACGGCCATCGTTCCCGGCATGCGCTGTTCCGCGAAGACGAACTTCCAGTTTTCATAACGCATGTTGAGCAGTTCACCCTCGTCGCTGAAATAGAAGAATTCTTTCCGCGGGCTTCTGGGTTCCTGGCCGGTGAGGTAGGGCAGGAGGTTGTAGCCGTCGAGATGGACCTTGTAGGTCATGCCGCCCACTCTGTAACCCTTGAGCAGCTTCCCTTTCGCATCAGGATCGCCTGCCGCGGCAAGGAGCGTCGGCATCCAGTCCAGCCCGCTCACGATTTCGTTCGAGACCGTGCCCGGCTTGATGTGTCCCGGCCAGCGGATGAATGCGGGGACCCGGAACCCCCCCTCCCAGTTGGTGTTCTTCTCGCTGCGGAAAGGCGTGGTCGCGGCGTCGGGCCAGGAATTGGCGTGCGGGCCGTTGTCGGTCGTATAGATGACGATGGTGTTGTCGGCGATGCCGAGGTCGTCGAGCGCTTTGAGCAGCGAGCCTACCGTGCCGTCATGTTCGATCATCCCGTCGGCGTATTCGGTCAGGGCCGTCGCGCCCTTGGGGCTGCGGTGCTCCTCGCGCACATGGGTGCGCAAGTGCATCCGCGTGCTGTTGTACCAGACGAAGAACGGTTTGCTTGCCTTCACCTGGCGCTGGATGAAATCGATCGCCCCAGCCGAGGTCTCGTCGTCGATCGTCTCCATGCGCTTGCGGGTCAGCGGGCCGGTGTCCTGGATGGTTTGCTTGCCGATCCTGCCGAAGCGCGGGTCCACCGTAGGGTCGTCCTTGTCCGTGGCCGTCAGCCGCAGCACTCCCCTGGGACCGAACATCTGACGGAACTTCGGATCCTGCGGGTAATCGCGCAACTCCGGTTCTTCCTCGGCGTTCAAATGGTAGAGGTTGCCGAAGAATTCATCGAAGCCGTGGACTGTCGGGAGGTACTCGTTGCGGTCACCGAGGTGGTTCTTGCCGAACTGGCCGGTGGCGTAGCCGAGCGGCTTGAGCAATTCGGCGATCGTCGGGTCTTCCTTCTGCAGACCCACGCGGGCAGCCGGCAGCCCGACTCTGCTCAGGCCGGTGCGCAAGACGCATTGTCCGGTGATGAACGAAGACCGCCCGGCCGTGCAGCTCTGCTCCGCGTAGTAGTCGGTGAAGAGCATCCCCTCCTTCGCCAGGCGATCGATGTTCGGCGTTTGGTAGCCCATCAGACCCCGGGTGTAGGCGCTGATGTTCGACTGCCCGATGTCGTCGCCGAAGATGACCAGAATGTTGGGCTTCTTTGCGGCCTGCTGCGCCTGCGCGGGCCGCGCCGGCATGATGGCCCCCGCCGCCAGCACCGATCCGACGGCGGCCCATGTCCCGGCACGGCTGAGCCTTCCTGTTGACCTTCTCATGGTCTCCTCCCTTTCGACGTTGGTTCTTGATTTCGGATCCGCCGGGGCCTCGTCTTCCCGCGCCCCTTCGCGACCCGCGGGTCCGGGAGCCTCGCTTCCACCCGCGTTCCGGCTCTCGTCGGGCCCTCCATCAAATAATTCAGCGTCTGCTCGGCCAAGAGGAGGGATTGCAACGCGGTGCGCCCGTCCTCGCGGTCGAGCTTCTGGCGCAACTCGTCCGGCCGGAGGCCGCTTTCGGCCGCGACCTTCTCGATCCGCGCCTCCACATCGCGCCGGTCCGCTTCGATCCCTTCTGCCGCGGCTATCTGTGCCAGGATCGCCGCGAGCTTCGCGCGCCGGGCGGCGGCCTGCCACGCCTCGCCGCCCGGTTCGGCGTCCTGCCCGTTCCGGTCGCACTCCTGCCGGACGAGCGCCGCCGGGACGTCCCCGGGAGTGCGCGAAAGGAGCCACTCCGCGAGCTGGTCGCGGCGCTCATCTTGAGTCTCACCGGCAAGAGACACCGCAGCGTAGTCGGGCAGATCGAAGACGGGCGACGGGACGAACTCGGCCCTGAACGAGAACTCCTGGCGCGGCTCGAGCCGGATCTCGACCACCGCGATCGGCCCCGCAGGCCGAAGGTCCTTCTCGCGCAACGCCTGTCGCGCCAGCCGCAGCCCGCAGCGGGCCGTGAAGTCGTCCCGGATACGCTGCCGGAAGCGCTGCTCGATCACCGCGGACGGCGCCTTGCCGGGGCGGAACCCCGGCAGAGGCAGCCGGGCGTAATCGGCGAACAGATCGTCGTAATCCGCCGCCACCTCGGACCACTCGGTGCGAATGGTGATCACCCGCCGGCCGTCTCCCTCCTCTGCCAGCTCGCTTTTCACGGCATCACCCCCCCTGCTCCATGACCGAACTCGCGGCGTAGAGGGTCTTCTTCTCCGGCGTGTATCCGAGGTCGCGGACGATCCTCGAGATGGGCGCGTCGATGTGGCGCCAGAAGCGATTCCAGCCGGAACAGAGATAGTTCAGCCCGGGTTCGCCGCTCAACGTCCGGAGGAACCGGTTCTTCGGACATTCGCCGTAGCAGGCGAACTCGTAATCGCAGTTCCGGCAGTCCTCCGGCAGCGTACTCTCCTTGTTCACGCCGAACCGCTCCTGCGTCGCCGAAAGGGCCATCTCGACAATCGGCTCTGACCGGACGTTGCCGAGGCGGAACTCCGGGTAGACGTAGTGGTCGCAGGCGTAGACGCTGCCGTCGTGCTCGACCGCCAACCCCTTGCCGCACATCGGCGCGAGGGCGCACAGCGGATTCACGCGGCCCATCCAGCTCTCGACCGCAGCCTCGAAGTACTGGACATAGATCTTGCCGAGGTCATGGCGATGCCACTCGTCGAACACCTTGCAGAGGAACTCCCCCCAGTCCTCCGGGTCCACGGACCACTCCTCCACGACCGAGTCGGGCGTCCCGGGCCGCGCGGCGGAGGTGCCCACCATCGGCATCTCGCCGGCCGGCCAGTGCTGCGGTGCGGTGCCGCGAAAGCTCCTGGGCTCCACGACCGGGATGAACTGCATCCGCTTCGAGCCGACCTCGTCGCGCAAAAACCGGTAGACCTCGATGGGGCGCTTCCCCGTGACCCGGTTCACGCACGAAAGCGTCGCGAATTTCACGCCGTGCTTGCGGAGCAGTTTCGAAGCGCGCAGGACTCGCTCGAACGTCCCTTCGCCCGCCTTGTCCCTGCGGTAGGCGTCGTGGAGGTCGCGCGGGCCGTCGATGCTCAGCCCGACGAGGAACCCGTTCTCACGCAGGAACGCGCACCAGCCGTCGTCCAGACGGGTGCCGTTGGTCTGGAGGTCGTTCTCGCAGCGCGTGTGCGGGGGGCAGTACTTCCTCTCCAGGTCCATCACCTTGCGGAAGAAGTCCAGCCCCAGCAGCGTCGGCTCGCCCCCCTGCCAGGAGAAGATGACTTCCTTGTAGTTCTGCCCCTCGATGTACTGACGGATGAAGGTCTCCAGGGTCTCGTCCGAGATGCGCCATCCGTTCTCGGCGCCGAGCAGAGTCTCTTTGCTCAGGTAGTAGCAGTAGCGGCAGTCGAGGTTGCAGATCGGCCCGGTCGGCTTGATCATCGCGTGCATCCGCACCGCCGGCCTGCCGCGGTAAAGGCGCCGCGTGATCTGCGATGGACTCTCGCTCAATGAACTCTCTCCCTACGGATGCGGCCGACACCCTGCCGGGCCTTCTTAGAACGCGAGACCGAGTTTGAGCCAGACGAGGTCACCCTTGACCCGGTTTTCCACGCTCAGTTCCGGAAGCCATTTCACCTCCGCCACCAGGTCCGTCTTGCCGATTTTGGTTATGAAGGAAACGTCGGGGCCCACGCCGACCGTGCGGCCCCTGAAACCTCCCAGCGTCTGCGCGAGGGGTCCGCGCGCCTGCGTGAGGGGTCCGCTGTCGTCGCTGATCTGCTGGTAGTAGAAGCCGTTTGCGCCGACGCCGATCACGCCGAGCCTGGCCAGCGGCAGGTGCTGAGCGACCGTGGCGTCAAGGTGGAACACGTCACCGCTCTGGTAATCGGTGGCGTCGTTTCGGGTGCTGAAGTCCAGGCCGGCAAACGCGCTGACCTCCAGACCGATCTTGCTGCTCAGCCAGCTGGCCGACACGACAGGCTCGAACGTCCAGTAGTTCTTGCCGAGGTTGGCCAGCCGGCCTTTCTCGTAACTGCCTGTCGGCGCGTAGATGCCGACTCGCACATCGGTCTTGAGGTCGCCCTTCTTCCAGCCGAGCATGAACGGATACAGTGTCATGTCGCCGAGGCCGGTAGCGGTGTCGCTCTTCTGGATTGTGTTGCCGGAGGGCGTGGTGATCTTGCCCTCCACTTCCACCCGGACGAACGGGATGGCGAGGCCAACGGTATAGTCGCCGCCCAGCAGCTTCAGCGGCGTTTCGTACAACGCCAGCGCCGAATTGGCATAGGCCCGCGAGTGAAGATCGAATGCGATCAGGCCGGCAAATGGAAACTGGCCGCTGGCACTGCCGTTGTAATACATGAAGTAATTGGCAACGGCCAGTGTCGGCCGCCCGGGCAGCGCATCCGCGAAAGACGCCGTTGCGCCCGATATGTAATGCCCCCCGGCGCCTTCCTCGGCCCGCGCATACTCGACACGAGCAAAGGCGAGAGCCGAGACAATGATGGTCATCCACAGCGGGCCAAGAACAGAGACGGCCGAGGCGCGCGAACCGGATCGAGCGATTTTCATGGGTCTATCCTCCCGACACAGACTTCGTCGCCGCGAACACCGGGTGCCAGGCCGGCGCGATGCAAGTTCACGCTGACCCCGCGGAGCGATCCTAGGAGAGATTTCGCTCCGCTCCATGATTCGGTCTCATCAATTCTTCGGCTCCGCGGGCCCCACCGTCTTGACAATGAGGTCATGAAGCTCAATAGGGACTCGATGTCGGATTCTAAGGATCAGGCGGACGGTCGAGCGCATCCCCAAGACATCTACCGGCGCAGGTAATCCGAGGCCGCGAAGCGACGGTGTGCAGCGGGAAACGGGCGACGAACCCGAAGCTGCTTGAGCCCCCCAGCTCCCGGGCAATCCACTTGCCAACGCCGAAATACCATCGTGAAAGACTGACCTCGGCCGGACTCTTTTGAAAGACTAACCCCGACCGGACTGCCCCCGACCGGATCCGAGTCACTGGATATTCTTTTAGATCAAGCGGCGAATCACCGTCTATAGGACCTTGGTCTGATGGAAAATGGGGTCAGCCTTGCATTATGGTATTTCGCAAGAGCCGGACCGAGTCTCCACCTTCCACCGAGCGCGGAGCGACGAAACCCATTAAGCCGACTCTCTCCCGGTGGGGCGCGTGTCGATCGAATCCTCAACGCGTCGCGAAGCGACGCAATCGGTGCCTT
>JAWOLE010000009.1:0-22737 GCA_033853815.1 Thermoanaerobaculia bacterium
TCCAGCAGAACCGTTACGGCGACCTCCATCGCGCTCTCGCCGTCGTGGTCAACAACGCCGGCATCATCAGCATGATGACGAGCAACCCGCTGGATCCCGCGACGATCATCGACACGCTCAAGACCCAACAGCCGTCCAGTACTCGGGCCGACTTCCTTCTCGCGGCCGACCGCCAGGGAGTCGTCTTTGCCCGCACCGACCGGCCGCTCGGCTACTCGGCCGACCTTTCCGCCGTGCCCACGATCGGCGGGGCGCTCCAGGGGGAAGGCACGCAGGGGATCTGGCTTTCGGGCGGCAAGCTCTTCCACGTGGTCGCCGCGCCGGTCCTGGAGGGGGGAAGCCGGATCGTCGGCGCGATCGCCGCCGGCTTTCAAATCAACGACGAAGTCGCGCGCAGCCTGAAGTCCCTGATAAACGCCGAAGTCGTCTTTCTCGCCGACGAGTCGAAGCCCTCCGAGAAGCCGCTCCCCGTCGTCGCCGCCTCCACCATGCGGGAGGCGAGCCCTTCCGTCGTCGAGGCCGTCCGGCGGCGAGGGGATCTCATGGAGGCGGTCTTCCGCCAGGGCAAGGCGATCGGGCCCCTCCCCCTCGAGCTGTCGGGCGAGACCTACCTCGGCTACTTCCTGCCGGTCCGCTCCTCGACCGATCAGCTGGTCGGAGCGGCCGTGGCACTTCGAAGCCGGGAAAAGGAGCTCGCGGCCTTCCGGCAGATCCAGAACATTCAGGTCCTCGTCGGTGTGGCCGCGCTGCTGATCGCCTTCGTTCTCTCCTTCGTGCTGGCACGCCGCATCACGGGCCCCGTCGACCGCCTCGTGCGGGCGACCGAGGAGGTCCGCGTCGGCAACCTGGACTCGGTGGACCTGCCGGTGGAATCGAAAGACGAGATCGGCATTCTCGCCCGCTCCTTCAACGCCATGCTGGAGGAGCTCAAGGAGAAGGCCGCCCTGGAGGAGTATGTCCGGTCTCTGAACGTCGGCGCGGAATCGCAGGAGACCGCCATGGCCTGGCGGACGGGGGCGGCGGGCCCGCTCGCCGCATCCGCCCCGCTGCCAAAAGGAGCGGAACCTCAGGTCGGACAGCTCTTCGCCTCGCGCTACGACATCCAGTCCATCATCGGCGAGGGCGGCATGGGGATCGTCTACAAAGCCCACGACCGCGAGCTGGACGACATCGTCGCCATCAAGACGCTGCGCAGCGAGGCGCTCTCCGCCGACCCGACGCTGCTCGACCGCTTCAAGCAGGAGATCCGGCTGGCGCGCCGCATCACGCACCCCAACATCCTGCGCACGCACGATCTCGGCGAGTCCAACGGCCTGCGCTACCTCTCGATGGAGTTCGTCAAGGGGATCACCCTGAAGGGCCTGGTCGAGCAGGACCAGCTGATCCCGACTCCCGTGGCCCTGCGAATCGCCAAGCAGATCTGCGCGGGCCTTGCGGCCGCGCACGAGGTTGGCGTCATTCACCGCGACATCAAGCCGCAGAACATCATCATCGAACCGACGGGCGGTTTGAAGGTCATGGACTTCGGCATCGCCCGCCTGACTCAGGAGCGGGGGATGACCGCGGCCGGCACCGTCGTCGGAACCCCGGACTACATGTCGCCCGAACAGGCCCGGGGCTTGAACCTCGACTTCCGTTCCGACATCTACTCGACGGGCGTCGTCCTCTACGAGCTCTTCACGAGCGTGCTCCCCTTCGAAGGCGACACTCCGCTCGCCGTCGTCCTCAAGCACGTCCAGGAGAAGCCGCCGTCTCCGCAGGCGAAGAATCCCAGGATCGACCCGAAGATTGCGGCTATCATCTTGAAGTGCATGCAGAAGGACCCGGCCGAACGCTTCCAGAGCGTCAACCAGCTCTACGAGGCCCTGACCAAAGTCACCGCCTAGCCGATCTTGGATCTTAGATTTTGGACTCTGGATTGAGGCGGCCAGCCGTCTTCAACCGCCTCCCCTCTCTTCTCGCCGCAGTGCTGCTCGCCGGGCCGAGCCCGGGCCGGGCGCAGGAGACCCAGTTCTTTCCGGCGCCCCCCGAGAAACCACATCTGGTCTTCCAGTGGGACGCGCTCGCCCGCTACGACTCGATCGACCATCTGCGCGTGCGGCCCGCCATCGAGAGGCTGCGCCTGGAGGTCCGGCCGGAGTTCGACCTCGAGTTCTCCGACCGCCTCAAGCTCGGCGTGCGCGCCGTCGGGGACCTGGGAACCGACCACAACGAGGACAACGGCAGGAACTTCGACAACTACAGGTCCCGCGGCGCATCGATCGAGCGCTATTACCTCGAGGCGAAGCCGGGGCAGGCGACGATCCGGGCCGGAGCCTTCGGCATGCCCCTGGTCGCGAGCGAAATGATCTGGGACCGCGACATCCAGACGCCGGGCCTGGCGGCCGCCTGGGAGATCCCGGCCGGAGGCTCCGCCACCCTGACGGCGGCGGGCGGAGGCTTCTACGGGCCGCAGCGCGAGGGGGACCACACGCGTATCGGAGCGGGACAGCTCGTCTTTCGATCGGGGGACCCCGGCCGGCTGGCCCTGGAGGCCGCCGCCTCCTACTGGTACTTCGACCCCGACGGCTTGAAGCCCGTCTACTTCCGCCAGAACTACGTCTACCAGGCTGGCGGCGAGCGCAGCCTCGTGTCGCGCTACCGGATCGCCGACGCGCTCCTCCGCGTGCGCTTTCCGCTGGCCGGGCTGCCGGCGACTCTCTCCGTGGATGGTCTGGTCAACCTGGGGGTCAGGCGGGAAGCCAGCCACGAAAAATCGGCGTTCGAAGGGGTGGCCTCGGTCGGCCGGGTCGGGACTCCCGGCGACTGGAGGGTCTTCTACATCTTCCAGTACGTCGAGCGCGACGCCGTCCTCGGCGCCTACACCAGCGACGACTGGTGGTTTCACTCCTGGCACCGCGGCAGCCGGGCCGGAATCGCATTCACCTTCCTCCCGCAGGTCTTCCTGCAGGGGACCGTCATGTTCCAGAAGCGGCTCGACCTGAAGACCACCCTGAACCGCGTGACCGTGGACCTGGTGAAGATGTTCTAGGAGACGTCAAACGTAAAACGTAAAACGCAAAACGAAACCGAGAGACTCCATATCTTCGGTTTACGTTTAACGTCTTTACGCTTTACGCATGGGGATAGAATTCCCAACCGCATGAGCAAGGTCCTCGTGGCCTGCCTGGACGACCTCTTTTTTCGGTCGAAGATCGAGGCGACGGCCCGGCATTTGAACGTTCCCGTCCGGTTCACGGACGTGAAGCATCTGGCCGAGATCTGCCGCGATGGAAGCTGCGCCGCGATCCTGCTCGATCTCTCCGCCAACGGCGAACCTCTGGAAGCGGTTCGGAGCCTTCGCGCGGACGCCGTGACGCGGGACCTGCCGATCATCGGGTTTCTCTCGCACGTGGACAGGGAGCTCGCGCGCCGGGCGGAGGCGGCCGGCGCCACCCGCGTGATGCCCCGCAGCCAATTCGCCGAGACGCTTCCCGACCTCATGATGGATCTGCTCGCTCCCGGCACCAAGAGGCAGATCCCGGAGGAGCCGGAGCTTCCCGACGAATGAAGGCATCGGGTGATCTGCGATCGAGCGATCGTGTGATTGAAAACCAGAACCCGTCCGATTCGATCACCCGATCATCGATCACCCGATCGCAGATTAAATGAGCAGCCGCCGCGATCTGATCAAGGGAGCCGTCCTGCTGCCGCTCGCGGCGCAGACCCGGGTGCCCGCAAAGCCCTCGGGGGGAACGCGGCCGGTGGTCATCGCCTCCTACAACGGGTTGAAGGCGGTCGAGAAGGCCTACTCCGTCCTGGCGGCGGGAGGCGATCCGCTGGACGCGGTCATCTCGGGCGTCAACATCGTCGAGGACGATCCCAACGACGTCTCGGTCGGCTACGGCGGCATCCCGAACGAAGAAGGGGTGGTCCAGCTCGACGCGTCGGTCATGGACGGACGCACGATGAAAGCCGGCGCCGTCGGGGCCCTCGAGAACGTGAAGAACCCGTCGGTGGTCGCGCGCCTGGTCATGGAGCGCACCAACCGCGTCTTCCTGGTCGGGCCCGGAGCGCTCAAATTCGCCAGGGCCCACGGCGTCCCCGAGCAGAACCTCCTGACCGAACGCAGCCGCAAGATCTGGCTCTACTGGAAAGAGAAGCTCTCGGGCCACGACGACTGGATCGAGACCGGCAACGAGGAAGAGAAGGACCCCGACATCCGCTGGTTCATCCAGAAGTACGGCAACTCGGACTTCCGGCCGCAGGGCACGATCAACTGCAACGCCGTGACGAAGGACGGCGACCTCGTCGGCACGACGACGACCTGCGGGCTCTTCTTCAAGATCCCGGGCCGCGTCGGGGATTCCCCGGTCATCGGCGCGGGACTCTACGTGGACGGCGAGGTCGGCGCCTGCGGCTCGACGGGCTGGGGAGAGGGAAACCTGCGCTCCTGCGGCTCTCACACCGTCGTCGAGTTCCTGCGGCAGGGGAAGTCCCCGGAGGAGGCCGCGCTGAGGACCCTCGAGCGCATTTCGGCCCTGGCCAGGGAAAACCACGACGCGCGCGGCCGTTTGAAGACCGGCTTCAACATCAACTTCTACGTCGTCAACAAGAAGGGGGAGTACGCGGGCGCCGCGCTCTGGTCCGGAGGCCGGTTCGCCGTGGCCGACGCCGCGGGAGCGCGCCTGCAGGACTCCGCCTACCTCTACAAGCGGGAAACGAAGTGACGGAGAGTGTCCCGTCTCGACGACATTTCCAGTTTCAGGAGGTTCCCGGAACCTGAAACCTGACACCTGAAACCTGCATTTTCCATGCGCTCACCCCGGAAGGTCCTCGCGGATTGGTTCCTCGACCAGCTGACCCGGCGGCGCCGGCGCTATCACCGCTTCGTCTACAACGACCCCGTCCGACTGAAGGCCACGATCGAAGCGGGCGACGTCCTGCTCGTGGACGGAGACCAGCGAGTCTCTCAAGCCGTCAAGTACCTGACGACATCCACCTGGTCGCACAGCGCGCTCTACATCGGGGACGCGATGCTCCGGCGCGAACCGGAAGCGCGCCGGCAGACGCAGAACCGCTTCGGCCGGGAGGCCCGGTTCCTGATCGTCGAGGCGCTCGTGGACCGCGGGGTGATCGTTTCGCCGCTGACCAAGTACATCGACCTGAACCTCAGGATCTGCCGGCCCATCGGCCTGCGGCCGGAGGATCGGGAGGTGGTCCTCGACCACGTGATCTCCCGCATCGGCGACACCTACGACCGGCGCAACTTCCTCGACCTGACGCGATACCTTCTCCCCTTCCATCTGATTCCTCCGAAGCTCAAGGAGGACGCCCTGCACTTCGGCAGCGGCGTCGAGACGGAGACGATCTGCTCGACCCTGCTGGCCGAGGCCTTCGCGAAGGTCCGGTTCCCGATCCTGCCCGCCTACCTGCCGTGGAAGCCGTCCACGTCCGGCGAGAGACTCAGGCAAATGATCTTCGGACGTCCCACCCGCCGCGCCTACAGCGGCCTGCTGCGCGCCCGCCATCCGACGCTCTGCGTGCCCCGGGACTTCGACCTCTCCCCCTACTTCGACATCGTCAAACCGGCGGCCGAAGAGGCCGGCGGATTCGACTACAAGAAACTCGAGTGGGAAGAGAAACGATTTTAGATTTTGGATCTTGGATTTTGGATTGAGGCCGCCACCCGAATCCCAAATCTAGAATCTGGTTCAGCTGCGGCCGCCGGACAGGATGCTGTTGACGGCGTCCACGCGGTTCTGGAGAACGCGGCGCAGGCGGCCGACCTCGGCGTCCTGGGCGGGGAAACGGACGCTGTCACCCTGGAACTCGAAGCGCAGAACGGCGTCGCGGTCCTCGGGCATGAGACCCAGGAGGCCGGCGCGGTAGGCGCGCATCCACTCCGACGAGGGCTCGGTGTCCAGGCGGACGCGAAAATAGGTCCGCCCGTCCGGAGAGGGTCCCTCGCGGATCGGCTGGTCGTTGGCGAGAAAGACGCGGTGCGTCGGCGGAGCCTCGCCGGGGCGTCGGCGCATCGGTTTGCGGTATTGAGGTCTTCTGGGGATGTCTACGTCCTCCCGGCCGGGATTCTGTCACGAATCGGAGAATTGGTCCATTGATCCATTGATTCATTGTTCCATTGACGGAATGAATCAATGTTTCAATGGTTCAATGATCCAATTCTGCTAGAACGAGCCTGCCGAGACGATCGTGAATTGATCGGGATGAACTCTCTTTCGGAATTCGGCGTCGGCCTCCTCCCTGGTGACGGACGCGACGAGCGATGGGAAACGATCCAGGTAATCGACGCCGAGCCCGTAGTAGACGGCGGCGTCCAGGGCCTGGGCGATTCCGGCGTTGGAAGCGAGGTCCACCTGGAACTTCCCCGTCCTCGAGCTCTTCTCCTCGGCGAGCTCCTTCTCGGTCAACCCGGTCTTCAAGAAGCGCCCGATCTCGTCGAGCGTCGAGGCGATCGCCGCGTCGCGGCTCTCCGGCTTGACCGTCAGGCCGGTCACGAAAGGGCCGGGGACGTGCGTGGCATGGAAGCTCGAATGGATTCCGTAGGTCAGACCCTCCGTGTCCCGCACGCGCACCCCCAGGCGGGAGGTCAGCGAGGACTGGCCGAGCGCGGAGTTGGCGAGCGTGCAGGGAAGGTAGGCCGGGTCCACGCGCGTCAGCGTCGAGGGCTCGAGCAGGACCACGTCGGCGCTCGCCTTGTCCGGCATGACGATCGTCTCGCGGGCCGGAGACGGCGGCGGCACCGGCACGGAGGGAATCTCTGGGGGCGGACCGCCCTGCCAGGAAGACAGACGCTCCTCCAGGCCGTCCAGGATTCGGTCGGCCGCGACGTCTCCCACGACGACGAGCTGGAGCGTGGCCGCTCCGTAGCGCTGCCGGTAGAACGCGACGAGGTCCTCGCGCGCCAGGGCCTCGACGCTGGCGATGCGCTCTTCGCCGGTCCGGCGATGGAACGGGTGCTCCGGTGGATAGACGCGGCGCGTGGCGGCCTCGTAGGCGCGGGCGCCCGTCTGGTCGAGCTGCTGGCGGATCGAGCCCACCAGCCGCTTCTTCTCCTTCTCGAGCTCGTCGGCCGGAAAGATGGGAGTCCGCAGGATCTCGACCAGCCGGTCGAGCAGGAGGTCCACGTCCCGGGAAAGGGACGCGCCCGCGATGTCGAGGCCGGCCGGGTCGGAAGCGTCGGAAGAAAACGACAACGTCGCGCCGCGGCTCTCAAGATCTTCCGCGATCTGGAGCTTCGTGCGGCGCTCCGTGCCCTTGGCGAGCTCTCCGGCGGTCACCGAGGCGATCAATCTCCGGCCCGGGGGGGCGAAGAGCGGGCCCCCGTGCAGCGAGCCGGAGACCGCTACGGTCGGGTTGAAGTGGTTTTCGAGAACGAAGAGCTGCGCCCCGTTGGAGAGCGAGCGCCGGCGCGCGGCCTCCGCGAAGGGAAGACGCCGCGCGGAGGCGCGGGTCTTCGTTTCGGCCGTCGCGGTCACGCGGTCGCCTCCGGCCGCTCGCTGTCCTCGGGCCCCGGCTCGGGCACCGGTTCCTCGCCCTTCTCGGTCTTCGGCAGGAAGACTCCGGCCGTCAGGCTGTCGTCGGTCAGGTACGTTCGCGCGACGCGGCGGACGTCCTCCGCGGTCACTCTCCGGATGGCCGCCGGATAGTCCGCGTACCACTCCCAGTCGGCGGCGGCGATCGCCTCCGAGAGCGAGGCCGCGACCTGGTCGGTCGAGTCGCGATCGAAAATGGCCTCGGCCTCCAGCTGCGTGCGGGCTTTCTCGGCCTCCGCCTCGGTCACGCCCTCGCGCGCCACGCGGGCGATCTCCTCCCGCAGGGACGACTCGACGGCGGAGGGCTCGACGCCCGGCCGCACCGGAGCGAAAACGGAGAGGAGGCCCGGGTCGCGCAGCTGCCAGGGGACGACGGTCACCGAGAGCGCGAGGCTCTTCTCGACGAGGGCCTGGTAGAGACGCGACGTCACGCCCCCTCCGAGAATGCCGCCGAGCACGGCGAGCGCGTGGGTGTCGGGGTGGAGCGCCTCGACCGTGCGCCAGGCGAGGCCGCACCAGGCCACCTGCCCCGATCGGCGCACGGTGAAGCGGCGCTCCCCTTCCTGCGCGGGCTCGATCGTATGAACGGCGGGGATCGGCTGCGGCGAGGCGGGAACGGAGCCCAGGTGGCGTTCGATCTTCGCGAGCGCCTCTTCCTCCTCGAAATCGCCGATCACCATCGCGGTCGCGTTGTTGGGGTGGTAGAAGACGTCGTAGAACTGCTTTAGGCGTTCGGTCGTGACGCCTTCGATGTCGCTTCTCCACCCGATCGTCGGATGGTGGTACGGGTGCTCCCGGAACGCCGTTGCGAACGTGTTCTTGTAGAGCACCTGAAAGGGGGAGTTCTCGCCGCGCTCGAACTCGTTGCGCACGACCGTCATCTCGGGCTGGCGGTCCTCATCGCGAAGGAGCGAGCCGCGCATGCGTGAGGCCTCGATCCGGATCGCCACCTCCAGCTCCCGCGAAGGGAGCGTCTCGTAGTAGTTCGTCCGGTCGAACCAGGTCGTGGCGTTGAAGCGCGCGCCGAGTGCTTCGAGGACCGCGGCGATCGCAGTCCCCTTCTCCCGGTTGTATTCGGGCGTGCCCTTGAACATCAGGTGCTCGAGCAGGTGCGTCGCGCCGGTGTAGCCGACGGCCTCGTTGCGGCTGCCGACGTGATAGACGACCGCGAAGGTGACGACCGGCGCCACCCGGTTCTGTAGGAGCAGGAGCCTCAGGCCGTTCGACCGCAGGCGAAACTCGCGGATTCCCGAGCGCTCCTTGACGAAATCGAAGGAACCGGGAGGATTTTGGATTTTGGATTCTGGATTCTGGATTTGAGAACCTGGATCCTGGATTTCGGATTTCCGGCTCAACTCAGCGCCCGCCCGCGACGTCCTCGGCGCCGTCCACCCCGATGACGTTACCGCTGACCCATCCGGCGCCCTCCGCGCAGAGAGCGACGAGCGCGCCGGCCACGTCCGCGGGCTTCGTCATGCGCCCGGCCGGATGCATCTTTCCGATCCGCTCGATCATGGCCTCGTTGCCGGGGATCTTGCGAAGGGCCGGCGTATCGGTCACGCCCGCCCGCAGGGCGTTGACGGCGATCCGGTGGGGCGCGAGCTCCACCGAGAGCTGCCGGATGTAGGACTCCAGGGCCGATTTGGCCGCCGAGACGGCCCCGTAGGAGGGCCAGACGATGTGGTCGCCGGCGGAGGTCATCGCGAAGATCCGCGCGCCCGGCGCCAGCAGCCCCGCGAAGAAGAGGTCCTGGACCCAGTAGACGAGGGAGTTCGCCATGACGTCGAGTGTCATCTCGATCTGCGCTTTCGCGATCGAGGCCTCGCGGGATTCCGCGAAGAAGGGTTTCAGGGTCCCGAAGGCGAGCGAGTGGAGGAAGACCGAGACGCGCGATTCGGGCGGAGCGGTGCCGCACGTGCGGGCGATCGCCGCGAGGACCTCGCCGCGCCTGGCGTCGTCGGCCGCGTTGACGTTGAAGAACTCGGCGCGGCGTCCCGCGGCCGCAATTTCCCCCACGATCCGGTCCGCGTTGGCCTGCGTGGCCTTCCGGTCGAGATGGACGCCGAACACGTTCCACCCCGCCCGGGCGAGTGCGAGCGAGCAGGCCTCCCCGAAGCCCGAGGAGGCGCCCAACACCAGGGCCCAGCGCGAGTATTCCGTCGCCAAAGCGGCCGAATCTTAGCAGGCTTCCCCCTCTGCCTTCGGGGGAGGGTCGGGGTGAGGGGGCGACCGGCGCCGAGGCTCCATTACACTGCCCCAAGGTGGATTCTCGACAGCGCTGGATCCTGATGGCGGCATTGCTGCTGCTCGTCGTCCCCGTGTGGGTCGAGCCGGCGGGGTCCTGGCTCGCCGAGCCGGACGAGGCGCGCTATGCCGAGATCCCGCGCGAGATGCTGGCCTCCGGCGACTTCGTGACCCCGCGACTGAACGGCGTGCCGTACTTCGAAAAGCCGCCGCTTCACTACTGGGCCAACGCCGCCTCGCTGCGCCTCTTCGGCCTGACCCCGTGGGCTGCGCGCCTCCCGACGCGTCTCTTCGGGCTCGGCACCGTCGCGGTTCTCATCCTCGGAACGGCCGCCGCCTGGGGCGAGGCCGCGGGTCTGGCGGCCGGGGTCTTCTACCTCGCCTCGCCGCTCGGCTTCACGTTTTCGCGTGTGAACCTGACCGACGCGCCGCTGACCTTCTTCTTGACGCTGACGCTCTTCCTCGCCCGATCGACGCTCGCCCGAAGGGAAATGGGACGACGCTGGATGGCTCTCTCCGCTCTGACGGGACTCGCGGCGGCGGGAGGTTTTCTCTCCAAAGGCTTGATCGCGATCGTCCTGCCGGGCGCGATCCTTCTCCTCTGGTGCCTGGCAGCGGGGCGCGCGCGATCGCTGCCCGCCCTTCTCTACGGCCCGGCTCCCTTCATATTCCTGCTCGCGACGATTCCCTGGTTCGCGCTGGCCGAAAGCCGCAACCCCGGCTTCCTCCATTTCTTCTTCATCCACGAGCACTTCCAGCGGTTCGCTACGCCGGTCTCGCAGCGGCCGGGACCGATCTACTACTTCGTGCTCGTCTTCATCGCGGGTTTTCTCTCGGGGCTCCCGTTCTTCTTCCGGTCCGTCGGAAAGCCCCGCGAGTGGAAAAGCTGGGGACGCGAAGACCCGGACGCTCTCTTCTTCCTCCTCTGGTTCGGGGTGATCTTCGTCTTCTTCTCCCTCTCTCACAGCAAGCTGCCGCCCTACCTGCAGCCCGCCTTCCCGGCCGCCGCCGCCCTGGCCGCGCGGGCGCTCTATTCGCCACGTGCTGTCGGACGTGGGACGTGGCTCACCGCTTCCCTTCTTGCGACGACAATTCCGCTATGGGTCCTTTTCGATCCGACGGCCCGCGCCTGGCTGCGGGATTACCGGCTGGTGCCGATCGCGGTGCCTTGCCTCGCCCTTCTCCTCGGCGGAACGTGGGCGGCAGTCTTTCTCGCGAAGCGGGAAACGGCGCTGACGGCTTTCGCCGCCGGCTGGGCGGGTTTCTGCCTCATGGCTGCCCTGGCCTGGCCGAAAATCCCGCCCGCGACGGGCCCGCACGAGCTCGCGGCGGCCGCCGCCTCGGCCCGGGACGGCGGCGCGGCGGTCGCCGGCTACCAGACCTACCTCCAGAACTTTCCCTGGGAACTTCGATCTCCCGTGCCGCTCGCGGACTACGTCGGTGAGCTCGAGCCGCAGTTCGAGCGCCGGCCGGAAGTCCGCGAAGCGCTCTTCTGGACCCGGGAGAAGTTCTGGTCGGAATGGAGGAGCGGCCGCCGCTACGTCGCCCTCGTCCGCAAGCGCGACCTCCCCGAATTCCAGTCTTCCGGGATTCCGGTTCGCGTGCTCGACAGCGGACAGAAGCACCTCCTCCTCGCCAACTACTGAAGAACCTCCGCCGCGTTTTCCTCTCGAACCAATCGCCGTTGGCCCCCTCAACCCGGCGACTGGCAAGCCCTTTCTCCAGAAAAGGGTGCAAGTGCATCATTGAACTGGCGGTATCGCAGGACAAGACTGCATCAAGGAAACAGAGGCCGAAGAGCGACGATGAGGCTCTGGGGATTGGTGTGTCGGGCGCTGGGCTTGAACCTCATCAGGAGCGCCCGGGCCGCGCCGGTGGGGCCATCGCTGGTCGCGTTGACCTTGCTGGTTGCCGCGGTGCCTGCCGCGGCGCAGTCCTACACGGTGCTCCATTCGTTTCAGGTGCCGCAACCGAACCCGTCAGGTCTGGTCCAGGGAAGCGACGAGAACTTCTACGGGACGACGAGTCAAGGGGGCGCAGGCGCTCTTGGCAGCGTCTTCAGGGTCACTCCGGCGGGGGTGTTGACAATGCTCTACTCCTTCGCCGGGAGCGACGGGAGCTATCCGCAAGCCGGCCTGGTGCAAGGGGTCGACGGGGACTTCTACGGGACGACGTACCAGGGCGGAGCGAGCGGTTACGGCACGGTTTTCAAGATCACGCCGGCTGGGGTGCTGACGACGCTCCACTCCTTCGCGGGAAGCGAGGGGGCGAACCCTAAGGCCGACCTGGTGCAAGGGACCGATGGGGACTTCTACGGGACGACGTATCAGGGCGGGGCGAGCGGTTACGGCACGGTTTTCAAGATGACGCCGGCGGGACTGCTGACGACGCTCTACAACTTCGCCGGGAGCGACGGGACCCATCCCTCGGCCGCCCTCGTGCAAGGGACTGACGGGAACTTCTACGGGACGACGTGGCAGGGCGGCATCAGTGACTACGGCACGGTCTTCAAGATCACGCCGGCTGGGGTGCTGACGACGCTTTACTCCTTCGCGGGAAGCGAGGGGGCGAACCCCAAGGCCGGCCTGGCGCAAGGGACCGACGGGAACTTCTACGGGACGACGGAAGGAGCAAATACCTACTACGGCACGGTTTTCAAGATCACTCCAGCGGGGGTGCTGACGGCGCTCCACTTCTTCGCGGGAAGCGACGGGATATCTCCGTACGCCGGCCTTGCGCAAGGGACCGACGGGAACTTCTACGGGACGACGTATCAGGGCGGAGCGGGCGGTTCGGGGACGGTTTTCAAGATCACGCCGGCGGGCGTACTGACGACCCTCCATTCCTTCTATGGGAGCGACGGGGCGAACCCTTACGCCGGCCTGGTGCAAGGGACCGGCGGGAGCTTCTACGGGACGACGTATCAGGGCGGAGTGGGCACTTCCGGCACGGTCTTCAAGATCACCCCGGCGGGGGCGTTGACCACGCTCTACTCTTTCCCGGGAGGCGGGAAGAATCCGCAAGCCGGCCTGGTGCAAGGGACCGACGGGAACTTCTATGGGACGACGAAACAGGGCGGGGTGAGCGGATACGGCACGGTTTTCAAGATGACGCCGGCCGGGGTGCTGACAATTCTCTACTCCTTCGCGGAAAGCGACGGGCGCCATCCCACGGCCGCCCTCGTGCAAGGGACCGACGGGAACTTCTACGGGACGACGTATGAGGGCGGAGCGAACTGTTACGGCGGCGTAAGGTACGGTTGCGGGACGGTTTTCAAGATGACGCCGGCCGGGGTGCTGACGACGCTCTACTCCTTCGCGGGAAGCGACGGGAGCTATCCCTCGGCCGCCCTCCTGCAAGGGACCGACGGGGACTTCTACGGGACGACGTCTGCGGGCGGAGCGAACTGTTACGGCGGCGGAAGGAACGGTTGCGGCACGGTCTTCAAGATCACGCCGGCAGGGGCGTTGACGACGCTCTACTCCTTCGTCGGGAGCGACGACGGGGAGGGTCCCTTCGTCGCCCTCGTGCAAGGAACCGATGGGAACTTCTACGGGACGACGGGTTATACGGCCTTCAAGATCACACCGGCGGGGGTGCTGACGACGCTCCACTCCTTTCCGGGCGGCGTGTCCTTCACGAGCCCCATGTCCCCCAGAGGCCTGGTGCTAGGGAACGACGGGGACTTCTACGGGACGAGTTATTCGGGCGGAGCGAACGGTTACGGCACAGTCTTCAAGATGACGCCGGCGGGGGTGTTGACGGAGCTCCACTCCTTCGTTGGCTGGAGCGACGGGGCGAACCCCTACGTCGGCCTGGTGCAAGGGACCGACGGGAACTTCTACGGGACGACAACCTACGGCAGATTAGGTTACGGCACGGTCTTCAAAATAACGCCGGCGGGGGTGCTGACGACGCTCCATTCCTTCACGGGAAGCGACGGAGCAAACCCCTATGCCGCCCTGGTGCAAGGGACCGGCGGGAGCTTCTACGGCACGACGTATCTGGGCGGGTCGGGCTTTACGCTCTCCGGGCAATACGGCGGTGGCGTTGTCTTCCGCCTGACGCTGTGGGGTGGGGGCTACTACACGCTGCCGCCCTGCCGTGTGGCGGACACGCGCGATTCCCCTGGTGCTTCGGGAGGACCGGCGCTCGCCGCCAACACCGTTCGCTCCTTCCCGGTCACAGGCATCTGTGGGATTCCGGCCACAGCCACGGCCGTTGCGATCAACGTGGCCGTTGTCGTGCCGAGCGATGACGGCGACCTGCGCGTCTATCCCGCGGGAGGGTCCGCTCCGCCGGCCAGTTCGATCAACTTCCGCCCGGGCATCATCCGGGCCAACAACGCCGTCATTCCTCTGGGCACGGGAGGGCAGATCTCCATCCAGTGCGACATGCCGCCGGGCAGCCCCGGCAGCACCGACGTCTTCCTCGACGTGTACGGATACTTCCAGTAACCCGGTTTTCCACGGATTCACAACTATATCAACATAGATATAGCAGTGGCCGCGCCCCACTTCGTTCGCGGCGCGCGTAGTCTCCCGACGGAGGAGGGAGGAGGCGCGCGCCGCGGGAGCGAAGCGGCTGGACGGGATCAGGCTTGCGGTCGAGGCCGCAACCGGCCGAGCCGCGAGCCGGTGCGCCGCCAGGCGCAGATCCCGGCCAGTCGCGGAGCGACGGTTACGGGATGTACCCGCGGATCGTGCGGGCCGTGATGCCCGGCTTGTTCACGGCGACGGAGATGGCGCGGTATTCGCCGGGAGGCTTCGGGGAGTCGCTCCGGAAGGCCAGGATGTACTGCGAGCGAAGCTCCTCCTCGATGCGGTGCGTCACCTCGCCGATCTTCGCGGCGCTCCCGATCGAGAAGACCTCCCCTCCCGACTCCCGAGCGATCTCGTGGATGACCTTCTTCGACTTGAAGTCCGTGATCGGGATGTTGACGGCGATGAAGTAGATGGGCGCGCCGGCGGAGCGGGCGTAGCGCAGGAGCGTGTCGAACTCGACGTGCGAGCGGTTGTCGTCGCCGTCGGTGACGACGACGAGCGCCTTCCGCCCCTGGAGCGCGCGGAACTGGTAGAGGCCAAGGACCACTGCGTCGTAGAGCGCGGTGGCCCCGTGCGCCTGCAGGTCCTGCGAGGCGCGCTGGAGGGAAGCGGTGTCCGAGGTGAGCTCCTGCAGGAATTTCGGGCTGTCGCGGAACTCGAGAACGAAACCCTCGTCCTTGGGACGCATCAGGTTGTGGAAGAGCTCCGAGCAGGCCTCGCGCACGAACGGCATCCCCTTCTCCATGGACCCGGAGCTGTCGATCACGAGACCGATGTTGAGAGGCATGTTCTCGGCCACTTCGAAGCCCGTCATCGCCTCCGGACGGCCGTCTTCCTGGATCTTGAAGTCCTCCCGGGTCAGGCCTTTGACGAAATGAGCTTCCTTGTCGAGCGCCGAGACGTGGAGCTGCACGACGTCCACGCGCACGCTTTCGACCGTCGTCGTGGGCCCCTTGAGCATTCGGATGTCGTTGGACTCCCGGCCGTCCTCGGCCACCGCGGTCGCGCGCAGGATGGTGCCGCGAGTGTAGTCGGCGAAGGGGATGGTCGCTTCGTAGGGAGCGGACGTCCAGGACGCGACCTTCTTCGCATCGAGGAAGAGCTCCACTTTCTTGGCGATCCCGCCGGCGATCGACTGCACGGCGACCTTGACGCGCACCTTCCCCTTCTCCGGGTCGGGCTCGGGCAGGACCCGCACGGCCACTCGCGCGCTGCCTTCGTTGATCGCCCAGGCGTCTTCGTCGATGATGCGTCCGGTGTCGTCGTAGCCGACCGCGCGCAGGGTCTGCCGCCGCGGGATCTCGCCGAGATCGACCTCGACCGTGTACGGGGGACGCGTGCGGGTCAGGATCAGGCGGTCGTCGAGATAGAACTCGACTTTCGTGATGGGCGGCTCGGTCTCAGCCTCCAGCCTCAGGAGCCCCACCGGCGCCTCGCGCGCCGGGGGCAGGATCTTCAGTTTCGGCGCCTCGGGGCGGGCGGGGGGCTCGCCCGCCGAGTCCGCGATCACGATCGCCTCGGCCTCGGGCAGCGTGCCCGCCTCGGCGGGGGCCATTTCGGGCCGGAACGCGACGCCCAGCTCCGGCACGGCCAGGTCCAGGGCTCCCTCGCCAATCTCCTTGCCTCCCGGCAGGGCGAAGACGAGCTTGACCCTGTAGGCGCCAGGCGCGACCGGACGCAGGAAGGAGTAGGTGAAGGTTTTCCCTCCTTCGATGTCACCGCTGACGGGATACCGGAACGCCTCGACCATCTCCTCGCCGCGCGAGAAGCTGCCGCGAAGCTCGCCGCTGACGAAGCGCACGCCCCGCGCCGATAGCGCCTTGGAGAGCTGCGGCGAGGAGAGCCGCAGCCGGACGACCGTCTTTCCCGAAGCCGTTCCGAGGTACTCCGCCGTCACGTCCAGGGAGAACTTGCCCGCCAGAGTGGACACCTCCGCGCTCTTCTTCTGGCTCTGCGCGGGAAGCGCCAGCGGGAGGAGGGCCATCAGGGCCCCTGCTCCGAGCGCGATCGAGAGGCGTTTCATTCCTCCAAACGAACCCGGGACCGAGGGGCCGGCATTCCCGGTCGCGGCGGTCGCTACTAAGCCAGAGCTTCCGCCCTTTCGGATGCCCCGGGCCTGGCTCGCCCGGTCCTGCCGTCCGGAGATAGGCTAGGGAGGGTGAAGCGCCTGACCGACCTGACGATCGAGGACCTCGCGAAGGCACCTGTCTGGCGCTACGAGGGAGGAACCGGAGCGGAGGCGATCGTGTCCGCCGCAAAGCGGGATTCCCTGTCGCAGGCGGACGAGGACGTCTTCCTCGCGGCGACCGACTTCTTTCTACCGGACTCGAGCCAGCACCTCGGGTTCTGTTTTCCTGCGGACGCCGCGGGCATCGAGTATCTCCAGCCCGTCATCGTGACGCCGGCCGGCCAGGTCCAATTCTGGTTCGATCGCGCCGTCGCGCGGGAGGCCCTCGCGGCCCAGTGGGACGCTCTCGGAAAGCGCGCAGAGGAGGTCTTTCCCGTTCGCTACCGCTGCCGCGTCGCGGTGGACGGCCGCGAGGTCGCCGGCGTGATCCCGGACATCGAAACCTCGGAAGACCTCGCCTCCACGCCAGGCGAGCTTGCGGGCGCGCCGCAGGACTCGCGCGGCCCGAGCGCCGTGAGCCCGCGCGGGAAGCGCCGGCTGGCGCCGGTGCGCCCGTTCCCGTCGGCTCAACCCGGGCAGAGGACGGCCTTCCGGCACCGCGTGGAGATGGTCGTGGAGTTCGAGCAGGGAGGATCCCATGGCGCCGGGATCGCGGGCAACGTCTCTCGCAGCGGAATGTTCGTCAGCTCGACCCAGCCTCCGAACATCGGCCCCGCGCTGAAGCTGACGCTGCACCTGCCGGGCGGGCGCGAACTCCACCTCGAGGGAAGGGTCGTGAGAAGCGCCCCGGCTTCGGATCTCTCGCGGGCGGGGTTCGGGCTCGCCCTGACCGAAAAGCCCGCCGAGTACGACCAGTTCCTCACGCGGCTCCTGACGGCGCCCCGGTAGGATCGTGTCCTGGCCTCATCCTCCGTAAGGCCTCTACAAGAATCAATCTGAAATAGGCGCCCCGGATCCGTCGGCATTCCCCTCGTCGGCACACGGCGGCCAGGCCGCAAACGTCACCGACGGGCCGCCGCTCTGGTCACTCGGGCACAGGGACAGCAAGTCTCAGTCACGATGGTGGCGTGTGCCCTCGGACAAGGCCTCCTCTGGGAAACGCCGCCGGCTCCGGGGCTGGCAGCGTGGCTTAAGTTCGGCTAAGAGCCGCGGCGGCGGGACGACTCCCGGAGGAGGCATGAGCGAAGGAGCAAGGGAAGCTGAAACGTTTGCCGCGCTATCCCTGCGACTGAGCGATTAGCGACGGCCCGGCTTTCTCTTTCGCTGCTAGGCCGGCGCGTGCCGACGAGGGAGGCGGCCCGACGCCGGGGCGGGTCGAAGCGAGAAGCTTCGCGATAGAACACTACCCGTCTGGTAGATTGAAGGGGCCATGAAGGCCCTGGACAAGAGGAAGCGCCACCCGACCGTCCGGGTCCGCGTAGGTACGGTGGACGTGGGCGGGGGCGCGCCGGTCGTCGTCCAGTCGATGGCCAACACCGACACGGCCGACGCCGCGGCGACCGCCCGGCAGTGTATCGAGCTCGCGCAGGCCGGCTCCGAGATGGTGCGCGTCACCGTCAACGTCCCGGAGGCCGCGAGGGCGGTGCCCGAGATCAAGCGGCGGATGCGGGACGCCGGTGTCGAGGCGCCCCTGATCGGAGACTTCCACTACAACGGCCACGTCCTCCTCTCGAAGTTCCCGGAGTGCGCCGAGGCCCTGGACAAGTACCGGATCAATCCGGGCAACGTCGGCAAGGGGGCTCGCCGGGACGAGCAGTTCGCGACGATCTGCGGGATCGCCCGCGACAACGGGAAGCCCGTGCGCATCGGCGTCAATGGCGGCTCCCTCAACCAGGAGCTCGTCATGGCGAAGATGCAGGAGAACACCGATCGGGACTTAGGAAGCAGCTCCGAGGAGATCATCAACGAGTGCATGGTCCTCTCGGCCCTGCAGTCGACCGAGCTCGCCCTCCAGTCCGGACTGCGCAAGGACCAGATCATCATCTCCTGCAAGGTCTCGCGCCCGCTCGACCTGATCGCGGTCTACCGCGACCTCGCGGCGAAGACCGACCAGCCGCTCCACCTCGGTCTCACCGAGGCCGGCATGGGAATGAAGGGCCTCGTCTGGTCCTCCTCGGCGATGGGCGTCCTCTTGAACGAAGGCATCGGCGACACGATCCGCATTTCGTTGACGCCGCGCCCGGGCGGGGACCGCCGCGAGGAGGTCTACGCGGCCTGCGAGCTGCTGCAGTCCCTGGGCATCCGCTCCTTCGCGCCCTCGGTCACGGCCTGCCCAGGCTGCGGCCGCACGACCTCGACGACCTTCCAGGAACTGGCCGAACGCATCCAGGGGTACGTGCGCGACCGGATGCCCGAGTGGAAGAAGGAGTACGAAGGGGTCGAGACCATGACGCTCGCCGTCATGGGCTGCGTCGTCAACGGGCCCGGCGAGTCGAAAGCGGCCTCGATCGGCATCTCGCTGCCCGGCACCGGGGAGGAGCCCCACTGCCCCGTCTACATCGACGGCCAGCACTTCACGACATTGAAGGGCACCTACGAGGAGCTGGCCCACGCCTTCCGGGCCCTCGTGGACGACTACGTCGCGACGAAGTACCCCAGGCGCCAGCCCGCCTCCGCCGTCCCCGCCTGACGTCCCCCGCCGGCGCGGCGAGTCTCGCTCGGAAATGTCTACGGCGTCGCGCCCGACAGCCGTTTGGAAAAGTTCAGAACGACATCCAGGCGCGGCGCTTTGGTCGCCTCCTTCGATCGGACCAGGAAGAGGAAACGCTTGCCGTCGGTAGCCACGTCGTAGATCTCGTTCCACTCGGTGATGACGGGGTGATCGACACGGAAGAGCAGCCGCGGCTCTCCGGGTAGGAATTCCGTTCCCGGCTTGATCGGGACGGAATAGAGCCTGTCGCCGTTCATGTAGAAGAGCTCGCTGCCGTCGCGCGACCATCGGGGACCGCCGCCTCCCTCTCGGGAGACCTGCCATCGGCCGGCGAGGCTCGGGAAGGGTTGGACATAGACCTGCTGAGCCCCCGCGAAGTCTCCGACGTAAGCGATCCATCGTCCATCGGGCGAGACCATGCCCCGGGCTTCGTTGGCGCCGGTCGCCAGGAGCGGCCGGGCTGCGCCGTCACCGGATAGCGGGACCAGGTAGATATCCGATTGGGTCGGGAGTCCGCTCAGGGTAATGACGGCGGCGGACCCATCCGGCGTCAGAGAGTCCACGGAGATCGGAACCAGATGCGTCGTCTGCCAGACGACCCGGGGGGCGCCGCTTCCGTCCGCTCGCTGCATCAGGACAGCATCGCCGTCCGGCTTCGAGTAGACGACGCTCTTCCCGTCGGGTGTCCAGCAAGGCGTGGCCGCCTGGCCCGTGGACGTGAGCTGAAACTGTCCGCCCTGGGCGAGGTTCGCGATCCACACATCGGTCCGCGCGCCGCCGCCCGGCCCCTCCGCGTAGACGAGCTTTTGCCCGTCCGGAGAAAGCGAGAGATTCTGGTGGAGGCCCGGCGGAATAGCTGTCGGCTCGCTCTTGCCGGCGCGATCGATCCAGGCAAATTCAGTCTTTCCCTCTACGGACAAACCCTCGATGTAGGCGACGGCTCCGTTCCGAGCCGCGCAGAAGAAGGCCGCCCCGCTTCTGGGGTCCCCGCTGACGCCCTGGAGGACCGGAACCGGCGTTCCGCGCACGCTGGCCGTCTCCGGATCGAAGGGGACCGCCAGCACGTCTCCATGCCGGGCCAGGAGGAGATGATTGGGCGGCGCCCAGCGCGCCATGCTCGCGCCCCGGTAGACCACGTGGCGCTTGCCCGTGGCGAGAGAGACCGCGTCGATGCGCGCCTCGTCATAGTCCCCGGGCTTGTCCTCGGTCCCGACGGTGAAGAGCACGAACTTGCCTCCCGGGAGAATTTCGGGCCAGCGATGCGTGCGCTCGTGGCTCGCGGCGTCGAGCGCCGTCAAGGGGCGCGGCTCTCCTCCGGCCGCCGGGATGCGAAAGAGAGCCGAATTCACGGTCGGCGCGAAAACGATCGTCCCGTCATCTCCCCAGCAGGCGCCGCGGCTCGGGGAGGCGTCCGCGAGCGAGATGGGGCTTCCGCCGCGGAGCGCCGTCTTCTTCAGCTTCCCCCCGGAGACGAAGCCGAGCCACTCTCCGTCGGGAGAGAAAAAGGGATTGGATCCCTCCTCGGTCTCGGCCAGAGCCTCCGGATTTTCCCTCGCCAGATCTCGGACGAAGATGCGACTTTCGTCTCCGGTTCGGCCGCAGAAGGCAATGCGTTTGCCGTCGGGCGAGAGGGCGAGCACCTGTGTCTGAGCCTGGAGATCGGGAGCTATGGTCAGATCTTCGGGCAGGGCGACGGAGAGATGCACGGTTTCTCCACCCCTCGCCGGCGGGCGCCGCGTAACGAGAAGCGCGAGAGCAAGCGCCGCCAGGACGCCGGCAACGAGCCAGGGCAGCAGCCGTGAGAAAGCCGCTCTCCTGGATTCCGGGTACACCGCTCGGGCCCCAGAAGGCGCGGGTGAACGCAATGCTTCCTCGATCTCGAGCCGGGCGTCGGCGGCGTCGTGAATGCGGTCTTTGGGATCGCGCTCGAGGCAGCGGCGAAGCAGCCGCAGGATCGCCGGAGGAGTCTCCGCGGGAAGCGCATCGAAGTCGATAGGCTGACGCAGAACCCCGGCCAGGACGTCGGAGACCGTCTCCCCTTGGAAGAGACGCTTCCCGGTAAGCATCTCGTAGAGCACCGCGCCGAAGGCCCAGATGTCGGCGCGGCGGTCAGCGGGTTTCCCGCGCGCCTGCTCGGGAGACATGTAGGCCGCTGTGCCCAGAATGACGCCGGCGGCCGTGGCGCGCCCCGTGATGGTCGGCGAGTGCGTCAGGTCCGATGAAGAAGCCGTGGCGGCGTCCGCTTCCAGGGCCTTCGCCAGGCCGAAGTCGAGCAGCTTGACGCGGCCGTCGGAACCGACCATGACGTTGGCGGGCTTCAGGTCGCGGTGGATGATGCCCTTCTCGTGCGCGGCCTCCAGGGCCTCGGCGATCTGCCTCGCGATCGGCAGGGCCTCGTCCAATGGAACCGCCCCGCGCGCGATCCGCACGTCCAGGCCTTCGCCCTCCACGAGCTCCATGACGAGGATGTGACGGCCCGAAATGGCCTCGAAGGAATGAACCGCCGCGATGCCGGGATGGTTCAACGCCGCCAGCGCCTTCGCCTCCCGCTCGAACCGCGCCACCCGATCCCGATCCTCGAAGAGCTCCTCCGGCAGGACCTTGACCGCGACGCTCCTGTCGAGCCGGGCATCCCGCGCGCGGTAGACCTCTCCCATTCCGCCCACCCCGAGGGGAGCGAGGATCTCGTAAGGCCCCAGACGGGAGCCGGCGGCGAGGGTCAAGGCTCTTCTTCCTCCGGAGCGGCCGGCTCGGCGGGGGGCTCTTCGGGCTCCTTCACGGTCATGATCTGGACATAGCCCTTCGCGCGCATCGCCTCGTTGAAGGCGGGGACGGTCTTCGCGTAGAGCTCGTCGAACTGCCGGCGCGAATCTGCGAGCGTCTTGGAGAGCAGGTCGTAGACCTCGAGCTCCGGCTGCGTCGGCGGGAAGTCCGCGTTCCCGGAGACGTCGGCGGCGCCCGAGCCGACCTCGGCCTGCAGCCAGAGAAGCTTCAGGTACAGCTCGAGCGGGCCCCGGAAGGACTTCTGGTCCTCTTCGGCGAGCGTGGGCTGGAGGAGCGTGTCCTCGACCGCGTGAAACTTCTTGTCGAGGTCGCCGGCCGCGGCCGTGTCCGCCTGCGGCGCCTTGCCGGCCGCGAGCATCTTCTTGAAGTCCTCGAGCTGTTTGCGCGACCACTCGAGCTGGTTGATCATGCGGGCGACCGCGTTTGTGTCGCGGTAGATCGCAAGCGAGAGCTTTGTCGACGCCTCGACGTCCGCCTCGCTCCCCGCCGAGTTGGGGTCCTTTTTGACGACGAGCGGCCGCGAGAACTCCTTGCCCTCGACAGCGAGCTTGACCGTGTAAGTGCCGGGGGCGACCAGGGGGCCGCTGCGGATGGCGTTGATGCCGTAGTAGAAGACGCCGCGGTTGTCCTTTCCACGGAAGCGCTTCTCCTCCCAGACATGCGGGTTGCCGGGAGGCGTCGTCCTGAGCCGGACGGGCTGCGTCGCCTCGTAGCGCAGGTCCCAGGTGGCCCGGTTCAATCCCTTGACGTTGGTGCCTTTGAGGGTGCGGATCTTCGCGCCGGAGGCGTCGAAGATCGTGATCTCGATCGGGCTCTTTTTCGGCTTTTCGTCGGACGCAGGCGCCGGCTCCG
>JAWOLE010000010.1:0-3445 GCA_033853815.1 Thermoanaerobaculia bacterium
GATCGTCTTCTTCTTCCAGGACGACTTCGAGCGTTCGCGTCTGGTCGGCCTCGTGCGGATGGGCGTCCAGGCGCGCCGGTTCCTGGAAGACCTCCTGCCGACTGACCGGGTCGCGGTCGTCTCCTACGACTCGCACCTGAAATTGCGGCAGGACTTCACCAACGATCACGAGAAGATCCGCGCCGCGCTCTTCGACGCCATACGGACTGGAGCTCAGGCTCCCATTGAAAAGGAGTACTTCCCCTCGATCGCCGAGCACTTCGATTTTGTCGCCGCCCGGGAGGCCGCGACGCCCGAGAGGGGCCTCTTCGTCCTGGCGCGCGCCCTCGCCCCGATCCCCGGAGGAAAGACGATGCTCTTCTTCGGCTGGGGTCTCGGGACCGTCGGCGGTGTCTCCGGCCCCAACCTGACCGAGCGGCGCGACTTCGGGAACGCCCTGCGCGCGCTGGCGGCCGCGCGCACCAACATCTTCACGCTCGACGTGACCGACGCCGACTACCACTCGCTCGAGACGCACCTCCAGAACCTGGCCGACCTGACCGGCGGCACCTACCAGAAGACCAACCTCTTCCCGAACCTCGCCATGGATCGCGTCAAGAGGGCGATCTCCGGCCGCTATGTCCTCGTCTTCGTGCCACCGCCCGGTCCCAGCGGTTCCCACACGATCCAGGTCAGCCTCGCCCGCCGGAAGGGCGAGGTCAACGCGCGCCAGTACTACGACGACTGAGGCGACTCTGGAACCTGGATTCCTGGAAAAGTCCTCGGCGGCGCAAATTCGCAGGCTCTCGGTTTGACAACCCGCCCGGTCGGCAGGAGACTTGGCCGGAGGGTTTCTGAGGCTCCATGCCGGCTTCCCGGATGCCGGGGCGGCAGTCGCACTCGTAGCACTTCCGCTCCCGGCTAAGACCTCCACAGGCCAGAATAGCCTGACCCTTATTCGCCGAATGCGCTCCGGCACGCCATCGGGATCGGCGCCGGAGCGCGCGAGTTGTCGATACCTCTCCTGCATTCTGGCGCTACTTTTGACGGCGGGCATTGCCGCGGGCCAGGCCAGGAGCGGGAACATCTACGGAGTCGTGCTGGCCGAGGATGGGAGCCGGCTGCCGGGCGTGACCGTGACCCTCGCCGGCGCGGGAGCCCCACAGAACTTCGTCACTGACCGGCGTGGCGAGTTCCACTTCCTGAATCTGGATCCCGCAGACGACTATGCGCTCCGATTCGATCTGGCCGGGTTCGCTGTGGTCGAGCGGCGGGCCGTTGCGGTGGCGGTCGGCGTCAACACCAGCATCCGCGTCGCAATGAGAGTCACCGCAGTCGAGGCCTCCGTCACGGTGGTGGGCGACGCGCCGCTGCTCGATCCGAGGAAAGTCGGGACCGGCGCAACGATCGGACGCCGCGAGATGGACGTGATCCCGACGGCTCGGGACCCCTGGGTCGCCGCGCAATCGGTCCCTGGCGTCCTGGTTGATCGGTTGAACGTGGGAGGCAACTACAGCGGCCAGCAGTCGGTTTTCATCGCGAAGGGCTCCCAGACGACCCAGGGCTCCTGGAATCTGGACGGGGCGACGATCTCCGACATGGTCTCGGGAGCCTCCTCGCCGACCTACTGGGACTTCGATTCCTTTCAGGAGATCCAGGCGGTGACCGGAGGCAGCGACCCCTCGATCGCCACCTCCGGCGTGACCTTGAACCTCGTGACCCGGCGCGGCACCAACCAGACACACGGTTCCGCTCGAGTCTTCGCGACCGACCCGGCCTGGCAGTCCAAGCCGGTGCTGTCGGAGGAGGAGAAGCTCCAGAGCGACGCCGGCGGCGGAGCGTTCGTCGGAAACCAGATCACGGGTATCCAGGACTACGGCCTCGAAGTCGGCGGCCCGGTGTTGCCGGATCGGCTTTGGCTCTGGGGAGCCTATGGCCGAAACCAGATCAATTTCCTGACCGTGACTGGATTCCCCGACAACACGACGCTCGAGGACATCAACGCGAAATTGAATTGGCAGGTTCTCTCATCCAACGCGTTGACACTCTTCTACCTGCGCGGCGAAAAACGCAAGCTAGGGCGCGAAGCGTCCGTCACGCGCCCGCCCGAAACCACCTGGGACCAGACGGGACCGACAAGCCTCTACAAGATCGAAGACAGCGAGGTGTTCTCCTCGAGCCTCGTCGCGGACGCGTCTTACTCCTACCTGGATGAGGGGTTCCAACTGGCGGCGGAGGGAGGCGACAAGCAGGTTTTCCTGGACTCCGACGCGGTCTTTCACAACAGCTTCATCTCGTCAACCTTCGGCCGACCGCAGCATCAGCTCCTGGGAAGCGTCAACTACTTCTTCACCACCGGTTCGCTTGGAAACGAGATCAAGCTCGGCGGCTCCGATCGGGACACGGCGATCCGAGGCCAGTCGATCTGGCCCGGCGGAGGGCTCATCGCCTTCCAGAAAGGGAGCGGCGCCTGTTCCGTGGATTGCGGAGCGATCACGAGGCCCTCCAACGTCCGGGTGGCTCTGAATTACTACAGCGCGTACCTCTCCGACACAATCACCTCGGACCGCCTGACCGTCGCGGCAGGGTTGCGGTACGACTACCAGAAGGAGGATGTCCAGAGGAGCAGCGTTCCGGGCAACCCTCTCTATCCGAGCATCCTGCCGGATGCGAACGCTCCGGAATTGAAAAACGTCATCGCATGGAGAGACTTTTCTCCGCGGCTCGGCGCGACCTACGCATTCGGCCGGGAGCGCCGCACGCTGGCGCGCTTTTCCTATGCCCGCTATGCCAACCAGCTCGGGGTCTATCCGGGCAACGAGCTCTCGGCCATCCCCGGAGTCGCCTACGCCTACTACCCCTGGAACGACACCAACAAGAACAACTTGATAGACCCGGGCGAGCTGGATACGAGCGGCAAAGCGATCCGGACCATCGGCTTCGACCCGGCCAATCCCTCTTCACCCAGTTCTCCCAACTCGATTGACCCGAACCTGAGGTCTCAAAAGACCGACGAGATCGTCGCCGGTGGCGAGCACGAGGTGCTGCCGAACCTGGCGGTGGGGGCGGCCTACACGTACCGCCGCTACAAGGATTTCTACTTTTCTTACCCCACCGGACTGACGCGAGCCAGCTACGTGCTCGACCACGTCCGCAGCGGCGTCCTCCCGGACGGGACTCCCTTCAGCGCCCCCGTCTATTCGATCACTGGCGCGGTACCGCCGGGCTTCTTCTTCACAAATCGTCCCGATTACACGCAGACGTTCAACGGCGTCGAGATCACGCTCAACAAGAGGCTCTTCGGCGGTTGGATGGCGCGCGGAAGCTTCGCCTACAACAATCCCCGGCAGCACGTCGGGCCGGGCTCCTGCGTGGATCCGACGAACACGGCCTATAACAGCGGAGAAGACATCGTCCCGGGCGGCTGCGAGGACGGCGGGATCGTGGCGCCGGCGCCGGCGCCGAC
>JAWOLE010000011.1:0-6134 GCA_033853815.1 Thermoanaerobaculia bacterium
GTCTTCCGGGAGGCCGGCGGCCAGATCCGGCAGTCCTGGTGCGGCCCCTGCTTCGGCCAGGGCCCCGACGCCCTGAAGAAGGGGGAGCGCGCGATCACATCCTTCAACCGGAACTGGCAGAACCGGATGGGAGTGGGAGGCGAAGGCTACCTCGCCTCCCCCGCCGTGGTCGCCGCCTCGGCCCTCCTGGGCTACATGGCCCCGCCCTCGGAACTCGGCCTCTCCTGGAACCCCGAGCGATTCGGGGTCTGATCCCGAGCCGTCGGCTGCCACGGCGTCATACGATCAAGAGATGCGGGTTATATGGGATCGGCGCAAAGCCGCCGCGAATTTCAGAAAGCACAAGGTCTCCTTCGAGGAAGCGAGTACCGTGCTGGCGGACCCCCTCGCGATCACGGGTGCGGATCCCGATCATTCCATCGGCGAAGCGCGCTGGATTACCTTTGGTGTCTCTAATCTCCAGCGGCTCCTTGCCGTGGCGCATACCGAAGAAGGCGACACCATTCGTATAATCAGTGCACGGGCGGCGACACGCCCGGAACGTAGGCTTTATGAAGAAGGCTAGAGGCCGCGGCAAGGACGAGTTGCGCCGATCTTACAAGCGGTCCGACTTCCCGGGCGGCTTTACACGCGGAAAGTACGCTCAGCGCTTGGCCGCGAGTTCGAACGTGGTAGTTCTCAGCCCTGAGAACGCCGCAGCCTTCCCAACTTCCGAGGCTGTCAACCAAGCGTTGGGAGGCCTGCTTCAGGCGGCGAGGTCGGCTGGTCTAAGAATTCGTTCAAGCGGCCGGCCCTCGAGCAGGTAGGGACAGGCGCAGACCAATCCGTCCCCCCTAAGAACGCCCGTCGAGGCAGTGTGGCCATAACGCCGGTGAGCTTCACTCGATAGGCCCCGAAGCGGAAACGCATGGCACTGAAGTTGGGTCCGCCTGATCTTAGGCTTGAAGGTCTCGAGGTCTGGATTCACAGCCGGCAGTTTCCAGACAGCCATGATTACTGGGATGGCAACTGGGTCAACACGACCGCCAGATGCCAGTCGGAGGGCGCGTCAGTTCACGTGACCGGGCCTTTTCTTCATCTGCCCGAATTGCTGAGCTGGCGGAACGCGATGGATCGGCTCTATGTATCTCTCCAAGGTGAAGCCAACCTCGAGACCAAAGAGCCCGAGCTCAAAGTCAAGCTAACCGGCGATGGTTTGGGCCATATCGCAGTCGAGGTTGGGATTACCCCAAACGTGATGAACCAGCGACATATATTTGGGTTCCAAATCGACCAGACGCACCTTCCGATCATCGTTGGCCAAATTGATCGGGTGCTAGAAAAACACCCGATTCGAGAGCAAGCGTGATTCTTCGGCGCCGGCCAACCCTCACCTCCGACCCTCTCTTGAAGAAGAGGGGTCAACGCAGCATGTCGCGGGAGAGGATGGGGCAGTAGAGGCCTTTCTCCTGCCGCTGCCACCAGGCGCCCGTCGCTCTTCGGGTCGCGGAATCCGTGAAGCGGTAGTCGTAGAGCACCGCCCGGACGTAGCGCGGTGGATGGTCGGGGAAGGGATTCTTCGCCAGGAGGTGCAGGACGGGCGGCGACCCTTGAAGAAGCCTCGCCAGGAACGCGATGAACCACGGATTCTCCTCGCAGGTGCCCAGGGCCGCGAACCACATCTGCCAGTCGAGCCTCGGCTGGTGCGGCGCGACGAAGCTCGGCCGCCGCCGGACGTCGCCAGGCTTCCAGCGGAACTCGTACGGGAGCCAGGTGACCCCGTCTTCGCTCCCCTCGACGATGATCTCCGGACGCGAGGTCGTCATGACCATGAAGAGGCCGTAGCCGCCGACGGATCGGAAGGGGCTCGTCAGGCGCGCGAAGGAGATCGCGAAACCGGGCCAGGGCGGACGAAGCCTGAGCGTGGCGGCGAACTCCATCACGCTCACGAGCAGAACCGCCGCGGCGACGGGGACGAGCACCCAGCGCGGCCACCTCCCCCGCCCCGCCCGGGGATCCTCCGCGGCGCGTTTTCGAAAGCGGAGCGGGAAGGCGGCGTCGTCCACGAGCAGGACGCACAGAGCGATCGACATCAGGTTGAAGAAGGCGTAGTTGCCGGTAGCGGCAATGATCGCCTGGAGCCCGATCATCAGCCCGCAGCCGATCAAGCGCAGGCGCCTCGGCGCGACGATGAGAAACGGAGCCCCGAGCTCGACGGCAAACATCACGAAGCAGGAGAGCTTCTGAAAGGAGACGGGAAGCAGGGCCATGAACCAGGCCGTCCAGGGGGGCAGCGGCTGCGTCCAGTAGTGGAAGGTCAGCGCGGTCAGGTTCCGCCAGTTCGGGTCGCCGCTCACAAGCTTGACGAACCCCGAGGAGAACATGAGTCGGAAGAGGAGCCAGCACAGGAGCGCCCGCACGACCGGCGGAGGCTCGAGAGCGGCGCCGAAGCGCCATCGCCGGACGGGCGCGAGCCAGATGGCGAGGAACCCCGTCTCGAGCAGCAGCAGGTCCCACTGAAACTCCAAAAACACCTGACCGACGCAGGAGAGCGAGAGATAGAAGATCCAGCAGGCGACGAGCGCGGGCATCGGCAGGACTCCGACGAAGACGAGGAGCGCCGCCACGGTTCCTCCGGCGCAGAGCAAGTGGAGAAAAGCGTCGGTCGAGCTCAACCAGGCCAACGTCGGCAGCACTGTCCATCGCGCCCCGCCCAATTGCGACCGAGCCGCCTCCATGAGATCGCCGGCGGGGAGGATGCCGCGCGAGCCGATCAGGCCGTCCACCTGGATCCAGAGCGAGAGAAAGGCCGCGAGGTAGCAGATTCCGAGAAAGCGCAGGAAGAGCGAGCTTGCGAGCCGGTAGCTCGGCTTCTCGACATGACTTCCCCAGAGGATTCGCGTGACGGCCATCGCCGCGTCGCGGTGGCGCGCGACGACGCCGTAGGCGAACTCCGAGATCGCCGCGAAGCCCGGAACCCTTCGATAGGCCCCGAGGAGCCGGCCGCCGCGCGGAGCGGACGAGAGAGAGCGAAAGACGGCCTCCGCCCCGTCGAAGACTCTTCCGTCGGGAAGGACGAGCTGCACCGACCGCGCGAAGTCCTCGCGGGCGATCTCCGGAAAGCGCTCCGCGACTTCCTGCGAAGACGCGTAGTCCACGCGGTCGCCCGTCCGCGATTTCCACCGGACTATCCAGCGGCGGCAGAACCCGCACTCCCCGTCGAAGATGAGAAGGGGCTTCGCGGGAGGCGACGCGACACTCCGGGATTCGTCCACCGAGGCGCAGTCTACGGCGCTCTTCGGCGCTCATCCGAGAGGACAGCGATTACCGCATAAAGGACGCCGGCCGCCGCCGGTCGAAAAACCCAAGTCGTTCACGCAGAGACACTTGGAGAATCGCGAGAGCTCCCTTCGATAAGATTTCCCAAGGAACGAGAGTTGCAAAACTCCCTGGGCCAGAACGGAGGAGTTCGATGAAGAGATCCAGGCATTGGTTTCTCGCGACGCTCTGCGCTGCCCTTACCGCTTCGCTTCTCGCGCCTGCCGCTTTCGGTCAGGCGCGCGACGAGTACGGCGAGGTCGTTCAGCAGACCGTCGCGCGGATTTCCTACCTCATGGGGCAAGTCTCCTTTTCCCGCGGCGACGATCCGGACAACTGGCAGCCGGCCGACCGGAACGTCCCCATGACGCTCGGCGATCGGGTCTACACGGGATCGCGAAGCCGGCTCGAGCTCCAGGTCCACGGCGGAGCCTACATTCGGCTCGCGGCGGGTTCGGAGCTCTCCGCGCTCAACCTGACCGAGGAAACGAAGCAGTTCTCGGTCCAGGTCGGCGTCGCCTCGTTCCAGGTCCGCCGTCTCGGCGAGGACGAAACCTTCGAGGTCGACACTCCCAACGCCGCCGTCACCTTCGAACGCCCGGGCGACTACCGGGTGGAGGTCGACGACAGAGGCAATACCCGAATCTCCGTGCGGCGCGGATCTGCCACCGCGGCCGCGGGGGGCGGTCAGATTCCCCTGAACGCCGGAGAAATGATCGAGGTCGATGGCATCGACGCGCCGCGCTACGACATCGTGGCGCTCGGGCCGCTGGATGGCTGGGACCAGTGGGTCAGCTCACGCGAAGGCCGCATCGACAATGCCCGCTCCTACCGGTACGTGAGCGCCGACATCGTCGGAGTGGACGACCTGGACGAGTACGGCCGCTGGGAGGATGTCCCGCAATACGGATGGTGCTGGACGCCGACTCAGATCACCGCTGGGTGGGTTCCCTATCGCGTCGGACACTGGATGTGGCAGGACCCGTGGGGCTGGACCTGGGTCTCCGCGGAACCGTGGGGCTGGGCGCCGTACCACTACGGACGCTGGGCGTTCGCCCGCTCGCGCTGGTACTGGGTGCCGGTCGCTCCTTCGGTGAGCGTCGTGGCCTATTCTCCCGCCCTCGTCGGTTTCGTCGGCGGCGGCCCCGGTTGGTCCGCTTCGATCTCCTTCGGCGGCGGCGGGGTCGTCGGATGGTTCCCGCTCGCTCCGCGCGACCCGCTCATCCCCTGGTGGGGATCCCGGGCGAGCGTGCAGACCAACGTGACCAACGTCACCTACGTGAACAAGACCTACGTTACGGTCGTCAACCAGAACACGTTCGTCTCGGGAGGCATCGTGACGAACAACATCGTTCGCGACCGCGCCGTCGTCAGCCAGGTCGAGGCGGCTCCCGTGCACGGCGGCGCGATTCCGGTCCTTCCGACGCGGGCCGCGCTGCGCGTCGCCGCCAGACAGGACGTGGCAGCGGCTCCCCGGCCACCGGCGGCGATCGTCTCGCGGGCGGTCGTGGCCCGGGTGGCGCCGCCTCCGGCTCCGCCGACGTTCCAGGCGAAGGCGGCGGTTATCCGGGAGAATCGCGGCGCCCCGGTCGCTCCCGCGGCTGCCGCACGGATCTCCGTCGAGAACCGCGGAAGGCCTCAGGCCATCAATCCGGTCCGGCCCGTGGCCGCGGAACCGGGTCGCGTGACCCTGCAACCGAAGGCCCAGACGCCGCAGACGGCAGGGAGGCGGCCAGAGCCCGTGACCGCGTTCCGCGGCCGGCCGATGGCGACAGCGGACAAGCCCGTGGCATCGGCGCCCGTCACCGGCCCGACGGGGCCGGCCGCAGCTCCGTCGCGCGAAGTCCGTCCCCGCGAGGCGGCGCCGCCCGCAGCCGGTCAGCCGCCGGCCCCTGCTGCTCCGTCCCGTGAAGTCCGTCCGCGCGAGGCGCGCCCGCCCGAGGCGGCCCAGCCGGCTCCCGAGAGGCAGCGGCAAGTCGCCCCTCCGCCTCAAGCTGCGCCAGCGCAGCCCGCACAGAGAGGCCGCCCCCAGGGCGAGGAGTGGCGCATGCGGCCGACCCAGCCTCCCGCCGCGCCTGAGACCATCCAGCGCGGACGCGTGGCTCCCCAGCAGCCGCAGCCGCCGCAGCAGGCCGCTCCGCCTCCCAGAATTGAACGGCGGCAGCAGCCAACGCAGCCGCCGCAGCAGCAGCCCCCCGCCCAGGAGCGCCGCGTGGCGCCCCCGCAGCAGCAGCAACAGGCACCGCCGCAACAGAACGCTCCGCCTCCCCGAGTGCAACGTGGGCGCGAGCAGCCGACCCAGCCACCCCAGCAACAGGCGCCGCCCCGTGAGGAGCGACGAGCAGCGCCTCAACCGCCGCCACAGCAGCAGCCGCAACAGCGCCAGGCTCCGCCTCCCGCTCAGCCTCAGGGCGAGCGTCCGCAAGTCCAGCGCGGCGAGCGGCAGGCTCCCCAGCCTCCGCCCCAAAAAGGACAGCAGAAGCAGGATCAGAAGGACAAGGAAAAGAAGAAAGACGAGAAAAAGCCGGACCAGTAGATCGCTTCTCCGATCCGTCTAGAGGGGGGCCCATGAAGTCGGGCTCCCCTCTTCTGTTCACTCAACGTATTCAAAATACAAGTGTTAGCCTCCAGTGAAATGTTGACTTTTTAGTACAGATTCCATATGCTTTCTTTCGTCAGCGGAGAAAGCACGAAATGGTCACCGAACGAGAGTCGCTATTGGAGCTCGCCAACCGCGAGTACAAGGCCGGGTTCGTCACCGACATCGAGTCCGAGAGCGTCCCGCCCGGGCTGAACGAAGACATCATCCGGCTGATCTCGGCCAAGAAGAAAGAGCC
>JAWOLE010000012.1:0-3753 GCA_033853815.1 Thermoanaerobaculia bacterium
CGTGAGAGGCGAGTCTTTCCGGGTCCGGTCGTCCCTGTCGCGCTGACGCATTTCGGCCAGGACTTCCGCGTAGGGCTGGGGCGTGCCCCGGGCGGCGAGCTCCGCGGCACGCCGCTCGGCGCGGACCTCCGGGGAGGCCGTCAGGAAGAACTTGGGGGGGGTGTCGGGAAAGACCTTCGTGCCGATGTCGCGCCCTTCCACGATGCCGCCGCGATCCGCCGCCAGGCTCCGCTGCAACGACACGAGCCGGCGACGCACGCCCGGGATCGCCGAGACCGCGGAGGCGTAGCGCGAGATCTCGGGCTCCCGGATCTTCTCGGTGATGTCCCGCCCTTCGAGGGAAACCCGGTTGCCTTCCGCGCCGGTCTCAAGCCCGATCGAAAGCGATTGCGCCAGCCGCACGACCTCCTCGGGGTCGGCGATCGGAAGGCGGACGCCCGCTTCGCGCGCGCGCAAGCCGACCGCGCGGTACATGGCGCCGGTGTCGATGTACGGCACGCGCAACCTCCCGGCGAGCATCTTCGCCACCGTGGACTTCCCCGCCCCGGAAGGCCCGTCGATCGCGACGATGATCCGCGAGGTCAGGCTGTCTTCTCCGACGGCCGGGCGATCCGTTTCAGGGCCGAGACCTCCGCCGGAGTCAACGCCCGGTGTGCCCCGACCGGCAGGCGTTCGTCGCGGACCGGGCCGATCGCGGTCCTCTTCAACTTGGAGACGGGGTGGCCGATCGCTTCGAACATGCGCCGGATCTGCCGGTTCCGGCCCTCCGTGAGGATCACGCGAAACCAGGTATTGCCGCCGCCCCCTCCGGTCCGGGAGATCCGCTCGATCGTGGCGGGGCGGGTCCGCCGCCCGTCCAGAGGAACTCCTCGCCGCAGCCGTTCGAGGTCCCTGTCCTGAGGCGTTCCGGAGACCTTGACCCGGTACTCTTTCGGGCACCCGGAAGAGGGGTCGGTCAGGGTCCGCGCGAGGTCTCCGTCGTCGGTCAGAAGGAGGAGCCCCTCCGTCTGCACGTCCAGGCGTCCCACGGGCTTGACGCCGCGGCGCAGGCCTCCCGGCAGCAGGTCGAGCACGGTGTCGCGGCGCTGCGGGTCCGACGCCGTCGTGACGTAGCCGCGGGGCTTGTTGAGCAGGATGTAGCTCTTGGGGCCCGCGCGCACGCGGACTCGCCTGCCGTCCACTCGGACCGCATCCGATTCCGGGTCCGCGCGGTCGCCGAGTCTGGCGACGCGGCCGTTGACGAGGACCCGGCCCTCCTGGATCCATTCCTCCGCCTCCCGGCGAGAAGCCAGGCCGGCCTGCGCGATGATCTTCTGAACCCGCACCAGCACAGGGATCAACCGCCATCAGTCTTCCGCGTGGGTCTCATCCTCGAAGCGGTCTTCCTCTTCGTGTTCGACCTCGTCCTCTTCGTCTTCGACCTCTTCCCCGGCCGTCCGGATCGCCTCCGGCATCGGCTCGGGCGGGAGCGGCTCGGCCACGGTCGCGGCGAGGTCCTCGGCGAGCTCCTCGGGTTTCGGCAACTCCTCGAGCTCCTTCAGGCCGAAACGGACCAGGAACTCGGGCGTCGTCCGATAGAGGAACGGCGTCCCGACGACGGGCCGGCGCCCGGCCGTCGTGATGAGCCTCTTCTCGAAGAGGGTGTTGACGACGCCCGCGGAGTTGACGCCGCGGATCTCCTGGATCTCCGGCAGCGTGATCGGCTGGCGGTAGGCGATGATCGCCAGGGTCTCGAGCGCCGCGAGCGAGAGGCGGCTGCGCTCGGCGACCTCGTGGTACCTGCGCAGCATCGAGTCGAACTCCGGACGCGTGACGTAGCGCCAGCCTCCGGCCACCAGCTCCAGCCGGACTCCCCGGTCCGGGGCTTCCGCTTCCTGGCGAAGCGATTCGAGAGCCTCCGAGACGGCCTCGCGCGTCGCCTCGAGGGCCTCCGCGATCTCCTTCTCCGGAATCGGGCGGGGTGAGGAGAAGAGCAGGGCCTCCACAGCGGCGCGGATCTTCGTCCAGCGCGTCTCTTTCGGCCTCGCCGCCTGCTCGGCGGAACCGCCTTCCGAGACTTCCCCTTCCTCTTCGGCGCTCATCAGCAATTGAAGATTGATGACTGAAGATTGAAGGATTGAGCCCGGTCGCTCAATCGACAATCGACAATCGACAATCGACCAATCCTCACCGGTAAGTATCCCGCACCTGTTCGGCGGAGAAAGGGACGTCCGTGCGCGAAGCATGGATCTCCGAGAAGGGAGCAGGCTGGAACAGCCGCACGACGCCGAGGCGCACGAGCTCCAGGGCGGCGAGAAAGGCGGTGACCGCTTCGGCGCGGTAGCGCATGGCGCCCAGGAACTCGAGGAGCGGCAGCGTCCGCTCGCGGTCCAGGCGCGCCAGCAGCTCCTCCATCTTCTCCCGGACCGAGAACCGCATGTGCTGGATCGCCAGGGCGGGCGGGTGGGCGAGCTTGTACCGCTCCGTGACCTGCCGGAACCCCTCGATCAGATCGAAGAGCGAGACCTCCAGGGTGACGGTCTCGTCCCCCTTCGGAAGGTGCGTCTCGGGCCGCGGCCAGAGGCCCGCGCGTAGCGAGTCGATCTCGTGAAGGGACTCGGCCATCCTCTTGAAACGCTCGTACTCGAGGAGCCGCCGGGCAAGCTCCTGCCTCGGGTCCTCTTCCGGCGCTCCGGGAGGCCGCGGCAGGAGCATCCGGGACTTAATGTAGATCAGTTCCGCCGCCAGAGCGACGTACTCGGAGGCGACGTCGAGGTCCAGCTCCTGCATCGCGTCCAGGTAGGCCGTGTACTGCTCGGTGATCGGCGCGATCGGGATGTCGGTGATCGAGACCTGGTTGATTCGGATCAGGTGGAGCAGCAGGTCCAGCGGTCCGGAAAAGGCCGTGGTCGCAACGGGAGGGAGGCTGCCGCCGTCGGCCCGATCCTCTTCCGCCGCCATCACAATCCCCCGAAGACGAGGAACAGAACGAAGTGTTGAACCGGTGTCAGGATCCAGCCGAGCACGCCCAGATAGAGCAGCGCGATCAGGATCAGGAACCCGTACCGGGCCAGGACCATATAAGCCCTGGCGACGGAGCCGCCGAAAAGGGAGATGACGACGCCGCTTCCGTCCAGCGGCGGAATCGGGATCAGATTGAAGACGCCCAGGAGCACGTTGACCATCGTGAACTGGAAGAGGACGTAGACGACCGGCGCCAGGGCGCCCCGCGCAAACCGGACCTTCTGGATCAGGTAGAAAAGGTCGACAATCGCCTGCGGCTGACTTGCCTTGATGACGAGGAGCACAATGAGGGCGACCGCCGCCAGCAGGAAGTTCGAAACCGGCCCGGCGGCCGAGACGACGAGATTGGCGAGACGGGGGTTTCGCGTGTTGCGCAGGTCCACCGGCGTGGGCTTCGCGGCGCCGAAGATCATCCGCCCCGCGGAGAGGATGTACATGAAGAGAGGGAGGAGCACGCTTCCGAAGGGGTCCAGGTGCCGGAGCGGGTTCAGGCTGATCCGGCCGAGGTCCCGCGCCGTCGTGTCGCCGAAGCGGAGCGCCGAGTAGGCGTGCGCCGACTCGTGAAAAGAGATGGCGAACAGGATCACCGCGAGCTGGATCCCGAAGTCCACGATTTTGAAGGAAAGCGAGTCCACTGCCGGCGACTATACCGGAGGGTCTTACGGTTTGCGGTGAGCGGTTTACGGCGTTCGCGAGCGTTCCTGCGGGGGCGAAACCTTCCCGCGTACGCTTCGTCTCTCCTAGTGCCGT
>JAWOLE010000013.1:0-8008 GCA_033853815.1 Thermoanaerobaculia bacterium
GCCCGGCGCGTCCCGGAGGGCTTCCTCTTCGCGGCGAAGGCCAGCCGCTACCTGACGCACATGAAGAAGCTGAAGGACCCGGAGGAGCCGCTCGCGCGGTTCTTCGAGAGTGCCCGAGGACTGCGGCGAAAGCTCGGGCCCGTCCTCTACCAGCTGCCGTCGCGCTGGCGGCTCGACCGGGGGAGACTCGAGGCCTTTCTGCGGGCCCTTCCGCCGCGCCGCCTGCACGCGATCGAGTTTCGGGAGAAGAGCTGGTACGACGAAGGAGTCTTCCGCGCCATTCGCGATGCCGGAGTCGCGTTGTGCCTGCACGACATGCCCGGATCGGAGAGTCCGAGGATCGCCGTCGGGCCGTTTGCCTACCTGCGCTTCCACGGCTCCGGCGCCCGCTACGGCGGCCGGTATCCCTCGGCCTCGCTTTCGCGCTGGGCCGCGTGGATCCGGGAGCGCGTCGCGGAAGGAATCGACGTGTACGCGTACTTCAACAACGACGCCGGGGGTCACGCTCCCCGGGACGCCCTCCGGCTTCGCAAGCGCTTGGAGGCTTAAGGTGCCGGGCCGCGAACTTCACGCCGATTTGACGCCGATTTCACGGCCTCCCGGCCGGGATGGATTATTCTCGCAGGGGTTGCCGTCGGCGGAGGCGAGAGCATGAAAGAGCACTTTTCCGAGTTGCTGGAAAACCTTCGCAGGAGCCTCATCCTGATGGGAGGCGAGGTCGAGCGCCAGATCCAGCAGGCGATCGAAGCCCTCGTCGAGGTGGACGCCGAGAAGGCCCGGTCGGTGATCGCCGCCGACGAGGAGATCGACCGCCTGGAGGTCGCGATCGAGGAGCAGGCCATTCAGCTGCTCGCCCTGCAGCAGCCGGTGGCCGTGGACCTGAGATTCCTCGTCGCCGCCCTGAAGATCAACAACGACCTCGAGCGGATCGGCGACCACGCCGTCAACATCGCGGAGGGCGCGGAGCGGCTGGCCGGCCAGAAGCCCTTCAAGCCCTTCGTGGACGTCTCCTACATGGCGGAGGTGGCCACGACGATGTTGAAGCAGTCGCTCGACGCCTTCGTCAACCGCGACGCGGCCATGGCCAAGAAGGTGATCCGAAAGGACGACATCCTCGACGAGAAGAACACCTCGCTCATCCGGGAGCTCCTGACGTACATGGCGGAGAACCCGGCGCTGATCACGTACTGCCTCGAACTCATCTCGATCTCGAAGAACCTCGAGCGGGTGGGGGACCTCGCGACCAACATTTGCGAGGACACGATCTTCATTGCCGAGGCCAAGTGGGTCAAGCACCACGCCACCGAGCTCACATGAGCCCTGAGCCGTGAGGCGTCAGGCGAAGAGCCGCCACTATATCAAGCCTGATATAGACCGCAAGAGTGAGGGTTGAGCCTCCCCGACTTCAGCTCGAATTTACGCCGGCTTCGCCGGGTCCTGACGTCCGGACCGTACAAGTCGCCCTTCGAAAGAAGGAGGTGCGACTCGCATGGAACGAACTCTTGCCGGATTCGCTATTGCCCTGGCGACGGCCGCGGGATTCCTGTTTGCCGGGGACGCCCGCGCTCAGGTCACTCCCGCCGCCGGATACACGCCCCCGGATAACACGCCCAGGATCAACGTCGGGATCACTCTCTTCGCCGACTTCACCTATCAGGACGCGCCGGCCGTCGTGGACGCGGCCGGGAAAACCATCCACAGGGACTCCTTCAACCTGTCACGCGGCTACATCAACGTGACGGGGAACCTCTCACACTGGTTCTCCTTCCGGATCACGCCGGACATCCGGGCCGAGACCGGCAGCGGCAGTTCGCTCTCGGGCAGCCAGACCTTCCGCATCAAGTACGGCTACGGACAGGTCAATTTCGACGACTTCGCGCCGAAAGGGTCCTGGCTGCGGCTCGGCCTGCAGCAGACGCCCTGGATCGACTACGAGGAGGGGATCTATCGCTATCGCTTCCAGGGAGCGATCTTCACCGACACGGAGGGATTTCTGACATCGTCGGACTATGGGGCGAGCGCGCATTTCAACTTCCCCGGCAACTACGGGGACGTGCACGCCGGGGTCTACAACGGAGAGGGGTATTCCAGCCTGAGCGACCAGAATGGGGTCAACAACCAGAAGTCCCTTCAGATCCGCGCATCCTTGCGCCCGGCCCCGATGGTCCCGGTCGCCAGGGGGATTCGTCTGACCGGGTATTACGACAGCGATCACTACTTCGCCGACGCCAGGCGGGAGCGGACGATCGGCAGCGTGACCTTCGAGCACCCCTACGTCAACTTCGGCGGGGAGTATCTCGACGCGAAGGACCAGACGACCCCGACCAGTTCGGTGCTGCATCGCGACGGCTGGTCCGCCTGGGTGACGCCGCGAACTCCGATCGGGATCGAGGGCCTCTTTCGGTACGACGATCTGAACCAGAACAAGGACGTTTCTCCGAGCCCCAGGAAGAAGCGCGCGATCGTCGGCATTGCTTACTGGCCTGCGCTCCAAGGGGGTAAGACGGTCGCGTTCCTGGTGGATTACTCCGAGGTCAGGTTCGACAATGTGACTCCCGATCCGGGAAAGACAAAGATCTACGCGCTGCATACGCTTTTCAACTTCTAATTAACGCGAAGTTCACGCGGATTTAACGCCGGAACTTCATCTTTCGAGCGAGGTGAGACGATGAAATCCTTCCGAATCCCGGCGGCCGTTCTCGCCACCGTCCTTGCGGCGGCGCCGGCCTTCGCACAGAAGGTCCAGATCAACGGGGCCGGGGCGACGTTCCCCTACCCGATCTACTCGAAGTGGTTTTCCGAGTACAACAAGCTCCATCCCGAGGTCGAGATCAACTACCAGTCGATCGGCTCGGGAGGCGGAATCCGCCAGCTGGCCAACCAGACCGTCTTCTTCGGGGCGAGCGACGGGCCCATGACCGATCAGCAGCTGGCCGAGGCTCCGGGCCACGTCCTTCACTTCCCGACCGTGCTCGGGGGCGTGGTGCCGTCCTACAACGTCGCCGGTGTGACCGCGAACCTGAAGTTCACCGGGCCCGTCCTAGCGCAGATCTACCTGGGCAAGATCACGAAGTGGAACGATCCACAGATTACGAAGCTCAATCCGGGCGTATCGCTCCCGGGAGCCGACATCGTTCCCGTCCACCGCTCGGACGGATCGGGGACCAACTACATCTGGTGCGACTACCTCTCCAAGGTCTATCCGGAGTTCAAGAAGAGAGTGGGTGTCGCTACCTCCGTGAACTGGCCGACGGGCGTCGGCGGCAAGGGCAACGAGGGGGTGTCGGGCCTGGTCAAGCAGACGCCGGGCGCGATCGGCTATGTCGAGCTGATCTATGCGATTCAAAACAAGATCAGCTACGGCGATGTCCAGAACCACGACGGACGGTTCCTGCGGGCTTCTCTCGAAACGGTTACCGCGGCGGCGGCCGGAGCGGCCGGCGCCATGCCTGCCGACTTTCGAGTCTCGATCACGAACGCTCCCGGGGCCGACGCATACCCGATCTCGTCCTTCACGTGGATGCTGTTCTACGAGAATCCCAAGGACAAGAAACGCGCCAGGATCATGGTGGAATTCTTCAAGTGGGCCATTACCGACGGCCAGAAGTACTGCTCCGAGCTGGGCTATGCTCCGCTGCCCAGGGAAGTCGTCGCGCTTGAGACGGCGGCGCTCAAGAAGATCAGGCTCTAGCGTCCCCGGAGGGTGCCGACCATGGCGAAGTCCCCGTCCTCCCGCAGAAGCGCCGACGATCGCGGCTTTCGCCTGGGGGCGGGCTCCTTCGCTTTCCTGATCTTCCTGCTCGTCGCGGCGATCGGCTACGAGCTCGTTCGGGGCTCGCGATTGTCGATCGCGAAGTTCGGACTGGCCTTCTGGCGGACGAAGACCTGGGACCCGGTCTCGGGAGACTTCGGAGCCCTTCCCTTCATCTGGGGGACGCTCTATTCGTCGCTGCTGGCTCTGCTGATCTCGACCCCCATCGCTCTCGGAATCGCGATCTTCCTTTCGGAACTGGCTCCGCGCGCGATCCGGACGCCGCTCGCATTTCTGACAGAGCTGCTCGCGGCGATTCCTTCCATCGTCTACGGACTCTGGGGCATCTTCGTGCTGGTTCCGATCGTGCGCCAGCTCGAGGTTCACACGCCGGATTGGCTGAAGAAGGTACCGCTCTTCTCCGGCCCCCCGCTCGGCGTCGGAATGCTCTCCGCGGCCCTCATCCTGGCGGTCATGGTGATTCCATTCACGTCCTCGGTGGCCCGCGAGGTCCTGAGGGCCGTTCCGCCGGCGCAGCGCGAGGCGGCCTACGCCCTCGGCGCGACGCGGTGGGACGCGATCCGGGCCGCGCTTCGGTACGGCCGCACCGGCGTCTTCGGCGCGATCGCCCTGGGGCTCGGCCGCGCGATCGGCGAGACCATGGCCGTGACGATGGTCATCGGGAACAACCCCCAGGTTTCCCTCTCGCTCTTCGCCCCCCAGTATTCGATGGCAGCGGTCATTGCCAACGAGTTCACAGAAGCGGCCGACAACCTCTACCTGAACGCCCTGGTCGAGATCGGCCTCGTCCTCTTCGTCATCACCCTCGTCATCAACGCGTTGTCGCGCCTGCTGATCTGGAGCGTCAGTCGCGAGGTCAAAGTCACCGGGGCCCAGGAACCGCCGGCCGGGAAGGCGGCGGCATGACGCGCGACTCGCGCCGGCGTCTCGTGTCCAGGGTCGTCGTCGGATTGTGCGGCCTCGCAGTCGCGGTCGCGCTGGTGCCGCTCGTCTTGATCCTCTTCTACGTCGTCCGGCAGGGGTTCTCTTCGCTCAACTGGGACTTCTTCACCCGGACGCCCAAACCGGTTGGGGAGACCGGCGGCGGAATGGCCAACGCGATGGTCGGCAGCCTGATCCTGATCGGCCTCGCGTCGGTCGTGGCCGTTCCCGTGGGCCTGATCGCGGGCGTGTACCTGTCCGAATACGCCGGCAGCCGCCTGGCCTCGGCGGTGCGTTTCACGGCGGACGTCTTGAACGGGGTCCCTTCGATCGTGATCGGGATCTTCGCCTACGGACTGGCCGTGCTCCCGGTCCACCGATACAGCGCGCTCGCCGGCGGGCTCGCCCTGGGCTTCATGATGATCCCGATCATCACCCGGACCACGGAGGAGCTCTTGAAACTGGTTCCGGCGAGCCTGCGGGAGGGGGCGCTCGCGCTCGGCGCGACGCGGGCCCGCGCGGCGTTCAGCGTGATGGTGCCCGCCGCTCTGCCCGGCATCCTGACGGGAATCCTCGTCGCGCTGGCGCGCATCGCCGGGGAGACCGCGCCGCTGCTCTTCACGTCTTTCAATAACCAATTCTTCTCGGCGCGTCTCGATCAGCCGATCGCCTCCCTGACGGTGCAGGTCTACACCTACGCGATCTCGCCCTACGAGGACTGGCACCGGCAGGCCTGGGCGGGAGCGCTCGTTCTGGTGGCGTTCGTATTCGTGTTCTCGGTCTTCGCGAGGACGGTCACCCGCCGGCTCGAAAGGATGCATGGGGCATGACCGTGATAGAAACGGATTCCTCTCCGATGGTGATCGCTTCGGAAGCTCCCGCCGCGGCGCCCGGGCCGGCCGGGCTCTTTCCCCGGGGCTTGAAGATTCGGATGGAGACACGCAGCCTCTCCTTCTTCTATGGCCCGAATCAGGCCCTCCATGACGTTTCGGTGGCGATCCCGGAGAAGTCCGTGACGGCCTTCATCGGCCCTTCCGGGTGCGGAAAGTCCACCTACCTGCGCTGCCTGAATCGCATGAACGACATCATTCCCGACACGCGCGTGGAGGGGGAGGTGCTGCTCGACGGACGGGACATCTACGGGCCCGGCGTCGACGTCGTGGACCTCCGACGGCGCGTGGGGATGGTCTTTCAGAAGTCGAACCCGTTTCCCAAGTCGGTCTTCGAGAACGTGGCCTATGGACCGAAGATCAACGGACTCTGCCGACGCGCCGAGCTTCCGGAGTGCGTGGAGAAGGCCCTGCGCGCGGCCGCTCTCTGGGACGAGGTCAAGGACCGCCTGAACGCCTCCGCGCTCGGCCTCTCCGGGGGGCAGCAGCAGCGCCTTTGTATCGCCCGCGCGCTGGCCGTGGAGCCCGAGGTCCTTCTCATGGACGAACCGGCTTCGGCGCTCGACCCGATCGCGACCCAGAAGATCGAGGAGCTGATCTACGAGTTGAAGCGCTCCTACACGATCGCCATCGTGACCCACAACATGCAGCAGGCCGCCCGGGTCTCCGAGTACACGGCCTTCTTCATGCTCGGGCGCCTGGTGGAGCACGACCGGACCGAGAAGATGTTCACGAACCCCGGCCAGAAGATCACCGAGGACTACATCACCGGGAGGTTCGGTTAGCCTCGGGAGAAAACGTAGGTATGAAGACATCGGCTCCGAACAGCCGGACGGCCGTTCCGTATAAGAACGGTAGCCCGACCAGGCGGATCGCCCTGATCGAGGACGACGCCGACATCGCGTACACGATCCGGCTGAACCTGCGCAAGGAGAAGCGTTATCAGGTCGAGCACTACGTCTCGGGCCTGGCCGCCCTGGCGGCGCTCCAGGAGAAGCCCTTCGATCTGGTGATCCTGGACCTGAACCTGCCCGACATCGACGGGCTCGCCGTCTGCCGGGAGCTGCGTCGGGCCGAGGAGACGCGCCGCGTCCCGATCATCATGCTGACGGCCCGGGTCGAGGAGCGGGACAAGCTGCTCGGCTTCGAGATCGGGGCGGACGACTACATCACGAAGCCCTTCTCGATGCGCGAGCTGCTCGCGCGAGTCCACGCGCACCTGCGGCGCGTGGCGTCCTTCGAGACCTCGGAGGAGGAGGTCTTCGAGGACGGCTCGCTCCGCGTGGACCGGGCGCGCTTCGAGGTCCTCCTGAGCGGGCAGCGCGTCCATCTGACCAAGAAGGAGTTCGACCTGCTCTGGCTCTTGATCCGCAGCCGGGGCCGGGTCGTCACCCGGGACGCGATTCTCGCCCGTCTCTGGGATTACGATGCCGACGTGGAAACACGTACGGTGGACGTGCACATCCGGTCGCTGCGGCGTAAGGTCGGGGACGAGCGCATCGAGACCGTGGTCGGCCTCGGCTACCGCTACCGCGACGCCCAGTCGCCGTAAGACGTGAGACGTAAGACGTCAGACGAAGCCTCTCGTATGGGATCCACGTCTCACGTCTCACGTTTCACGTCTCACGGCCCATGAGGCTTCGTTCCCTCTTCACGGTCCTCTTCGGGGTCCTGGCGGCGGTCACGGCGCTCTCGCTGATCGCCGTCCTGGACGCGACGCTGTCGCGCGCCGTCGAGGACCGGGTTTCCGAGCGGATCCTGCGGGACATCGACCACGTCGCGCAGGACATGCGCGGCGTGGCCCCCGAGCGGCTGGACGCGTTTCTGCGGCGCTCGGCCGCCGAGCTCGGCTGCCGGATCACGCTCATCCGGCCGGAGGGAAGGGTTTCCAACGACACGGACCTGGCGCCCTCCGAGGTCCCGTCGATGGAGAACCACGGCACGCGCCCCGAGGTGGTCGAGGCGCGCGCGAAAGGGAGCGGCTCGTCCCGCCGTTTCTCCGCCACGGAAAACGAGAACCGCTTCTACTTCGCGCGCCTTCTGCCCGGGGGAGACGTCTTGCGCCTTTCGGTGGCCGCCGCGGCCGTGCGCGACATCGAGAGCGGTTATCTCTGGTCGGCCCGCGCCGCGATCGTCCTCGCCTGTCTGCTGCTCTTCGCGATCGGAACGGTAGCCTCCAGGCGCTTCTCCGCGCCGATCGCGCGGCTGACGGACGCCGCTTCCGCGATCGCCGCCGGAATGCCGCGGGAGCTGCCGCAGGAAGGGGGGCAGGAGGTACAGCTGCTGTCGGCGGCGCTTCAGCGGATGAAGGACTCGCTCGCCCGCTCCGCCGAACGGGCGGAGGCCGAGAGGAGGCTCACCGCTCTGGTGCTCGAGAAGCTCCCCGACGGTCTCGTCGTCCTCGATTCCCGGCTTCACGTCCTCG
>JAWOLE010000014.1:0-8066 GCA_033853815.1 Thermoanaerobaculia bacterium
TTCGCCGCCCGCGCGGCCGGCGCCCGGAAGGCCCGCGTCGTCGCACGGAGGGACAGCGGCGACGAGACCGGCGACACCTCGTCGGTCGTCGGTTACGCGGGGGTCATCCTTTCGTAAAGGGAGATCGGAAAATCGTAGTCCGAGGCTCCCAGGTTCGACCTTCGTGCTGTAGGGGCGGCCCTTGCGGCCGCCCGCCTCTCTGAGTGATGCCGAGACGTCTGGAGGGACAACTCATCCAGAACGCCATACCGCACCTCGATTCTTCCCGCAACGAGTACGACCGGAGCTACCAGAGGCGGGCGGGGACGCACCGAGCGTCGTCGGCCGCGCGGGCGGCCGAGGGACGCGACATGCGGCGGGTTCGCCGCCGCAAACCCCCGCCCCTACGGCACGATGAGCACGACCAGAGCTGGCGCCAGAGTATGTCAGATCTGATATATACCGGTCAGGCGGCGCTCTGCGGCAATTCCTCCGGGAGACTGCGCAGCTCCCGGACGAGCTCGTCCAGGCGCTTGCACGTGTCGCGCATGTACTCGTACAGGTGCTTGTGCATGAGCGCGAGCGTCACGGCCTGGCGGAACTCCCTCGGGCGGCGCAGGGCCGTCTCGACCATGAGCGAGAGCGTGAGCCACGCGCGGCGCGGCGAGGCGCGCAGGATGCAGGTCCAGATGATGTGCGGGAGGATTCTGACGTCCTGCCGCCCCGCCACGAGCCGCGTCTGGATCTGGGCTCCCTTCTGCAGGATCAGCTGCATGACGCGGCGGCGGTAGTTGCGGTAGCTGTAGAGGCGCTCGAGCAGCCTCTTGTACCCCTCGTAGAGCTGCACGCGGGACATCCCCTTGGGAATGATGTTCGTGAACACGAACTGATCGCCGACCGACTCGGCGATCAGGCGGCCCGCCTCCTTCAACCTCTGATGGAGGGGGGTCTTCGGCACCGCGTTCAACATCCCCGTCATGGACACCGGGATGCGGGCCTCCTGAATGAACCGGAATTGCTCGTCGAAGATGGAGGGGTCGTCGTGGTCGAAGCCGACGATCATTCCCGCCATGACCTCGATTCCGGCGCGCTGGATCCGGTGGACGGAGTCGAGCAGGCTCTCCCGCAGGTTCTGGGTCTTGTGCGTCTCTTGGAGGCTCTCGGCCCGCGGCGTTTCGATCCCGATGAAGATCGTCGTGAAGTTGGCCTGCCGCATGAGAGCCAGGAGCTCGTCGTCCTGGGCGATGTTGAGCGTCACCTCGGTCAGGAACTCGATCGGGTAGCCGTTCGCCTTCTGCCAGTCGGCCAGGGCGCGCAGGAGGAGCTTGGCCTCCGGCTTGTTGCCGATGAAGTTGTCGTCCACGACGAAGATGTTCGCGACGCCGAGCCGGTGGATCTCCTCCACCTCGGCCATGACCTGGGCGACGGTCTTCGTCCGGGGCTTCCTGCCGTACATCACGATGATGTCGCAGAACTCGCAGTTGAACGGGCACCCGCGCGCGAACTGGATCGTCATCGTGCGGTACTTGTCGATCTGGAGCAGGTCGAAGCGCGGCAGGGGCGAGTCGTGCATGCTCGGCTTCTCGTGCTGGACGTACTCGCTCTTCCAGTGCCCCGCCGCGTAATCCGACAGGAACCGGGGCCAGGTGTACTCCGCCTCGTCCACGAAGAGAACGTCCACCTCGCCGCGCAGCTTCTCGGGGCAGAGCGAGGCGAGCGGCCCGCCGGCGACCACGAATTTTCCGCGCCGGCGGAACTCGCGGGCGATCTCGAGGATTCGCTTCTCGTGGACGACGTACCCGGTCAGGCCGATGATGTCGGCGTCGATCGCAAAGTCGATCTCCTCGACGTTCTCGTCGCAGAGCACGACCTCGTGCTCGCGGGGCGTGATGCCCGCGACGGTCGGCAGCGAGAGGTTGGGGAAGAGGCACTTCTTCTTCAGGCTCGGAAGGATGCGGTCGAAGGTCCAGAAGGACTCGGGATTCTTGGGGGCGACCAGGCAGATCTTCATCGGCAGAGCCTAATACAGATCTCTCAGATCCGCTCTTCGGCCACGATCCGGGAGACGGCCTCGAGGATGCCGTCGGCGACCCCGGGGCTGCCGGCCACGACGTTCCCGCGCTCCCAGAAGCGCCTTCCGCCCGAAAAGTCCATCAGTCGGCCGCCCGCCTCCTCGATCAGGATCGCGCCCGCCGCGATGTCCCAGATCGAGAGGCGGAATTCGAAGAAACCGTCGTAGATGCCGGCGGCCACCATCGAGAGGTCGAGCGCGGCCGATCCAGCCCGCCGGACCGCACGGGCGCGAAGGAAGAGCTCCCGAAAGACGGCGAGATAGAGGTCGATCTTCTCGCGGGAACGAAACGGGAACCCGGTGGCGAGGAAGGCGCCGTCCAGGCCTTTCCGGCTGGTGACCCGGATCCGCGCGCCGTTGCGGAAGGCCCCGGAGCCGCGCTCCGCGGTGTACATCTCCCCGCGCAGCGGGTCCCACACGGCCCCGGCCACGATCTCCGAGCCCTCCCGCGCCGCGACCGAGACGCTCCAGAAGGGAAACCCGGCGATGAAGTTGGACGTCCCGTCCAGGGGATCGATGATCCAGGTGCGCCGCCCGGCGCCGGACCCGCGCCGGCCGCCCTCCTCTCCCAGGAAGTCGTCTTCGGGGAAGCTCTCCCGAACCCGCGAAACGATCCGATCCTCGCTCTTGCGGTCGGCATCGGTCACGAAGTCGTTCATCTTCTTTTCCGAGACCTCGCCGGCGGCAAGGTTGCGCCAGCTCGCGAGCGCGACCTCTCCTCCCGCTCGCGCCGCGGCCTCGGCTGTCTCTACCAGATCGCTCATTTCCTCAGTGTTTCAAGGCATCTTCATCGCTTCGGCGTCTGGTTCAACCGGGCGAACCCTTGCTCGATGACTTTTTCGGCGGGCGTGCCGAGCAGGTTGTAGCCGCGCTCGCCGGGCCGCGCTCCCACGCCGTTCGAGAAGGCCTTCCACCAGTACACGCCCTTCCACCAGCTCTTGCCTTCGAGGGCGTGAAAGACCGCCGCCACGGCCCTGCCGGCGTCGGAGGCGGCGGGAGGCCTGCCGGAGTTCTCATCGTGCGGAGCGAGCCAGGTCCCCTGCACCGGCGGATACCCCGCTTCCGCGAAGACCACCGGCTTGCCGGTCTCGCGGGAAAGCTTCTCCAGAGGCGCGGAGGCGGCGGCGACCCCGGCCTCGAGCGCCGCGTCGCTCGCTCCCGGGTCCGGCGACAGGGGGTCGTAGAAGTCCACGCCGATCGCGTCGAGGGCGCTCCAGAAAGGGACCTTCGGGGCCCCGGCCGCCCAGTTGGATGCGTAGGTCAACGGCGCGCCCGTCGCCAGGCGCACCGCCGCGATCGTCTCCCGCCACTGGCCCACGCGCCCTTCCGTGCCCACGAGCTCCGTGCCGACGCAGAAGAGGGAGGCCCCCGCCGCCTCGGCCACGACGGCGTGGTGGACGAGGAAACGCCGGTAGGCGTCGAAGAAACGCCTCCAGTCCTCCTCGCTCTTCATCGCAACCTCTCCGACGAATCTCCCGCCTCCGATCCAGATCTGAGGCTTCACCATGGCCGACATGCCGAGGTCGCGCGCGTCGGCCAGAGCGCGCACGATGCCCTCGTCCGTTTCGCCGCCGGGATTGCGGTGGATGAAAGAGATCGCGGGAAGGGCGGCGTCGCGCATGAAGGCGAAGGGCATGACCGAGATCGAGTTGACGGACATCCCGGCGACCCGCGCCAGCGTCTGGCGCGAGCGTGGGGACGCGTAGGAGCCGTCCACGGAATTCGACATGGCATAGGAGATCCCGCGCAGGAACCCCGAGGGCAGGGGGCGCCGGGCCGGAGCGTGCGCGGGCCGCGTCGAGGCCCGCTCGGCCCATCGCTTCAAGGCCGTCTCGAGGGGCGCGCCGCCCGCCGCGAGGGTCGTGAGGACCGCCGCCTCTCCCTCCTCTCCGACGCCGGCGTCGATCCAGGAGGCCGCGGCGCCGACGGCGAGCACCGGCGAGACCTCCGGGTCCGAAGAAAGCACCTCGCCGACGGTCGGCTCGACCCGCGCCCGCCGCGCGAAGGCCGCGAAGCCCTGGACGTCTCGCCCCCACCAGCGGCGGCACGCGCGGGCGCCGAGGGCGGCAAGGAGCATGGGGCGGGCGAGAAGCCTCCGGTCGCGGGCGGCGTAGGCCGCGGAGGCGAGCACGGGCGAGACGAGGTCCGGCTCCGGCGGCGCGGAAAAGTCGAGGTCCACGCGAAGACCGCCGGCGGCGGCCGAGAGGTCCGCCGGACGGGAAGAGCCCGTGTCTCGCCCCTTGGCGGCCGCGTCGGGAATGAGCACCACGAGAATCGGGGAATGCCGCCCGGGGCCCAGGAAGCGCCGCAGGACGGGCTCCCACCGGGCGACCCCGGTCCTCTCCGAATCCCGGAACCGCCATCGGACTCCGCCTCGCTCCTCCTCCTTCAGCGATCGGAAGAAGCTCTCGCGCGCCGCGATCTCGTCCCTGTCGGAGGGGCGATCGATCGCCAGCGGGGAGTGGCGAACGAATCGCCCGGACTTGGAAAGCTCGCCGGAGACCACGCGGTAGTCGTCCGCCCGATCCTCTTCCCCGTAGAAGAGGCGCCTCGCGAGCAGGCGCAGCGCGGCGCGGCGGTCGACGCCGATGACGAACGTTTCGCCGGGCCGGGACGGGTCGGAGAGCGCGATGGCGTCGTCGGGATGTCCGTAGCTCCGGCCGTCGAAGACGAATTCCTTCGACTCCAGCCGGATGGGGAACTTCGCGACGAGCTGCCGGAAGTTCTCGGAAGCCGGAAGCGCCGTCACCCTCGCGGTCTCCCACCCGGCGGGCACCGGGGAGGACTCCGGCGAGACCGCGACCTCGACGCCTCCGCGCCGGGCCCATCCCGAAAGCCTCTCGAACTCCGGCGCGAGCGAGAACCCCTCCGGAACGCGGATCGCGACCCGGCGGGCCGTCGCCCCCGGGGACGCGGCCGAGAAGAAGAGGGCGAACAGGGCCACCCACGGAAGCGCCGGTCGAGGTCTTCGACTCTCGACGCGCGCCGCCGCCCGCTTCACCGGCTCGACTCCCTCAGCTTCACCGGCTCGAATCTCTCCTCCAGACGACTCTTCCCTCGACGATCGTGCCGGCGGGTCTGCCCGTCAGCTCCCAGCCGGCAAAAGGGGTGTTGCGCGACAGCGACTCGAAACGCGAGGGGTCCACGGTCCAGCGGGCCCTGGGATCGAAAAGCGTGACGTTGGCCGGCGAGCCCAGGGCGAGGGTCCCACCGGGCAGGCCGAAGGCGCTTGCCGGCCCCGCGGAGAAAGCCGCGACGAAACGCTGGAGCGACAGCCGCCCGGTCCGCACGAGCCTGTCGTGCACGACGGCGGCGGCGGTCTCGAGCCCGACGACTCCGAAGGGCGCCGTTATGAAGTCGAGCGATTTCTCGTCCTCATGGTGGGGCGCGTGGTCGGTCGCGATCGCGTCGACCGTCCCGTCCTCGAGCCCCGCGGCGAGCGCCTCGAGGTCCTCGGCTTCGCGCAGCGGCGGGTTCATCTTGAAGTTGGTCGAGAAACCGGAGCGCGCCACCTCGACGTCGGTCAGGGTCAGATGATGCGGCGTGACCTCGCAGGTGACCGCGAGACCCCGGGCCCGGGCCTCGCGCACGAGAGCGAGAGACCGCGCGGTGGAAAGGTGCGCCACGTGCAGCCGCCCCCCGGCCACCTCAGCCACAAGCAGATCCCGCGCCACCGCGGCGGCCTCGGCGATGGCCGGCTGGCCCGGCAGGCCGAGCCGCGTCGAGACCGCGCCCTCGTGCATCGGCGCTTTCCCGGAGAGGCTCCCGTCCTCGCAATGCTGGATGACCGGCATTCCGAAGAGGCCGGCGTGCTCGAAGGCCCGCCGCAGGAGGGCGCCGTCGGCCAGCCACTTGCCGTCGTCGGAGACGGCGACTGCGCCGGCCACCCGCATCTCCCCGAACTCGCAGAGTTCCTCCCCGCGCTGCCCCTTGGTCACGGCGCCGATCGGGTAGAGCCGGGGGCCGGCGGCCCCGCGCGCCTTGGACATCAGGAACTCGGAGATCGCGCGGCTGTCGTTGACGGGCTCCGTGTTGGGCATGGCGCAGACGGCGGTGAACCCGCCCGCGGCGGCGGCCCTCAGGCCCGTAGTGACCGTTTCGGCGTACTCGCGCCCGGGCTCGCGCAGGTGGGCGTGCAGGTCGATGAAGCCGGGCAGGACGAAGAGTCCGGAGACGTCGAGGACCCTCGCGCCGCCCGCGTCGAGCCCGGCGCCGATCTCCGTCACGAGGCCGTCCTCGAGCAGCAGATCGAAGTCGCCGTCCCGGCCGGCGGCCGGATCCACCAGCCGGCCTCCGCGCAGAAGAAGCGGCCCGTTCACGCCGCGTCCCCCTCCCAGGCGTGCCCGGTCAGGAGGAGATAGAGGACCGCCATCCGAACGGCAACGCCGTTGGACACCTGCTCGAGGATGAGCGACCGGTCGGAGTCCGCGACGTCCGAGGAGATCTCCACGCCGCGGTTCATGGGCCCGGGATGCATGACGACCGCCTCCGGGCGCGCCCGGGCGAGCCGCGCCGCGGTCAGGCCGTAGCGCTTGAAGTACTCGCGGGTCGAAGGGAAGAAGGACGCGCCCTGGCGCTCCAGCTGCATCCGCAACATCATGACGACGTCGGCGCCCTCGAGCGCGGCGTCGAAATCCGTCGTCGCCTCCACGCCCATCTCCTCGATGCGCGGCGGCAGGAGGGTGGGCGGAGCGCAGATGACGACGCTCGCTCCCATCCGCGTCAGCAGCCAGAGGTTGGACCGCGCGACCCGCGAATGCGTGATGTCTCCCGCGATCGCGACCCGCAGGCCTTCCAGCCGCCCGAAGCGCCGGCGAATCGTCAACGCGTCGAGCAGGGCCTGTGTGGGGTGCTCGTGGGCGCCGTCTCCCGCGTTGACGACCCCCGCGCGCAGGTTCCGCGCGAGGAAGTGCGGAACGCCGGGGCAGGAGTGGCGGATCACGATCAGGTCGGGCGACATGGCCTGCAGGTTGCGTGCCGTGTCGAGCAGCGACTCCCCCTTCTCGACCGAGCTCCCCTTGGCCGCGAAGGAGAGCGCGTCGGCCGAGAGCCACTTCTCCGCGGTCTCGAAGGAGAAGCGCGTCCGCGTGGAGGCCTCGAAGAACAGGTTGACCACCATGCGGCCGCGCAGCGCCGGGACCTTCTTGATTTCGCGCTCGCCGATGGGCCGCATCGATTCGGCCGTGTCCAGGATCAGCGTGATCTCCTCGGCCGACAGGTCTTCGGTGCCGAGCAGATCCTTCGAGTGCAAACAGGAAACGGTCATCAAAGCCTCGTAACGCGGGAATCCGTCCCGGGGGCCGGACCGCTGACCTTCGACCTCAGACCTTCGACCTTAAACTCCGTACGTTCAGGCCGGCCGCTCCAGGATCCAGACCTCGTCGGCGCCGTCGGTCTCCTCGAACATGACCTTGATGACCTCGCGCTGGGCGGTCGGCACGCTCTTGCCCACGTAATTGGCCTCGATCGGGATCTCCCGGTGCCCCCGGTCGATCAGGACCGCCAGACGCACGGCCCGCGGCCGTCCCAGGTCGATCAGGCCGTCGAGCGCCGCCCGCACCGTGCGGCCGGTGTAGAGCACGTCGTCGCAGAGCACGACGGCCCGGGCATTCAGATCGAAATCGATCTCGGTCTTCTTCAGGAGGGGCTGCGGCGCGACCAGGGAAAGGTCGTCGCGGTAGAGCGTGATGTCGAGCGTTCCGACCGGAAAGGGCTGGTTCACGAGATCGCCGAGCCGCGAGGCGAGCCGCGTCGCGAGGGGGACTCCCCGCGTCCGGATGCCGATGAAGGTGAGGTCGGTCAGGTCCTTGCGCCTCTCGGCGATCTCGTGCGCCATCCGGTCGATCATGCGCCGGATGCGGTCCGCGTCCAGGATCCTCGTCTTCTTGACCAGCGTCGTGGGAGTCTCGGTCATGGGTTTCCGACCTCGCCTGGAGATTTCCGGCCGGGCAGCGCGCGCTTCAAAATGCCGCGAGTCTATGGGCTCGCTTCGCGTCGCGTCAAGGAAAAGGTCCGG
>JAWOLE010000015.1:0-14594 GCA_033853815.1 Thermoanaerobaculia bacterium
GCCAACCGGATCTCCCCGCCGTGCCGGCGCACGATGTCGCGAGAGATCGCGAGGCCGAGCCCCGTTCCTCCCGACTTCTTGGTCGTGGAGAAGGGCTCGAAGAGTTTTTCCGAGTCGCCCGGGGGAAGGCCATGGCCCCGGTCCGCGACCGTGACCCGGACGCGGTCCGCGTTGGTCGCGACGTGGCAGGCGACTTCGCTGCCTTCGGGAGAGGCGTCGCGGGCGTTGATCAGGAGGTTGACGAACACCTGCTCGAGCTCTCGGGAGTCGCCCTGGACCCAGACCGGCGCCGCCTCCGCGTCGAGCCGCAGACGCCGCCGGCCGAAGGTCGTCTCGACGGACTCCGCGGCGTTGGCGAGCACGGTCCGCAGGTCGGCGCGGACGTTCGCGCGGGGCCGCGGGCGCGCGAACTCGAGCAGGTTGTTGACCAGGTGCGCCGCCCGGAACGTCTGGCGCTCCATCTTCTTCAGGATCGCGTAGCGCGGATCTCCCGGCGCCGTCTCGGCGAGCAGCATCTGGGCGTAGGAGGAGAGTCCTGCGATCGGGGTGTTGACCTCGTGTGCGACCCCCGCGGCGAGCACGCCGAGCGAGGCCAGGCGCTCCCGCTCCGCGAGGGCCTTCTCGGCCCGCACGCGGTCGGTCACGTCGTCGACGAGAACGACGCGGCGGTCGGGATCCCCGCGAAACGCCGAGACGGAGACGCGCAGGTTGCGTTCCTCGCCGCCGGCGCCCCAGAACCGACCTTCTATCGCTCTCTCCCCGCCGTCGGCCGGAGCGGGCGGCAGCTCGACGCCGGGGAGGATCCGCGCGAAGCTCGAGCCGGCCAGGTCCGATTCTCCCCGGCCGACGATCGCCGCGAATGCCGGGTTGACCGACTGAATGCGCCCCTCCCGGTCGATCACCACGATCCCCGACGAGGACGACCGGATGACGCTCTCCTGATACTGCTGGAGGTCGCGGATCTCTTCGAGCCTCTCGGCCAGGGCCCCGTAGAGGCGCGCGTTCTCGTAGGCGAGTCCGGCCTGCGCCATGACGGCGACCAGCAGGGCCTCGTCCTCCGAGGACAGCGGCACGCGCCCGTCCTTGTTTCCGACTCCCAGGGCGCCGACGAGGCTTCCGGCGCAGCGCAGGGTGAAGAAGGTCCGGTACCCGGCGGCGTGCAGCCTCTCCGCCGCGGGGTCCTCGCGGTTCCCGAGCGCCGCCCTGCGCAGGTGCCAGAGGTCCGCTTTCGAGAGCTCGCCGGACAGCAGGTTCCAGTCGGCTCCCCGAACGCTCGCGTCCTCGAAGAGGAAGAGGGAACAGGGCACGACGTGGAGGCCGTCCTGGACACGTTGGACGATCGCCGCCGAAAGCTCCCTCTGTTCGCGCGGGGTCGCGAAGTCGCGCGCGATGTCGAGCAGGGCCCGGCGCGCCCGATATGTGTCGTGGTACTGGATCCTCTCGAGGACTCCGGTGATCCTCTTCTTCATCGGGACGAGCAGAGCCGCGAGCACCAGTCCCGAGGCGAAGGCGACGACGCTCTTGCCCGCATCCGCCATCCCTTCCAGCGTACGGTCGAGCAACGCATTGAGCAGGATGAACGTCATGCCGCCAAGCAGGACGGCGGCCGTCGTCGCGAGCGCTTCGCGCACGAAAATCTCGACGTCCCACAGGCGCCACTTCAGGACGGCGTAGGCGAAAGCAAGGGGGATGAAGATCAGCGGGAGGACCGAAAGGCTCGAGAGCAGCGGCGAGGCGAGCCCCAGCATCCTCGGAAAGACGGACAGGAGCAGGAAGGGGGCGAGGCCCACCGCGATCCCGAGCCCGATCCAGCGAATCTGCATCTGCGCCTCGGCGTCCTCGCGGCGGCGCAGGAGCCGCGCGAGGCGCCAGAGGACGGCGACTCCGAAGACTGCGAAATTCAGCTGCCAGAGCCTCGTCGCGAGCTCCAGGGTCCGGGCCGCATCCACGCCCGGCCAGAGGAGCGGCGCCTCCTGAACCGCCAGATACACGGCGCCCGGCAGGTAGAGGAGCGGCAGAAGCTTCCGCCGCGAAACGGGCCTGGGAAAGACGAGGAAGAAGTGGAGGAGCAGCGCCGGCAGGAGCGCCCGGTAGAAGTCCTCAGCCAGGAGGAAGGCTTTCCAGATTCCGTCGCGCGGTCCGGCGGGCGTAATCACGTAGACCGCGAAGGAGGCGAGACAGAAGACTGCCAGGATGCGCGCCGCGCCGGCGCGCTCGCGCGAGACGGTGAAGAATCCGATCAGGAGATAGAGCAGCCCGACCAGGGCGAGGAAGAGATAGGTCCGATCCAGCACCACGGGCGGACGCTTGAGCTCGAGCTCTCGCACGAGCCCGCCCGAGAGAACCAGAAGCCGGTGCGGGAAGGGCTTGCGCGCCAGGCTCGTCTCCGGCTGCGGCAGCGAGCCGGCCGTCTGCCCGTCGGCCGTGATGATCCGGTCTCCCGCTGAGAGACCGGCGGAAGCCGCGGCGCCGCCGGGCTCGATCGCCGTCACCTCGAGGCTGCCGCCCACACGCGCGTAGGAAAAGCCCGGCCGCGTGAAGCTGTCGACCTTTCGCGCGAAGGAGAGAAGAGCGAGTCCGACCGTGGCCGTAGCCACGAGCAGGGCGGCACCGATGCCCACCGTCTTGATCAGACGAAACACGGATGCTGAATCAGCAATCTGAATGCCACGGAAATGACCCTCCTCGAGTGAAATAACGCTCCTGTTCACTGTTAGTTACAAAGAGAAGGTCCGGCAACTTCCGAGCAAAATCCAATTTCTTGAATATAGCTCAAGATTATTTTGGATGGAAGGAAGGGCGGGGAAAGCCGGCCCGGTCCCGGGGTTTCTCAGAAGGAGATGGCCACGCCTCCGAGCAGACGGCTGGTGTGCGGGCCCTCGTCCCCGGTCAGGGCGGCGCTGCGGGCCGATTCCAGCGCGACGAGCAGCTTGCAGATCGAGCCGAAGGGACTCAGGCCGATGACCGAAAGATCCTGTGCCAGGGAGACCGCGACCTTGCTCGAGTCGTTGGAACGCGGGGTGGAGGCGGTGACGAGGCTCTGGCGAACTCCGCGCACGAGCACGGCGACTCCCGTCCGCGTGGGCAGGATCTCGACGGCCGCTCGGGCGGACCAGTAGCGCCCGCGGTTGTCGACGATCCCGTAGCTCGAAGCCGAGTCCGGCGCCGGGCTGCCGCCGATCGTCCCGTAGCGAAGTGCCACGCTTCCGGAGACCCTGTCGGTCAGTCGGTGGGTCCCGGTGAGCTTGTACTGCCGAAGCGTGTTGCCGTCGAAGAGATAGAGGCTGTCGAAGTCGGTCAGGAAGTCTCCCTCGAAGAAGGAGCGGATCGCCTCGTTGACCTGCTGGTCCGAGGCCTCGAGGCGGAAGGAGCCGTCTGGCCCGGCCCGCCTCTCGAGTCCGATGACGACCGACCGGCGCGACGTCGCTTCGCCGCCAGCTTCCACCGAAGTCACCAGCGGAAGGACCGTGCCGGACCCGGTGCCCGAGTCGGCGACGCGGTAGAGACCGCGGACGAAGACCTGGGTGTTCGAGCCGATGTCGTAGCGGGCTCCCAGAAGCGGGGCGATGCCGTTCCCGCCCGCCAGGTACCGCGCGACCACTCCGCCCTCCGCCTCGAAGCGAGAGGAAACGCGCACCGAGGACTCTGCCGAGAGATCGCCGTCGGGGGCCGACATGAGGAACGCCCCGTCGGAGCCGACGCCGGAGGGGCCGATGGTTCCTTCGCGATGCCTGTAGGTCATCGCGACGGCGAAGCCCGGAGAATCGCCGGCAGGCCTGGCGTAGTTCGCGTTCACTTCCCAGGTCCGCGACGCGAGCGGGAAGAAATTGGAACCGGGCGAGGTGACGCGGTAGAGGTTGACTTCCTCGATGTAGCGCGCCCCGACTGATTGGACGCTGCCCTCATCGCCGTCGCGCGACCACGCGACGCCGTGCGTCTGGAGGCTCGCCACCCGGTCGTCGTGGAGGCTCAACGTGTGCCGGCGCGTCTCCAGGGTGACCCGATCGAGAGGCGAGGTCGCCACGTCCAGAGCGAGACCCGCGGCGTTTCCGGTCGTGGCCGCCGTATCCGAGATTCCGGCCGGATCGGAAACCGCGGAGTAGTCCCCGCGCAGGTCGTAGCTCCAGCCGTTGGGCAGGCCTCCGCGCACACCCACGGCCGTTCGCGAAAGGGAAGAGTCGCCCTGAGCCACGTCCGCGACGGTCCGAACCTCACCGGCGAGCGTCTTGTCGAGTCGCATCCGGCCGGAGGCCACGGACTCCTCGGCGCCGACTTCGAGCGCGATCTCGCGCAGGACGTCGGCCGGGAGGCGGTCTCTCAGCTCCCAGACGCTCGAGGCCGCGGTGTTCTGAGCTTTCCCTGCGGATCTCGCGGCGAGCTGGATGTGCACGGAGCTGACCCCATCGGGGACCGGCTGGTGCCAGACGCGGACGAGAGCCGGCACGAACCCTTTCTTGTAGGCCACGAGATCGTAGACGCCGACGGGGGCGGAGGCCATGACGAAAGTGCCGTCGGAGGCGGTTCGCGAGCGCGCGAGCGAGGCGTCGCCGAGGTTGTAGAAGATGACGAGGGCGCCGGCGATCGGATCTTTCAGATGACTGACGATGCCCGAGATAGGAGGCGCTCCCGGCGAAGCGAGCACGGGCGCCGGCGAGGGGACGGCCAGGGCCCACCCGCCGGAGATCCACACCGGCAAGAGCCAGCCCAGCGCTGCCGATCGGCGACGTCTCATAGCGGGGCCGGAGCCCCGCCCGGGAGTATATGACTCCGGGATGTCAATTGCCACTGGGACAGGGGGTTGCCCGGGGGCCGCCGGGGATGTCAACTCCTCCCGAGAAAGCCTTTGACGATCTGGCCCGCGATATCGGGGTTTTCCTTGAGACGCCGCATCGAATAGGCGTGCCAGGACCGCCCGTAGGGGACGTACACACGCAGCCGGTGCCCGTCCGCGACGAGCCGCCGCCGCAGCGTCCTGGCGACTCCGAGCAGCATCTGGAACTCGTACGCCTCCCGCGGGAGACCGAGCCGGCGTATCGTCGCCAGCGCCCGCTCGACCAGGCTCTCGTCGTGCGTGGCGATCCCGACGTAGCACCCGGCCTGGAGGAAATCGTCGACGAGGGCGGCGAAGTTGTCCCGAATCTCTTCCCTTCTCTGGTAGGCGATCTCGGGCGCTTCGGTGTAGATGCCCTTGCAGATCCGCACGTTTGCGCGGACGGCGATCGCGCGTCGCGCGTCCTCGCGGCTGCGGCGCAGGTAGGCCTGGAGAACCAGGCCGACGCTGTCCGTGGTCTGACGCGCCTCGAGGTAGATGCGAATCGTCTCCTCGGTCACGGAGGAATCCTCCATGTCGATGCGCACGAAGTTGCCGAGGGAGCGCGCGGCCTCGAGGATCCGCGCGAACTGTTCGCGGCAGGCGCGCGGGTCGAGCTTGAGCCCGAGGGCGGTCAGCTTGACCGATATGTTCGAGTCGAGGCCGTTCTCCGCCACCGCGTCGAGGGCCCGCCGGTACTCGGCGACGGCCTCGTCCGTTTCCGAGACATGCGTGACGTCCTCGCCGAGCACGTCGAGCGTCGCCGCGCATCTCTCGGAATTGAGCTGGCGGACCGACCGAACCGCGTCCTGCAGAGTCTCTCCCGCGACGTAGCGTGAGGCGACGACGCGGACCAGACGCCGCGGCACGAGCGGCAGCGCCCTGACCACGAGCCGGCTGAGCGCTCTCACGATCCTTCCGGGAACTCGAATCCCGACTCGGGAGTTCCGGCTCTCGCGAGCATGTCGTCGCGCGAGGCGCGCGCGAAGCACCAGACGAGGACGTCTTCGGCGCCGGCCCCGAGGAGCAGCCGCGCGCATTCCCTCGCGGTCGCTCCCGACGTGGCCACGTCGTCCACGAGCAGCACGCGCCGCGGAGCGCCGGCCCGCGCGCGGAAGGCGCCCCGCACGTTCTGCGCGCGGCGCGCGAGCGGCAGGCCGCTCTGGCGCTCGTTCGATCGGATCTTCACGAGCCGGCCGGGCTCGAACGGCGCGCCGAGGAGCGAGGCCACGGCCGCGCCGAGCAGATCGGCGGCGTGGTCGCCGCGTCTGCGGGCGCGCGCGGTCGCGGGGACGGCGGTGGCTTCGCCCACGGCCTCGGGCGCCGGCAGGCGGTCCGTGAGCACTCGCGCCAGGCGCGGCGCGAGGTGGTCGGCTCCTCCGAACTTGAAGGCGATCAGGATCCGCCTCGCGGAGCCGCGGTAGGGCGCGGCCGCCTCGAGGCGCCGGAAGGGCGGCGGGGACAGAAGGCAGCGCCCGCAGCGCGCGACGTCCTCTCCCCCGCGAGGGCCGTCCAGCCCTTCGAGGATTTCGTCGCAGACTGCGCAGCGCGAATGCGGAAGTTTTGGCAGAGATTCCCAGCACGCCTCGCAGACGCCGCCGCGCAGGAAGCGCTCGACGCGGCCCCGGCGGCATGCGAGGCAGCGCGAGGGGAGGAGAAAGTTCGCGGCGGCGCGAACGAGAGAGTTCAGTTTTCCCTCCGCGCAATCGGGCCGGCATTCGTAGACACGGTGGCGCATTCTATTGGTTCGCGGGTCTCCAGATCGCGCCCCTCACGGGGTCGCTCGAGCTTTGAACTTTTGACCTCGAACCCGTAGACTGCGCTGGGAGGTGCCTGTGTCCCTCGTCAAGAAGCTCGCATCCGCCGCCATCGTCGTCTTCCTGGTCGCGGGGAGCGCGATGGCCCAGAGCGTGGGCGTCGGAGCGACGATCGGCGTCGTCGACGACATCACGGACCACTTTCACCTGGATGAATTCAAGCCCAAGGACGTGAATCTGTGGGTGGATTACGAGCTCGAGCCGAAGATGCTCGTGCGCGCGACTTTCGGCACGCTCAAGGTCCACGGCGCCAACGCGGGGCTGGAGGTCACGCCGTCGGGGTCTTCCACTCCCGTCACCTTGCCCGGCCTGACCGATCACGTGGACTATGCGACGGTCGGAGTCAGCTACCTGTTCTGGGAGGGGGACTACACCTCCGGAATCTTCGGAGGCTTCGGCGGCTACAAGATCCGGCCCGACTCGGTCGATCCCTCGATCGCGAGCTACAGCGACAAGAGCGAAACGGTGTTCGGGTGGCACGGCGGGGCCGAGGGAAGCTTTCAGATCGTGTCGCGGCTCTCTCTGATCATCCGGCTGACCTTTCACAATCTCCGTACCTCGCCGGTTCGCTCGCTGCTGACGGCGAACGCGGGGCTCGGCTACCGGTTCTAGCGGGCTTCAGCGGGCCGAGCCGGACCGAGGCATGGCATACGCCTTGCACCAGCCAGCCGCAAGGCATGATTAGCAACAGGTTCTCTCCCGCCAAAAACATCCTCTTATCCGACCGCGCGGCCTTCCGCGCGGCCCGGCCCTTTTTCTTCCTCAATTCCTAGGCTCCCGCCATAACAGGCCGATTGGCCGACCCGTCCGGCGAAAGCCGGGCGGACGCCCTCCGTCTACCGTCGCTCCGCGCGCTCCGCGGGATCTACGCCTGTCGGCGTGATCCCGTTCCGGCGCTTCGCTCCCGCGGCGCGCTCCTCCTCCCTCCTTCGTCGGGAGACTAAGCGCGCCGCGACCGGGGGCTTTCGTCGCTTCGCGACGCGTTGAAGAGGGCCGGTCCTACGGCTTTTCTTCGGGGGGGACGGGGAGGGGGAGGAGGGTGGATTCCTTCTTCGAGGCGAGGGAGATCTCGGCGCGCGCGCGCACGACGCCCTTGATCGCCAGGAGCCGATGCTGGAGAAAGTCGGCCAGGGCCGCGGTGGACACGGCCTTGACTTTCAGGCGGTACGCGTAATCTCCCGCGATGTAATGACACTCCTGCACGCCGAGGAGCTTCTCGATCTCGTCCACGAAACCCTTCTCGAAGCGCGGGTGCTCGAGAGCGACGTCCACGTAGGCCGTCAGCGGGAATCCCATCTTTTCGTGATCGAGCAGCGCGACGAAGCCACGGATCATTCCGTAGCGCTCCATCTTCTTGATGCGCTCGTTGATGGAGGGAGTCGTGAGCCCGACGACGCCCGCGATCTTGGCCTGGGACAGCTTGCCGTTTCGTTGGAGCATGTCCAGTATCCGGAGATCGATGTCGTCGATGGTCATCTCCGCTACCCTTATAAGATTAGAAGCGAGCCTGTTTACGGCTAATAATATTAGACCGCCCGGCGGAGTCAATAGCTTATTTTCGGCGCCGCTATAATCCCGGAAACGTATGAAAAAGCGGGACTACTACGAGGTCCTCGGCGTCTCCAAGGGGGCCTCTGAGGCGGAGATCAAGAAGGCCTACCGGCGCCTCGCCCGCAAGCTTCATCCCGACGTGAACCCCGGAGACAAGAACGCGCATAAGCGGTTCCAGGAAGTCCAGGAGGCCTACGACGTTCTGCGCGACGCCGAGAAACGGCGCGCCTACGACCGCTTCGGTCACGCCGGCCGCCCATCGATGGGCTTCGATCCGTCGGCGGCGGGAGGTTTTGCCGGACGGACCGCCGGGGGAGGCTTCGAGGGGGCTCCCTTCGAGAGTTTCCAGTTCGAAGGCGGAGACCTCGGAGATCTCTTCGGCAGCCTTTTCGGCGGCCGGGCTCGCCGCACCGGGCCGGAAAAGGGGGAGGACGCCACCGGGACCATCGAGATCCCGTTTCGGGAGGCTGTGCTCGGAGGCGCGACTTCCCTGTCGATCCGCCGCGAAAAGGAGTGCGGCAACTGCGGCGGCACCGGGCGGGTCGGACGTGAGCCATGCCCCACCTGCCACGGGCGCGGACGCGTAGCCGAGGTGGAAACCGTGCGCATCAAGATCCCGGAAGGGACAGAGGATGGAGGCACGATCCGCGTGCCCGGCAAGGGAGGACCCGGCGTGCGCGGAGGTCCGGTGGGAGATCTCTACGTGACGGTTCGCGTCACGCCGCATCCCTATTTCGAGCGGCGCGGAGACGACATCCACGGCGTCGTGCCGGTCACGGTCAAAGAGGCTTACGCCGGCGCCGAGATCGATGTGCCCACGATCCACGGCACTCTGCGCGCGCGTATCCCTCCGGGCACGCAGGGCCAGCGGCTGCGCCTGCGCGGCAAGGGGGTCCGCAACCCGCGCACGGGCCAGACCGGGGATCACATCTACACGATTCGTGTCGTCGCGCCCAGGAGCGTGACCCCCGCGGGACTCGACGCGGCGACGCTGCTCGATTCCCTCTACGACGAACCAGTCCGGAAGGACCTGCCCCGCGGACTCTGAGATTCCAAATTCCAGGTTCCAGATTCCAAGGGACCCGGAGCGCGGCCCTCACCTGGAATCTGGAATGTGGAATCTGGAATCGAACGAGACCGAGCGGAGCGAGGTCAGTTCCTTGTGGCCATCTCCTGCACGAGGGCGAGCGCGCGGTCGTAGGTCATCGAGTCCGTCAGGGGAATCGTGGCCGAGGACCAGGCCTTGCCGTCGAAGTGGGTGTAGGCCACGGCGTTGTCCGTGTTCCAGACGAGCGTGGGGCGATAGGAGGCGCCGATCACCGTTCGGACGCTCGCGATGACGACCGGCACCTCGTCGGAGATGGGCCCGTCGGAGGCGACGCCCACGACGGGGATGCGCCGCCGCAGCCAGGTGGCGTTGGTGGGTCCGGGCTTGCCGAGGTTGGTCGGATAGGTGATGCGGACGACGTAGTGCTTGTCGGAGCCCAGGTCGGCGAAACTCGCCAGGATCGCGCCACCGATGCCTTCGGTCTGCAGCGACGGGAACATGTAGGAGCCGGCGGGATGGGTGGCCGAGGCCGGCCCGCCGCCGCCCACCAGAGCAGGCAGGTCGTAGACCTGCACGTCGCCTGCGTTCGTGTCGCCATCGAGGAAGATCGGGGCGTAGCGCGCCTGCGCGTACTGCGCCTGCTCCCACCAGATGACCGAGAGCAGCGTTTGCGTCTGCGTGACCGGGTTGCCGGCATCGTCCTGGAGAGTGACGATCTGGTGTGAGAGGAGCATCTGCGGGTTGTAGGCGTGTGCGAATCCGAGATTGGGCAGGAGATTCGCCACGGACCACGCGCCGTCGCGGAAGATGCCGAAGCGCAGAACGTTCAGGACCGTGAGGTCCTCGTTCCACAGGAGGACGAGAGAGCGGGTCGGCTCGTCGTAGGCGAGCTGCAGGTCGTGCTTGAGATCTCCGTTCACGGTGTCGGGAATCAGGCCCTGCTGGACGGTTCCATCCTGCTTGCGCAGGCTCCACTCGATCATCCTGTCGCTCGGGCTGAAGCCGCCGGAGATGCCCAGGTCCGCCGCCGACCCGGAGCGCACGAGATAGAGCGTCCCGTCCGAAGCCAGCAGGGACTTCTCTTCGTAGGGAGAAGTGTCGGCCGCCAGCGCGACGCCCGCCGCCAGCGCGAAAGCGGCGGCTGCGGCGATGAGCGAGATGCGGCGCGCCAAGGTCATGCCCTCAGGTTGATGACCTCCATCAGGCTGATCTGATGGAGATAATGCTTCAAGGCCGGGAAGTCGGGGTAGTACGTCGCGAGAGCCTCGTACTGGGCGTCGGCTTCCGGCGTTCTCCCCATCTCCGAGTACGTTTCGGCGAGCAGATAGTGCGCGTTCTTGACGACATCCTCGCGGCCGAACTCCTTTCCGAGCCCCAGGGCGCGGATGCCCCAGTTCTCCGCCTCGTCGAGGTGATTCCTCTTCACGTTGGCGAAGCAGAGGTCGAGCGCCGGATAATCCATGGCCTGCCGCGCGCCGAGGCGATCGAGGACGGAGAGCGAGCGCTCGACGAGGGGCAGACCGAAATCGATGCGGCCGAGGGCGATGTGGCAATAGCCGAGGTTGTCGGTCGCGACGGCGGCCTGGCGCGAGAGGCTCTCGCCCTCCGATTCGAGCCGCTCGACCGCCTCTTCGAAAAGCGAGAGCGCCGACTCGAAGTGGCTCTCGTGCAGCTCGAGATTGGCGAGCAGGTTGAGCGAGGACCCCGTCAATTCCTCCAGCCCGAGCTCGCGGCTCTTGGCGAGCGCCGTCTGGGCGTAGAAGCGCGCCCGCGCGAAATCGCCCCGCGCCTCGTGCGCGTTGGCGGCGATGTAGCTGGCGAGGGCGCCGTTGTAGCTCGAGGGACTGCGCAGCACGATCTCCTTCAACCGCGAGAGGTCGAAGTCCTGGCGGTCCATCTCGATCAGCGTCGTGGCGCGGTTGCAGGTGAAGAGGTCTTCCAGGTCGCGATCCTTCCAGGAACGCGCGAGCGAGAGCCCGTCGTCGTAGAGGGTCAGCGCCCGTTCGTAGTCTCCCGCCCAGATCGCCTCCCGGGCGGTCTTGCGCAGAAACTCCAAGTGTTTACGGCGCTCGCTCATGGGAACCGCTTCCGCGATTCTAGAGGGTCCGGTCCGGAACTCAAGATGTTTCTTCCCCGGTCGGGGCGTCGGGAGAGGCCGGCGCCGGATTCTCGTCCTGCCCTTGCAGCTTCTTGAAACGCACGAAATCGCGCACTTCGCGCTGCGCATCGCGGGTGAGCTCCTGGAAGTCGCTGACGAGTTGACGGGTCTCGGCGGTCTCGGGCGCCTCGGTCTCCCCGAAAAACTCGCCCATCTTCAGATCGAAGACCTGGAGAACCTTGAAGAGCGTGTCCAGGCCGACCTTGTACTCGCCCTGTTCCATCCGGGAAAGATCGGATTGAGCGATGCCGATCTTTTCCGACAGCTCCGTTTGCGTGAGGTGGCGCCCCTTGCGGAGTTCGCGGATTCGTGAGCCGACCAGCTGGATCTTGCGAGGCGATTGGGATGACATGAGAGGTCCCCGAAATGCTATTGCATCATAATCTTCGGTAACTATAATCCTGCCTGCCCATGCCGATCAACAGGAAAACAGCCTCGGCGCGACTCTTTCTGCTGAGGGAACTGGTGGTCCGGGACGTCCGCGCGCGGTACGCCGGTTCAGGCCTGGGGATCCTCTGGGCCTTCGCCCAGCCCGTCCTCTGGATGTTGCTCTATACAGGGGTGTTCGGCCTCATCCTGAGGGTCCCGGTCGAGGGAGGGTTCTCCGGGTTCCCCGAGTTCCTCCTGGCCGGGCTGCTGCCCTTCATGGCGATCCAGGAGGGGGTGTCCCGTTGCGCCAGCGCGCTGACCGACAACGCCGCCATGGTCAAGAAAACGGTCTTTCCGCTCGAGATGCTGGTCTGGTCGGTCGTGCTCGCGGCTATCGTCAACGAGGTCATCGCGCTCGCTATCTTCGCGGTCTATGTCGCCATGGTCGGCCATCTCTCGCTGCCCTGGCTCGCCCTCGCCGTGCCCGCGTTGCTTCTTCAGGCCGCGCTGACGTACGGCGCGGGTTGCTTCGCCGCGACCGTGACGGCCTTCCTCCGCGATACCGCCCAGCTCATCGGCATCTTCCTGACGGTCGTGTTCTGGGCGACTCCGATCGTCTACCCGATCTCGATGATCCCGGCCAGGCAGGCGTGGCTCCGGGCGGTCCTGCGCGCCAATCCCGTGACGCACCTGGTCGAGTGGTACCGGGACGCCTTCAGCCTGCACGTCGCCCCGAGCGCCGGCTCCGTGCTCTACCTCTCCGTCTTCAGCGGGCTGGTCGCCCTCTCGGGCGCCGCCCTGTTCACGAAGGCGCGTCCCCACTTCGCGGATCTGATGTGATCGTCCAGGGAGCGCGACCCGGACGGAAGAAGATCGCCTGGCGCGGCGTTCGGATCGGAGACTCGTATCCTGCGGTTCACTTTTTCGAGGAGGCTGTGTGAGGAAGACACCACGGTGGATGGTCGGCCGGATTTTGGTCGTCCTGGTTCTCGGCGCGGCGAGCGCAGTCGAGTGCGCGTCGCCCCGGGCTACTCCGGCGGCGGGACCCCCGCCGACGCCGACGCCCATGCCGCTCTCGCGGACCAATCCGGACATCCTGGAGGAAGACGACGTCCACGTCGTCCAGCGTTTCCCCAAGAGCGAGTACATCCGCATCGACGACCGGCACTTCAAGCATCCCCTGATCGCCAAGCCGGTCGAGTACTTCAAGGAGGACGACAAGTACTTCTACGTCTACTACTACAAGCGCAACGCCGAGTCGGAGGCCATCTTGAGGGCTCAGCGGGGAATGTACACACCCACGCCCACGCCGCCCGTGCGCCAGACGCCCACGCCCGCCGGGCCGGCCCTCTCCGAGTTCGAGGATCTGTCTCCGGCGCGTGAGCCGGGTCGGATCCACCTCCAGGAGGTCACCGGGAGCGGGTTGCCGTCCCGCGGCCTCTGGCGCGCTTCCTTCGTCGTGGCCGACATGAATGGGGACGGGATTCCGGACATTGTCTCGCCGCCGGCGCGGCTCTCGGACGCGAAGCTTCACGTGTGGGTCGGAGACGGGAAAGGAAAGTTTTCCGCCTGGCCACTGCGGTTTCTCGAAGACGGGAAACCCGCGGAGGCCTTCTCGATCGACTACGGGGGCGTCGCCGTCGGCGATATCGACGGCGACGGACATCTCGACATCGTGTCCGCCTCGCACGGAGCGGGCCTCGTCTCCCTGTTCGGAGACGGGACCGGGAACTTCCGCATCGTCAAGAGCGGCCTTCCGACCCGGGATTTCTCCTCCCAGGCGGTCGCGCTCGTGGACGTCGACGGAGACGGCAAGCTCGACATCGTCGCGTCGGAAGACACCGTGCAGGGCGCCTCCAACAGCCAGGACCAGGTCCGCGTCTATCTCTATCGCGGCAGCAAAGGGTGGCAGTACAAGGACGACGGGATCCGCGGCGCCTTCTACTCGAACACCCTGCATGCCTGGGACTTTGACCGGGACGGCCGCCGGGACATCCTGACGGGCAGCCATTTCATCGGCGCGCTGACGCTGCTCTGGAGGAATCTCGGCAACGGGCGTTTCGAGCCAATCAGTTTTCCCGAGATCGAGATCTACGCTTATCACTTCGCCACGGCTCCCGGGACCTTCGGAGCCCAGCGGGTTCCCGCGTTCGCCGACGCGTACTACATGATCACCAACGACCCCCAGGTGGCGCGGGCGACCGGGATCACGGTCTACAGCTTCGAGAAGGGCGCCTGGACCCGGCACAGGGTCTGGCGCAAGAAGAACGGCGAGTCGGCCCAGTACGCGCTGGCGATGGGCGACCTGGACGGCGATGGATTGGACGACGTGGTCTTCGCCGACAGCGAGGTCAATCGCCTGCGGATCTTCTTCCAGAAGCCCGACGGCACGTTCGTCGAGGCCGCCGAGAGCGAGGAACCCCATCTGGACTCCCCGGGCCAGTGCATCCGCCTGGCCGATCTCGACGGCGACGGGCGGCTTGACATCGTTCTCTCGAAAACCGTCGCGTCTTACCGTCCCGAGGACCAGGGAGGTTGGAGCGTCTACCTGAACAAGCGTTAATACTTAGAATAAAAGGCTTAGCTCGATTCTCATGATTCGGAAGCATATTTCTTGGTTTTTTCTCTTGACACCCGTATGGGATGGGCCGAAGATGCCTTCAAGTCCATCAAGGTAAGGAGACTGGTATCGGCCAAACCACGAGTGAAACCAAGTCCTGAAAGAAAATGAAAAACGGGAGGTGATGGGATCGCGCGAGGGGAGAGAGGGTCAAGCGTGTTTTTTGCACTCAACAATAACTGAGGAGATCTCAATGAAAAAAGCCTTCCTGACGTGTTTGG
>JAWOLE010000016.1:0-3871 GCA_033853815.1 Thermoanaerobaculia bacterium
CGACGACCTCCTCGGTGCGGGTCTCGCGCATCAGGAAGCGGGCCAGCCTCGTCAGGACGGCATCGCCGGCCGCGTGGCCGTGCAGGTCGTTGTGGAGCTTGAAGCCGTCGATGTCGGCCATGAGGCAGCCCCACGATCCCCCGAGCGGGTCGTGGGCCGAGGCGAACTGCGCGAGGAACCGCCTGTTGAAGCAGCCGGTCAGGGGGTCTCGGAGAATCTGGTCGCGGAGCTGCTCCTCCAGGCGCTTCCGGTCGGTGATGTCGATCAGGATCCCGTGGTAGACCGACTCGCCGGTGGCCGGGTGAGCGCAGACGGTGCAGGTGTCGATGACCGTCCGGACCTCGCCGTCCTTCCGCCGGACCTGGAGCTCGAAGTCCCGGACGGCGCCGTCGCGGGCCAGAAGGGACAGCTCGCGGTCCCGCGCGACGGGATCGACGAGGAGCTCCGGAACGCTCCCGAGCTCCTCGAGCGAAGAGACGCCGAACATCCCGAGGAAGGCGGGATTCCCCTCGAGGACCCGTCCGTCGGGCGTCGAGACGTAGATCCCCTCGTGCAGCGAGCGGATGAATCGGCGCAGGTTCTCCGGATCGTCCAGAGAAAGAAGCCGGGACATGCCGAAATCGTACTCCGGGCGAGGGCGATAATCGAACAATGACGACCGACCTCTCCCGCCGTCGCCTTCTGGCAGGTTCCGCGGCCCTCGCCGCCGGGTCACTTCTCCCCGAAGCCGCGCTCTCCTCCCAGGCCGCCGCGACGGCGCCCGCTACGGGGAAGCCCGTCCTTTCGCTGACGCCTCTGAAGCTGAAGCTCACCCACACCTGGACCATCTCCCGCGGCTCGTCGACCGAAAAGAAGAACGGCCTCCTGACTCTGGCTGCCGACGGCGTGACCGGCTTCGGCGAGGCGGCCGCCAACGTCCGGTACGGTCAGAGCTGGGAGTCGGGCGAGGCGGCCTTCGCCCGGGTGAAGGGCGCCGTCGAAGGGCTCTCGCCGTGGGAGCACCTCGCCTGGATCGAGCGCGCGGAGAAGGAGGCCGGCGGCGACTCGCAGATCGTCGCGGCGCTCGACATGGCTCTCTGGGACTGGAAGGGGAAGAAGCTGGCGGCCCCCGTCCACCGCCTCCTCGGGATGCCGACGGACCGGATGGCCGTCACGACGTTCTCCATCGGCATCGACACCCCCGAAATGATGCAGAAGAAGGTGAAGGAGGGGGAGAAGTACCCGTCGTTCAAGGTGAAGGTCGGCCTCCCGGGCGACGAGGCAAACGTCCGGGCCATCCGCGCCGTCACGGGGAAGCCGATCCGCGTCGACGCCAACGAGGGGTGGCAGACCGCCGAGGAGGCGATCGCCCGGATCAGGTGGCTCGCGACGATGGGGATCGAGTTCGTCGAGCAGCCGCTCCCCGCCTCGAGGAACTCCCTGATGAAGTCGGTCAAGGCCGCATCGCCGCTTCCCCTCGTGGCGGACGAGTCGGTCCTCCACCCGCGTGACATCCCGGCGCTCGTCGGTCTCTTCGACGGGATCAACGTGAAGCTCGCCAAGTGCGGCGGCATCACGCGGGCCTACGAGATGGCGGCGATCGGCCGGGCCCTCGGCTTCAAGCTGATGCTCGGCTGCATGATCGAGTCGTCGCTGGGCATCGCAGCGGGCTTGACGGTGGCGCCCCTCTTCGACTGGCTAGACCTCGACGGCAATCTCCTGATCGCAAACGACCCGTTCAAGGGGCTGACGATTCATGACGGCCGCTGGCAGGAGCCGCCGGGGCCGGGCCTCGGGGTCGTGAGGGCCTGACCAGCGCCAGAGCCGCGCAGAGGAGGTAGCAGGCGACCGCCGCGATGAAGAGCGACGGGATGCCGCCGTGGAGCGCGGCGACGGCCGCGAGCGCGCCGCCCGCAACCGAGCCGACGCCGTCGGCGGCGTAGACGGCCGCGGCCGCCCGCTGGGCGGGTCCGGCCCAGCGCTCGATCACGGCGGGAAAGCACGACCCGGCGGCGAACGTCGGAAGAGCGAAGAGGGCGGTGAGCGAGAGGAGAAGGGCGGTCTCTCCCCTTCCGCCGGCCGTGATGGAGACGTCGTGCCAGAGCGCGGCCGCTGCCGCGAGCGCCGCGGCCGTCACGGCCGCGAAGAGAGCGAGCCGGGACGAGGCCTTTCCCCGCGGGACGGTCACGGCCAGGAGGGCGCCGAGGCTCCCGAAGACGAACAGCCCGCCGACCCCGAACGCGACGGCGAGCGTCGTGTTGCCGAGGAGGAACTCGGCGCGGTGGATGAGGCCGGCCTGAAAGAAGATGAAGCCGAGCCCGAGAAGAGCGCCTGCTCCCCAGCCCGGCAGGGGGAGCCACCCGGAGGCGGACCTCCGGCGGATCGTGTCGGCCCCGGCGAGGAGGGCGAGGCCGGCAAGACAGGCTCCGCCGAGGCGGACGTAGCCGGCCCCCGCGTTCCGGTTCATGCTGAAGAAGAACGGGGAGTCGTCGGTGGCCGGCTCCAGGTTGAGGCCGCTCCCGGCCACCCATGACGCCAGCGTCGTCTTCCCGCTCGCGAGGCTCCGGTACGGCTCGGCCGCCGGCCCGCCGGGAGCGAAGCGAACGACGACGTCCCTGCCGCGTCCCTCCAGCAGCTGCCCGAGAAGCGCCGGGGAGATGACCGTCTTGCCGATGAGGACGAGGTCGGAAAAGGGGTTTTCGTCCGAGGCGCCCGAGGTCACGACGACGAGGTGGTGCATGGCGTCGGCCTCCGCCACCCCGAGACGCCGGAAGGCGGCCAGCGCCGTGGCCACCGTCTTGTCCGCGAGGTCGGGGGTGTTCTGGACGACGACGATCAGGCCGTTCGGGGTGAGGTGGGAGATATAAGCCTCGATACCCTCGACGGTGAAGATCCAGTTCTGCCGGGCCACGAGGCTCCGGCCGAGCGACGGGTCGTTCTCGAGGAGCGACAGCTCGATGAGGTCGTAACGTCCCGCACTGTCGCGGACGAAGCGCCGCGCGTCCTCCTTGACGACCTTGACCTCGCTCCGGTCGTAGATCCGGCCGGAGAACTCCGAGAGGGCGCGGGTGAACCGGATGGCGGCCCCGCTGATCTCGACGGCGGTCACGTGCGTGGCGCCTCCCTGGAGCGCCAGGGCGACGTCGAGTCCGCCCCCCGACCCGAGGATCAGCACCCTCTTGGCGTGGACGTTGCGCAGCGGCAGCGCCTTCAGGGCCACCAGCCGCTCCGGCTCCGGATCGTCGAACCGCGGGGAGCGGCCGTCCCAGCGGATGACCCGCGCCGTGTACATCCGGTCGGTGTAGATGTAGCGGACCCACGGCTCGTCGGTCTCCACGAGGTCGGTCCGGACGAAGTCGTCGTAGGCCGTCTCCACGACACGGCCGTGATGAGGACCGGTCTGCCAGACGAGATGCGGCTCGAACGTCAGGACGGCGTAGGGGTCGACGACGAGAAGGCCTCCGGGCACCGAGAGATTCAGGCCGAGAAGAGCGGCCGGGGCGGCCGCCAGCAAGGCGGGGGCGGCGCGGGAGGTGCCCTTCGAGATCGGGAGCGCGGCGAGGGCCGCGAACGTCGCCGCGACGAGACCCGTGTTGACGTCGCCGATCCGCGGGAGGAGGACGAGCGCCGCGGCGACGCCGGCCGCCCCCCCGCCCAGCTCGAAGGCGTACGTCAGGGACGGCCGCGCGCCGATCCAGACGTAAGCGGCGGCCAGGCAGGCGCCGGCCAGGAGAAAGGGGAGAGCGAAGGCTCCGCCCTCGAAGGCGAGCTTCACCCGGATGACGAGCAGCCACGACAGAGCCGCGAAGAAACCCGTCAGGAGCGCGAGTCTCCTGATCGCGGCGAGGGCGATCTCCCGTCCGCGCCGGCTCCGCCTCCAGTGGACCCAGGC
>JAWOLE010000017.1:0-2680 GCA_033853815.1 Thermoanaerobaculia bacterium
GGGAGGGCATCTGCGGGTCGTGTGGCTTCCTGATCGGGGGCGTGGCCCACGGGCCGCAGCGGCTGACGACGGCCTGCCAGCTCTTCCTGCGGCACTTCCGCGACGGCGAGACGATCGTCGTCGAGCCCTTCCGCTCGCGCGCCTTCCCCGTCATCAAGGACCTCGTCGTCGATCGCAGCTCCTTCGACAAGATCCAGCAGGCGGGAGGCTTCATCTCGGCGCGGACCGGGAGCGCGCCCGAGGCCAACTCGATCCCGATCGGCAAGGAACCTTCCGACCGCGCCATGGACGCCGCCGCCTGCATCGGGTGCGCCGCCTGCGTGGCGGCCTGCCCGAACGGGTCGGCGATGCTCTTTACCGCGGCCCGGATCTCCCACCTCGCCCTGCTGCCCCAGGGACACCCGGAGAGGCGGCAGCGGGCCCTCCGGATGGTCCACGAAATGGACCGGCTCGGCTTCGGGAACTGTTCGAACCACGCGGAGTGCGAGGCCGTCTGCCCCAAGGGGATCAGCATCGATTTCATCGCCCGGCTGAACCGCGAGTTCCTCAAGGCGAGCGTCACCGCGACGATGGAGCCCGTCCGCAAGGTCTGATCCCGGGACTAGTTCGCTTTAGCGACTGAACCGATAGCGGAAAGGTCGCCCCGGATCCGTCGTCGTTCCCTTCGTCGGCACGCGGCGGCTGGCCTCGCCAGGTCCATCGGCCGCCGCTGAGGGTTCCTCACAGAGACACCACGACGCCGGACGCTCTCTTCCATGCTCGTCACCCATCACCTCCTCCGGGAAACGCCGCCGGCTCCGGAGCTGGCAGTCCCGCTTAAGTCCGGGTAAGAGCCCCGGCGGCGGGACGCCTCCCGGAGGAGGCGATGAGCGAAGGAGCATGACACGCCGAGTCCTTCGCCCCTGAATCCCTGCGACTGAGCGACCAGCGACGGCCCGGATCTTTCTTTCGCGGCAGGGCCGGAGCGTGCCTACGAGGGAGGCGGCCCGACGCCGGGGCGGCGAACAAAGCCGATCCCGCCCTACCTGAGAATCTACCGTTACAGGGCACTCACGACCGGCTACTCGGTCTTGCCCCGCGTGACACTGCGGTAGATGTCCGGCCTCGGCGGGCCGGAGACCTGGAGCAAACCGAGGGCGCCCTTCTCCGTCCGGAAGATGGCGTGGTCCACGAGCGTGTAGGTGCCGGGCACGACCGTCTCGAACTCGACGACGGTCGAGCCCCCCGCGGGCACGAGCGTCGTCTGCAGCCAGCGGGCCGGAGGGCTGGTCAGGTCCCCTTCGCGGTAGACGCGGTCGAAGATCTCTCCGATGATGTGAAAGGAGGCGATCTTGTTGGGGCCCGCGTTCCCGAAGAAGATGCGCACGGTCTCGCCGACGTTGGCCCGCAGGGCGCGGTCTCCCACGAGAGAGCCGGAGCTGCCGTTGAAGACGACGAACGACGGATGCTCGCGCAGTCCCTCGGCGTGCGAGTACTGCACGTACTGCGAGCCTTCCGGAGGCGTCGCGGTCGCCGTGTAGAACTCGCTCTGCAGGACGTAGTACTCGCGGTCCACGGGGCGCAGTCCCCCCCTGGGCTCGACCAGGATCAGGCCGTACATGCCGTTGGCGATGTGGTCGCTGACGGGCGGCGCCGCGCAGTGGTAGATGAAGAGGCCGGGATGGAGCATCCGGAACTCCGCGACGGCCCGCTGGCCGGGTACGACCGTCGTCAGCGGAGCCCCGCCGCCCGGCCCGATCACCGCGTGGAGATCGATGTTGTGCGGCATCCCGGTCGGATCGCTGTTGGAGATGCCGATTCTCAGAGTGTCCCCTTCGCGCACGCGGATGAAGGGGCCCGGGACCTCGCCGTTGAAGGTCCAGGCGCGGTACAACACGCCGGGCGCGAGCGCGATGTCCGCGAGGCGCGTGTTGAGCTCGACGTTGATCTCCGCCGGACTCCGCCGCTCGATCGGGGGTGGCACGTGAGGGGCGTAGGCGAGGGATTCCACGAGAGGCTCCAGCGTCCCGGCCCGGCGGCAGCCCGGGAGGAGCAACGCGAGCCCCGCGATCGCGAGCAGGGACAGCCACGGCCGGCGGGCCGAAGTACTCCTCATCGCGAAGGGGAGCGCCGGGCGCGCCGGGGTGACGGCCGCCGGCGTGGTCCGGCCTTCTTTTTCAGCCGGGCCTCCAGAAACCGCTTCAGCGCCACAGCGTTGTTGTGTTCCGGATCCCGAGCGCTGTAAAGGAACGTGACGCGGCCCCGGCGGGCAGCTTCGAGGAGCGGCTTCCAGGCCTCCTCGTGACTCCTCAGCTCCGCGGCGTATCGCCGCCGGAACTCGCTCCATCTTGCGGGGTCGTGTCCGAACCACCGCCGCAGGGCGTCGCTCGGAGCGGCCTCCCTGGACCAGGCATCCAGCCGGAGAGACGCCTTTCTGAGGCCCCGAGGCCACAACCGCTCGACGAGAACACGTTTGCCGTCGTCGGCGCCCGCCGCCTCGTAGACGCGTTTGAGCCGGATCATGAGGCTTTCCCCCGAACCGAAGTGCCGGGACGCGGAGGGACGCGCTTCCAGACTCCCCGCAACGCGCCCGCCGGCCCTACTTCACCGCGCCGACGAGCTCGACGCTCATCGTCCGGACCGCGTCGAACCGCTCGGCGACGTCTTTCCAGTTCCAGCAGTTCCAGACGACCTCGAAGAA
>JAWOLE010000018.1:0-2655 GCA_033853815.1 Thermoanaerobaculia bacterium
TCGACGCCCACCCGAAGGATCTCGTCTTCGCCGACTCGGTCGCCGGCATCCGCGCCGCGAAGAAGGAGGGAAAGATCGCCGTCCTGATCGGCATCGAGGGAGGGCACGCGATCGAAGACTCGCTCGGCGCGCTTTCGGCCTTCTACCGCCTGGGGGCTCGTTACATGACGCTGACGCACACGAACAGCAACGACTGGGCGGACTCCTCCGGGTCCTTCTTCACGCTCGGGTTCGACCCGAAGAAGGCCGCGGTGCACGACGGCCTGACCGAATTCGGCCGCCAGGTCGTGCTGGAGATGAACCGCCTCGGAATGCTGGTGGACGTCTCGCACGTCTCCGACAAGACGATCGCCGACGTCCTGGAAGTCTCGAAAGCCCCCGTCTTCGCCTCGCACTCTTCCTGCCGGGCGCTCGCGAACATGCCGCGCAACCTGACCGACGACCAGATCCGCGCCATCGCGGCTCGGGGAGGAGTCGTGATGATCAACTTCAGCTCGACTTTCCTCGACCAGAAGGTCGTGGACGATTTCGTGGCGCGCAGGACGGCTGCCGAGGCCGAGGCCGCCCGAATCGCGCAGCGCTACAAGGACGACCCGAAGAAGCGCGACGCGGAGATCTCGGCGCTTCTGGAAAATCGGAAGCGGCCGCGGGCGAACTGGACCGCCGTCGTCGATCACATCGAGCACGTGATGAAGGTCGGCGGGCCCGGCGCGGTCGGCCTCGGCACGGACTACGACGGCATCGACGACCCGCCCGTCGGCCTCGAGGACGTCTCGAAACTGAGGATCGTGGCCGAGGAGCTCCTCAGGCGGGGCCATTCCGAGGAGGAGGTGGCCGGCGTGCTCGGAGAGAACTTCCTGCGGTTCTGGGAGCGCGCGGAAGCCGCCCGCTCGAACGCGCCGCCTCGGACGGGACCGCCGCCCCTCTCGAAACCGTAAACCGTAAGACGTTAAACGTAAAACGGAGCCGGCGAAGGCCTCGTTTGACGTTTAACGGCTTAACGTTTTACGACTTCGGTATGATCCGCCCGATGATTCAGCTTCTGCAGGCTTCTCCGGCTCAGGGGCCGAGCGGACTGCTCCAGTTCGCTCCCATGATCTTCATCTTCGTCATCTTCTATTTCCTTTTGATCGCCCCGATGCGCAAGAAACAAAAGAGGACGCAGGAGATGCTCTCCAAGCTGAAGAAGGGGGACGAGGTCGTCACGTCCGGCGGGATCTTCGGGCGAATCGCCGCTCTCGACGAAGAACGGGGGTTCGTGGTCCTGGAGGTCTCGACGAACGTCAAGATCAAGGTCCTCCGAAGCGCGATCGGGGGCCTGGCCGCCGAGCCGGAGAAGGCCGCGCCGCCCGCCGCCACCTGACTTTTCCGATTTCGCCTGCCTGCAGCCGGCGACCGTGTCTGAAGCTCCGGTTTAGAAACTCTCGGCCGCTGGTCGCGAAGCGACCGCCGCGGCCGAAAGCCAGCTGACAGCTGAGAGCTATTCCGGTAAACTCCACCGTTCCCTGGAGGAGGCTTCGTGATCAAGCGGACCCGTTGGCGCGTTCTGCTCATCGTCCTGGTCGTGGCGGGCCTGGTGGCCGGCTACGTCGCGACCGGGTATTCCCATGCCCGGAAGGAATGGCTGGGGACCGGCTCGCCGCCCCTCTCGGAGGCCCTGAAGAAAGGGATCAAGCTCGGACTGGACCTGCGCGGAGGCATCCACCTGGTCCTTCAGGTCAACACGGGGGACGCGGTCAAGGCGGAGCGGGACGATGCCGTCGAGCAGCTCCAGAATCAGGCGCGCGAGCAGGGGCTCGTGCTCGGGCCCGTGGAGTACCCCTCGGTCGGCTCCTTCATGGTGACTGTGACCCCGCAGACCGACGAGAAGAAGCTGGACGACATCTCCAAGCGCTGGCTCTCGGACTGGAACGTCGGGACGGCGGGAGGCAAGTGGAGCTTTTCGCTGAAGGACCCGCGGCGCCGCGAGACCGAGGACAACGCGGTGACGCAGGCGATCGAGACGATCCGCAACCGGGTGGACGAGTTCGGCGTGGCCGAGCCGCTGATCGCCCGGGAGGCAACCGACCGGATCCTCATCCAGTTGCCCGGCATCGATGATCCCAAGCGCGTCAAGGACCTGATCAAGAGCACCGCCTTCCTGGAGCTGAAGCTCGTCGAGCAGGGGCCCAGCGACAAGGCGACTCTGCTCGCTCCCACGGGCGGGCAGGTCCCCCCGAACCTCGAGCTCGTCGAAGAGAAGCCGCAGGCGGGGGAGCGCCAGACCAACTGGTACCTGGTGCGCAAGACCGCGGTCATCACGGGGCGCGATTTGAAGAACGCGCGCCCGATTCGCAATCAGTACGGCGCGAGCAACGTCCAGTTCTTCCTGACCGCCGCGGGGGCCCAGAAGTTCGGCGCGGCCACTGGCGCCAACATCGGGAGGCTGCTGGCGATCATCCTGGACAACCGGGTCCAGTCGGCGCCGAGCATCAAGAACAGGATCGAAGACCAGGGGGTCATCGAGGGCCGTTTCAGTCCCGAGGAAGCCAACGACCTGGCGCTGGTGCTGCGGGCGGGCGCCCTGCCGGCGGGGCTGACCTATCTGGAGGAACGGACCGTCGGCCCCTCGCTCGGGCTCGATTCGATCCGGAAGGGGATCACGGCTTCGATCGC
>JAWOLE010000019.1:0-2805 GCA_033853815.1 Thermoanaerobaculia bacterium
TCTTCCTTCCACTCGAAGCGCGGCCAGAAGTCCGGTTCCAGGCGGCTGGTCGCGGCAAAAGCGCTCTTGAGCTCCTGGTCGTGGTATTCGGCGCCCAGGCCCCAGTACGAGGCTCCAAACCTCGCCCCCAGCACGGGGCCCCTGCCGGGTTGAAACTCGGCGGGGGGAACAGGGTACTCGGGCTCGAAGGCGACGCCGAGTCTCGTCGCGGCCCTCTTCAGAAGCTCCACGTAGCACTCGCCAGTCCGTGGACCAAACAACGTCGAAGCACCCTCGTACTCTTGCACGTCGTATTCGGCCCTGGTCGCGACGTATTCGAGGTATTCGTTGGCAAGGCCCAGGACGATCGTGCGCTCGCTTCCCAGGACCGGAGCCAGATCCTCCCGGACCTGACGCCCCATGGCGGTCGTCATCTCCGCCGGTACGGCGAGAAACGCAATTCTCCCGAGACGAGCGATCGTGACCGGCACTTCGACGGGGAACTTCTTTGAAGATATGAGAAAGCCCGTCAGGTCGAGGACCGAATGGGTCTTTAGCTCGAGTGCGGGCTGTTTGACGCCCTGATCGGGGGATCGAAACGAGCGCAGCAGACGCGTGAGCGGACCAGGTTCCTTCTGGTCCTCGGGCGGCCGGCGATAGGGCGCCCGCCAACCCATGTCGAAGGTCACGAACCTGCCATCTTCCGCGCCTCCCAGAACGCCCACGCCCAGCATCGGCCGGGTACGACAGAAGGCGTATTGCTGGGCCACGTTACGCACCACGCTGATGCGCACCGAGTCGCCTTCGCCATGGGGACTACTGCTACTGCTATCAACGGCAAGACCCACCGACTCTGCCAGTTGTCCGCCCAGCCTCTCGACCTCGTCGATGTCGCGTCTAACCCACCTGGGAGACACGTCGCCTTCCGCGCCGTTGAAGAATCCCGCGACCATGTCTGGCTCTCTCTGTTCGAGTTCGCGCATGGCCACGCCTACCAGATCCGGCGAGTAGAACGTGGCGTCATTGGACAGGACGGTCGGATGAACGGCGCCGAATACCAGCAAAGCCGGAATTGACCCGTCGGGACGTCTGACCACGAGCACCGTGTACTCGGGATCCACGGCGCCATAGCGCAGGCATATATCGCTGTGCACCGGAGATTCGTTCAGGCAATCGAAATTGACAGGCGGGCGAGGTCCTTCCTTCAGAATCGGGTCCTGCACCTTCTCCCGATCGTTCTTCTCGAATGCCCGGATCGCCCGGTTGCGAGCCAGGGTCGGGACAGTGGCCGTCGTTACGACGAGCTCTGCGCCTTCTGGATGGCGTTCGGCATTTTCAGCGGCCCGGGCAACCGCGTCGGCGATCCTGTTCGCCAGACTGTCGAACAGCTCTCGGCTGAAGCCGAAGTAAGGTGAGGCGGCACTGTTGTAGAACTCGCTGCTCATGTAGTTTCCGGGACTCTGATGAGTATGTGTCGCCGTCAGGATCAGGTTGTCGCGGGAGATATCGGGAACGCCTTTTCCGGTTTGGCCCGGCTTCGGATGAAGGTTGGCCGCAACCATCTGCTGAAGGCCTGCGGGAATCGCGTACAGGTCGCACGAGACGAGAACGAGGCTGTTGCCCTCGGTGTCCCGGAAGTAGAACGCCCTGGCGCGCAAGCGCATCCAGTGCCCGCGGGAGACGCGGCCGGCGAACGAGTACCCTCCCATGGGAAAGCCGGGCGGCGGGGTTATGTCAACGCTTGCGGCGCCCACCAGGAGATGGCGGGGAATCGGCGCCGGCAGGACCTTGTAGGCGGGCACGTAGAGAGGCCTTCCCGGGGCGCAGCACACCAGGAAGGCGAGAGCCATGAAGAGGATGACGTGACGGTAATGTTCCTTTCGCATCGATAGCAGACGACTGGGCGGGTTGTCATCTTTTTATCGCCCTCAACAAGCCGAGAGGCTAGAGGTACTTGGCGGATATGGCTTGACGTGAGGGATGTCCGGGGGCATAACGGTCCCGTAAACCTCCACCGTAGGCGCGGACAGGCGGACTGAGATGTCCCTGGACGGCCCTCACCGCGAGGGTGGCATCCGAGCCGGATCCAACCCGGATGAGTGGATCCATGTGTCGTATTGCCGGATCCTGACGAGCTGCGTTTTCGCGGGGTTGGCGCCAGCGGATGCCGAGGACGTCGCGCAGGACATCTGGGTCTGGATGCTGAAGCAGGGGGCGCCGGTCCTGGCGGTCTCGATGCCCTGGCTTTCGGCCGTCGCCAGGAACTTCATCCTCCGATACCGGCGGAGGAGTTATCGGCTCAGACTGAGGGAGGGGCGGCCGCTGCACGACGGACCTGATCCCCGGTCGTCTCAGGAGGAGGCGGATCTCGAAACCAACGAGCTTTTCGAGAAGACCGCGGCTCTGCTGCCGGAAATCGAGCGCAGGCTGCTGTGTCTCATTCGGAACGGGTACACGCTGGCGGAAAGCGCGCGGATCTTGAGGATCCCCCGCGGGAGCCGGGCCCACCACCATGCCCAGGTCATCGCTCGAGCACGGCGCGAGCTCAAGCCGAGCCTGAGGATCGCCCGGCACGTCACGGATTAGAACCGGCGGGGGCGGGGCTCGGGTTGCCGAGATCCACGACGTACCTCCAGGTTCCGTCGGGCTGTTTCTTCCAGATCGTGCAGTACTTGCCGTACCGGGTCACCGCCTTGCCGGCGGCGTCCGTCGATCGGGATTCGTAGGTTCCCAGGGTGTAGCCGAGATCGCCGGAGCGCGAGACTTCGGCGGCGAAGGGCTTCCAGGTGAGGACGGTGCCGGAGGAGGAGGCGAAGAGGGCTCGGA
>JAWOLE010000020.1:0-9314 GCA_033853815.1 Thermoanaerobaculia bacterium
GGTAGCCGACGCTCCCGACCTTGACGTCGCTGACGCTGTAGAGAAAAGCCATGACGAACGGGACGCCCACGAGGGCGAGGACGTAGAGGACCGCCGGCAGAAACATCACCGGGCCGAGCCAGCGCTGGCGGCCGAGCGCGCTCACGACCGGGGGTTCGGGGGACCGCCAGGTCCCCCGCTGGGAATCGGCGGGTTCGGGGGACCGCCAGGTCCCCCGCTGCGAGCCACTGGGTTCGAGGGCCCGCCGGGTCCCCCTTCCAGGGACAGAGGAACCGGGGCGGCGCGCTTGCCCGTCTTGCGGTCGAAGAACCGCAGGTCCTCCCGGGGGACGGCGAACGCGTGCAGGCTGTCGCTTTCGAAGCGGAATCCGTGCGTAGAGGACATCCGGGAAATCGCCTTCCTTCCGTCGAAGCGGCCTCCCTCGAGCGTCCCGTAGAGGATCCGCTCGGCCCCCAGATACTCCTCGTGGCTGACTCGGAATCGCAGGGGCAGATACGGCCCCTTCTGGATCTCTTTCGCGCGGATTTCCTCCGGGACCGCGGCTCGGCCTGCCAGGTCCGCGACGGGGAAGAAATGCTCGGGCCGGAACCCGACGATGACGTCGCCGTTCTCTACCAGATTCATGGGCGGCGAACCGAGAAACGCCGCGACGAACGTGTCCGCCGGATCGTCGTACACCTCGGCGGGCGTTCCAATCTGGCGGACCTCTCCCAGGTTCATGACGACGATCCGGTCCCCCATCGCCATGGCCTCCACCTGGTCGTGGGTGACGTAGATGGTGGTCGTTCCGACGCGCTTCTGGAACTGTTCGAGCTCCTCCCGGGCCGACGCCCGGAGCTTGGCGTCCAGGTTGGAGAGCGGCTCGTCGAGGAGGAAGAGAGAGGGTTCGCGCACGATCGCGCGCGCCAGCGCAACCCTCTGCCGTTCGCCTCCCGAGAGCTCACGCGGCTTGCGGTCCATCAGGTGGCGGATGCCGAGAAGCGAGGCGGCCCAGTCCGCCTTCTTCTCGCGCTCGGCCTTCCCCATGCCACGAGCCTTCAGCGGAAAGACGATGTTGCCCAGGACCGTGAGATGGGGATAGAGCGCGTAGCTCTGGAAGACCATAGCGATGCGGCGCTGTCGCGGGGTCATGTCGTTGACCACGACGCCGCCGATCAGGATTTCGCCGGAGCTCGGTTCCTCCAGACCCGCGATCATCCGCAGCAGGGTCGTCTTGCCGGACCCGGACGGGCCGAGCAGGACGAGGAACTCGCCTTCCTGGCTCGCCAGATCGACGTTGTTGACCGCTGCCGCCTGACCCGCCTTGAAGTTCTTCGTCAGCTTCCGCGTCTCGACAACCGCCATGGGGCAAGGTTATCTCACGGCCGGAGCAGCCGGTTGAAGAGTTGAAGAACGGAGAGGGGAGCGGAAGGTCGAGGGATTACGGCGGGGGACCTCGCGGCCCCCCGCCGTTCTCGACTCACTTCCACTTGTCGAAGATCCGGCGAACTTCCTTGTCGGCAGCGTCCACGGCCGCTTCCGGAGTCATCTCGTCGCGAGCCGCCTTGGCGAACATCGTCGGGAGCACCCACGTGTTGAAGACCTCGTCGATCGCCGCGGTCGCGTAGCCCGGGTAGCCCACGTTGGTCGCCCACTCGAGCACGTTGCCGAGCACCTTGTACTTGTCCGGAGGGTCGGCCTTGGGGTCGTTGGCGATCAGCTTCTGGATATCGGGCACGACCCTGGGGAAGCAGGGGAAGTTGTAGAACTCGCTCGCCTTGAACGCGGTCTCGAAGTCGTCGATGTAGTCCACGAGGAACTGCTTGGCCCCCTCCTTGTTCTCGGCGAAGTCCCAGATCACGTAGCAGTCCATGACGTGCTCGGCCGCGATCCGGCGCACGGGCCCCTTCAACGCCTGGCTGATCCCGATCTTGGCCGACATCTCCTTGTTGTCCTTCTCGGCGGCGCGCGTGATCGAGATGGCGTTCATCACGAAGGAGGCCTTGCCGGCGAGCATCGCCCGGTTGTTGGAGGACGGGTCCCAGGTGAAGACCTCCGGGGTCTCCGTTTCCTTGTAGAGCGACCGCATGAACTTGACGGCGTCGAGCGTCTGCTTGGATTTCAGGTTCGGCCTTCCGTCCGGTGTCTGCACCGCGCCTCCGAAGGACCACAGGCAGGCCCGCACGGCCATGCTCGTGTCGAGCTCCTGCGAAAACCCGATGCCGCAGGGGTTGCCGGCCGTGTCCTTGATCTTCTTGGCCCCTTTCAAGAGGTCGTCCCACGTGTCGGGTCCCTTCGGGTAGCCCACCTTCGACCAGAGGTCGATGCGGTAGTTGCCCGGATCGGGAACGTAGGAATCGGAGAACGCGAAGTACTTCTTGGTCTTGGGATTCAGTGTCGATTTGATCCCGAGCTCGACCGGCTTGCCGTGCTTCCTCTCGAGCTCCTGGTAGATCTCGGCGTGGTCGATGACCTGTTTCTCGTAGGCCGCCGGCGGCGAGAGGAACATGAAGAGGTCGTGCCCCTTCTTGGCGGCGACCTCGGCCGCAGCGCGCGCGTTGATCTCGCCGATCGCGATGTGGTCGACGATGACGTTGGTGTTGTGCTTGGCCCCCCATTCCTTGGTGAAGGTGTTGTCGAACCACTTGTCGTAAGCGGGGATGAAGTGGCTCCACTGCGCGATCTTCAGCGTCTTCTGCTGGGCCGCCGCCCGGGCCGGGAAGAGGAAGTTGGCCCCCACGCCCGTGGCGAGCGCCCCCGCGCCGGTGAGCCTGGCGAACTCGCGGCGAGTCAGCCCCCGATGGTTCTTCTTCGACATGGTTTCCCTCCTAGTTTCGCCCTCCTCCATCCGCGCGGGACGGCGGTGCGTCCCGCGCGGCGGAGGCGGGAACCTCAGAAGTATACGATCTGCAACTGGACGAGGAAGTGGTTGGTGTCCTTCGTCTTGACCGTCGCCGGAGCTTCCTTGGGGACGATCCGCTCATAACCGACCGTGATCTTCATCTGCTGCGCGGCCGGCGTGACGTAGTAGTTGAAGCCGCCGCCGTAGCGATGCGAACCCCTTCCCTTGTCGATGGCCTCCTTGAAGCCGTCCCACTCGTATCGGACGAAGGGTTGGAGGTTGATCGTGTGGAAGAACCAACCCAGGTCGGTGAAGAATTCGTCCTGCTCGAAGAGAGTCGGGATGACGCAGTTCGCCACGTGCGCGGTCCCCGCCGCGTTCAATCCGCAGCCGCCGTCGAAGTGGATGTAGTCCCCGTGGGCCGTCAGGGCGTCGCGCCCGACCTTGGCGTCCCCCGGCCCGAACGGCAGGTCGATCATGAAGTCGGCGCCGTAGGCCTTGTAGGACCCCTGCGTGTCGACGCCGCCGCCGATCGCGAGGATCGTCTTCTTGCCGAGCCAGGTGCCGACCGGAACGTAGCCCTTCAATTCCGGATCGAGGAAGTTGTAGACCACGCGTCCGGCGAATCGATAAGAGTTGCGGGAGCCAGCGCCCGCAGCGTTGGCCGCCGCGCGGAAGCCGTCCAACACGGCGGCGCGGATCTCGAGGTGGTCGTTGACCAGATAGCTCTTGAACTGGAGGCCGACGTCGCGGCCCGCGTCATTCTGGAGCCCCGCGCTCTGCAGGAACGTGAACGTACCGCCGTCCCAGGAGAGATGCGAAGACGTCTGCTGGAGGGAGTTGCGCGTGAAGGGCGTGAGCATCTTGCCGAAGTCGAGGATGAATTGATCGTTGCTGAACGGGTGCCACTCCATGAAGGCGTCCTGGGTGAGCAGGCCCGTGCCCAGGGACTTCGCTGCGCCCGCGCTCGTCCTGCCCAGGTTCGGATTGTCCGTCTGGAAGAAGAAGGACACGTCCTTGGCCAGGTTGCCGGCCAGGATGAAGCGCGCGCGGCGGAGGAACATGCTCTGCGAATAACCATCGCTGATCTGATCCTGGTTCCAGTCCGCCCAGCCCTGGAGTTGGAACCCGACCCGGAAGTTCACCGTGTCGTTGACCTTGATGATTGCCTGGGCGCGGGCCGGGTCGGGCAGCAGAAGAAGTGCGAGACCGGCCGCGAGGGCAAAACCGAAGGGGCGTCTCAACCTGGATACCATCATCTCCTCCTTCTCTTGTAACGGGTGCAAGCGGTACCGACTGCATTCTGGCGAATGGAGGTTGCGGCCAGGGGTGGCGGAGAGAAGAGCGGTGGAGCGCCGGGGGTCCGGCGTCCCGAAAGCCGGGGGCAGGCCTTCCGCGTCGTCCATTCAAACTCGGTCTGGACAAAGTGTTCCAGAGTTTGCGTCGATGTCAAGAGCCATTATGAGTCGGGGAGCGGGAAAGGGCGGATCCGAGTGGCCGGGGAGCCCCGCGTCTCTCCTGGCGCCCGCGCGGCCGATCCTCGCCGGGAGCATCCATTTTTTCGAATCCAGGCTCGGCGGCGAGGCTCCCGAGGTTTAGAATAGGCGCTGGTGGTTCGCCCCGAAAGCGTTCTGGACGGCCAGACCATCGGCCGACTTGATCGCTGGCGGAAGGCGCGGGCGCTCTTTCTTCGGGCCGACGGGCCCGAGGCCGAACGCGCTGTTTCGCGAGCGATGGGGCGCGCGTGGGTGCGCGCCCAGATCTACGGACGCGCCCGGCGCCTGTTGATCGAGCGCGGGATCGAAGGCGTTCTCGGGCACCTCGAATCGACTCTCGGTTCCCTTTCTGAGAAGGTGCGCGTCGCCCCGGAGGATCCCTCGCAGACGAAGTGGGACGCGATCGGGAACCTCGCGCCGCTGCCGTCCGCCGGCCTTCAGGTCCGCTCCCTGTGGCTGCTCGACGTGCTGAGGTCCGATGGCCTCTTCGTGGAGTTCCAGCCCATCCTCGACCTGCGCTCCGGCGAAGTTCTGGGTTTCGAAGCCCTCCTGCGCGCGCGGTTGCCCGACGGCTCCTGGCGCCCGGCCGCCGAGATCTTTCCCGCGGCACGCGCCCTGAAGATCGAGCGAGCCTTCGAACGGCTGTCCTGGGTTCGCGCGCTCGAGGCCGCTTCCCGCCTCCCCCCGGAGGCGATCCTCTTCGTCAACGTCAACCCCGAGCTGGTTGTGACCTCCGAGCGGGAGCTGTCCGTCCTCGGCGCCGAGGCCGAGCGCGTCCAGTTCCCCTACGCGCGCCTGGCCCTCGACCTGATCGACGTCGAGAAGGTCGAGTCGCTCGAGAACCTGCGATCGGCGCTGGAAGTCGCCCACGACCTCGGCGTAGGCATAGCGCTCGACGACGTGACCTCGGGATACGGTATGCTGCGCTGCTGCCGGGAGCTTGCTCCGCGCTGGATCAAGGTGGACAGCGCCATCACGCGCGGGATTGCCCGGGACCGGCGCCGCCGCGCCGTCCTGAGGATGCTCGCTCGCGTCGCGCGCGATTTCTCGGTCGCTCTCGTCGCCGAGGGGATCGAATCCGAGGAAGACCTGGATGTCTGCTACCAGGAGAGGGTCTTCATCGCGCAGGGCCACTTCATCGCCTGGCCCCGGGAGGAGGTGGCCCCGGTCTCGGCGCAATTCTCCGCCTGGCTGTCGGCGAGGCGCCCGCCACCCGAGGAGCCCCCCCAGTCTTCGGAAAGCCCGGAGTCCTCGGAGGTCGCCTCCGACCCTGCGGACCCCCTTTCGCCCGCCGACACCGAGACAGGGTGAGCCGAGATCCGGAGCCGGAGAGTCGCGAGCCCGGCGCGGGCCCGTCCTCGGTGCGTCTGGACGTCTGGCTGGACGTCGCCTGCGTCTTTCCGACGAGGTCCCAGGCCAAGGCCGCCTGCGAAGGCGGAAAAGTGGACGTCAACGGATCCCGCGGCAAACCCCATCGGGAGATCCGACCGGGCGATCGCCTGACGATCACCCGGGCCGGCGGAATGCGGCGCGAGCTGGTCGTTCGGGGCCTTTCGGAAAGGTCGATCCGGAAGGCCGAGGCGCGCGCTCTCTACGAGGACGTGACCCCTCCGGCCTCGCCTGAGGTCGCCGAAGCCCGCCGTCTCGACCGCCTTCTCGCGCCATCGCCGGAGCGGGGGAGGCCGGAGAGGAGAGACCGGCGCGCGAGGATTCGGCTCAAGGGCCGCTGAGGTTCCGGCGGTACAATCGGCCGGATGGACTTCGAAGTCCTTTGCCCCTGCTGCGGGGCCCGCCTGAAGCTCGATTCCGAGCTGAAGGCCGTCATCGGGCACGAGGCGCCCAAGGTTGTCCGCAAGTTCGGCTCCGTGGACGAGGCGGTCGGGGCCTTGAAGGGCCAGGACGCCGAGCGCGAGAAGAAGTTCGCAGCCTCGATCGAGGCCGAAAAGTCGAAGCGGGACGTCCTGAACCGCAAGTTCGACGAGCTCTTCGAGAAGACCAAAGGGGATACCTCGCGCCCGATCCGGGATATCGATTTGGACTAGACAGTCCCTGGTGCTTGGTCCTTAGTCCGTAGTCCCGCATTGAGGAGACCAGCGCAGAGAGACCAAGGACCAGGGACGAAGGACCAAGGACCTATTCTCTCCATCGGCGTCTTCGGCAGCAGCCTTCCGGCAGAAGGCAGCGCGCCCTACGAGGAAGCCCGGCGCGTTGGCCGGGAGATCGCCCGGCGAGGCGCCAGGGTCGTCTGCGGCGGCTACGGTGGAGTGATGGAGGCGGCCTGCCGAGGCGCCTCCGAAGAGGGGGGACGAAGCCTCGGGATCCTCCTCGCTGGCCGAGGTGAAGGCAACCGCTGGCTGAGCGAGAGCGCCCTCGAGCCTGATCTTTCGGCGCGCCTCCGGCGCCTTCGCGACGAATCCGACGCCTGGATCTTCCTGCCGCGCGGCCTCGGCACGATGCTCGAGATCGCTTGGATGGCGGAGTCCGTGGTCAGGGGGGACGCTCGGCCGCGGCCCCTGGTGCTCCTCGGAGAGTTTTGGCGGCCCACCCTCGAGACGGCCCTTGCCGAGGCGTCGAACCCTCCGGGCGCACGGGCACTCCTCTCCTGTGCCCGCTTCGCGGACAGGGCCGAAGAGGCTGTCGCTCTCGCAATTAGTATTTCGTACTAGCGCTTGATTCGCTCTTTTGCCCCATCATAGTATTCCCACCAAAGCAAGAGGGGTTCTACACGCCTGATCCCAAGCGACGGCATGTGCCACTCCATGGTCACGGGTGGGGGTCCATGACCCGAGCGCCGACATTGGTTCCGTTGAAGGGGCCGCTCCGCTTCCCGCTGCGGAAGGCATGGATAAACCATGAAGAATCCTGAAGGCAAGATTCACTCGAAAGGAGAAAGATCATGGCGGATCTCTCGGAAGCAGGAATCAACAAGGAATGGTGGGCAAATCCGGCGGTCGTAGGCCTGATGGGTTTCTCCCTGACGACGATGGCGACGGGACTCCACAACGTCGGGTTCTGGTCGGCTGGACCGACCCTGGCGCTGGCCATCGCCTACGGGGGAACGGCACAGTTCATTGCGGGCGTCGTGGATCTTCGGAAGGGAAGTATTTTCGGGGGCTCAGCATTCATGTCCTACGGCGCCTTCTGGTGGTCTCTCGCCATCTTGCTCTATCTCTTGCCGAAGACCGGTATTGCTGCAGGCAAGCCCGATGAGCTCGCCTTTTTCCTGATGTGGACGCTCTTCACGTTCGCCTTCTGCATGGCGGTCAAGGGCAAGTTCCTGGGGGTCCTGTTCTGGCTGCTCCTGCTGGCCTTCGTCCTCTTAGATGGCGTGGTCCTCGGCATGGTCCCGGCGCCCGTCGCGGGCTGGGAAATATTCATCACGGGATTGGTCGCCTGGTATATCGCGATGGCGACGTTGGTCAACACGGCACGCGGCCGCCAGGTCATGCCGCTTTCCTAGGGCGAACGTGTTTTCCCGGAGACCGAGCGCGCAGTGGGGTCAGGGTCGAGCCGCCTCGGGAGTGTTAAAGGGTGCCAGAAGACTTCACTCGCGAGCTGCGTCCGCCACTCCGCAAGGCTCTCTTTGATGCGAATTGCTCAAATTGAACGGAGCGCTTGATTCGCTCTTCAGCCTGGTCATAGTATTTCTGGAAACTCGAAGGAGTTCCACACGCGTGATCCCGAACGACGGATTCGCCACGCATCACTTCTCTTTCCGAACGGAAATCCTGGAGAAGCACCAGCGCCAAAAAACGCGTTGATTATCGAAGGTCACGAGAGGGAGGAGGTTTCTAAATGTCAACTGCTGTTGGGACGTCCCCAGGGGCCGCTGCTGTGACAGGGGAAGCGACCATGAGCCGATGGTGGCGCGTCGTCGGCGGACTCTTGATGAACCTCGCGCTGGGGTCGCTCTACGCCTGGAGCGTCTTCGTCGCTCCTCTGGAGAAGGAGTTCGGGTGGAAGCGTGCGGACACTTCCCTGGTCTTTACGTGGGCCGTCGTCGTCTTCGCGATCTCGTTCATCGTCGCCGGCCGATTGCAGGACAAGCTCGGTCCTTTCTTCGTATCTCTGACAGGCTGCATTCTGCTGACCGTGGGCTTCCTGCTCTCCGCCAAGACCACGAGCCTGACCTACCTGATCGTCTGTTTTGGCGTCCTCGTTGGCATCGGTAACGGGTTCGGTTATGCGACGCCCATCCCGGTCATGGCCAAATGGTTCCCGGACAAGCGGGGGCTGGCGGTCGGCCTAGCCGTGGCGGGCTACGGCGGCGGCTCCGCGATCTTCGGCCCACTGGCCGCAAACTGGCTGATCAAGGACTACGGCTGGCGCACGACCTTCGTCGTGCTCGGCGTCGTTTTCTTCTTCATGACCTTCATCGGAGCGTTCCTGCTGAAGAACCCTCCGGCCGGATACCAGGTGCCGGGCTGGGTGCCCGCCTCGAAACCCAAGTCGCTGGCGACGACCTACGAGTTCCGTCCCGGCGAGATGTGGCGCACCCCCGCGGCCTATCTCATGTGGATCGCCTACGCGCTGGGCTGCTCGGCCGGTCTCATGGTCATCAGCCAGCTCGTTCCGTTCGCGAAAACCAAGGGCGTCCCGACCGAACTGGCCGCCTACGCCATCGTCATCGGAGCCGTCGGCAACGCGGCCGGCCGGATCTTCTCGGGCTGGATGTCCGACGCCCTCGGCCGCTTGAACGTTCTACGCCTGATGATCGGGATCTCGGCCGTTGCCATGGTGATCCTGCCGCACACGGGAGGCATCGCCGCCATCCCGGTCTTCTTCTACCTGGTCGTGTTCGTCGTGTATTGGTGCTACGGGACGCAGCTGTCCGTCAACGCCTCCACGACTTCCGACTTCTGGGGCACCAAGAACGCCGGCATCAACTACGGTCTGCTCTTCACGGCGTGGGGCGTGGCGGGCATCATCGGACCCAGGATCGGCGGGAAGCTCTACGACATCCACAAGGACTACCAGGCGGCCTTCTACTGGGCCGC
>JAWOLE010000021.1:0-5580 GCA_033853815.1 Thermoanaerobaculia bacterium
TCGCTCTGGAGCCGCGAGAGCTCGACCAGGGGCCCGTAGAACCGCGCGACCTTCTTCATCCGCGGTTCGTGAGGCGTGAGGCGTGAGGCGTGAGGCGTGGCCCTGGAACGCTCCCGAGGCTTCGCCGGACGCCTTCCGCCTTACGCCTGACGTCGTTCATGTCGCCTTCTCGGTACGCCCGATCAGGCCCTTCAGCTCGTTCAGGAACTCGTCCACGTCCTCGAACTTGCGGTACACGGAGGCGAAGCGAACGTAGGCGACCTTGTCCAACTCCCGCAGCCGCTCCATCACGAGGGAGCCGATCTCGCTCGTGGCCATCTCGCGCTGTTCCGAGTCGTAGAGCCGTGTCTCGACCTCGTCCACGATCTCGTCGAGCTTGGCCGGCGGGACGGGCCGTTTCTCGCACGCCTTGACGAGTCCGGCGCGCAGTTTCTTCCTGTCGAAGGGCTCCCTGCGGCCGTCCTTCTTGACGACGACGTAGGGGATTTCCTCGATCGTCTCGTAGGAGGTGAATCGCCGGCCGCAGGAAACGCATTCGCGCCGGCGTCGGATGACCTCTCCCTCCCGGCTCTCGCGCGAATCCACCACGCGGTCGTCCGCGGCGCCGCAGAACGGGCATTTCATGAAGGGCGGGACTCGGGACCCGGGACTCGAGACTTGGAATGCACGCTGCTATTCTCGTCCCTCTCTGTCTTTTCGTCCATCGTCGATTTCTCCGATTCCCGATTACCGGTTTCCGATTTCCGGCTCCGGGACGTCCCGCAGGCGCACCTTTCGGGAGGAGAAGAGGAACAGAGCGAGGCCGATGAGCGTGATCGGCACGAACGAGCCCGCCCACGCGACGAGCGCCACGGAGGTGGCCGTCGCGCGCGCGACCGCGAAGACGTCGGTGAGAGCGATCTGCACCGCGATCTGGTAGGAGCCGAGTCCGCCCGGTGTCGGCACGGCCAGGCCAAGGACCGCGGCGGCCGTCACGACGTAGGCGGCCGAAAGCGGAAGGGTCAGCGCAAACGCTTTGAGGACGCAGTAGATCTGTACGTTGATCACGAACCACATCGCCAGCGAGCCGGCCACGATCGACAGGAGCAGCCCCGGCCTCTTGAGCGACGCGAAGCCGTCCACGAAGGTCAACGCGAAGTCCCGGACGCGAGGCTGGACCTTCTCCGGGAGAAGCCGGCAGAGCCTCTCGAAGAGGCGCTCGGTCTTCGCCCGCCGGAAGACGGCGAAGAGCACGGCCGTGACGAGGGCGGCGAGGAACACCGCCGGAAGGATCAGCTTGGCGAGGCCCCCGGACTTCGTCACGCCGGCGGCCATCGCGACGAGGAAGAAGAAGATGACCGAGGCTCCGTCGAAGACGCGCTCGAGGAGGATGGACGCGAGGAGCGGGGAGAAGGGGAGTCTCTCGGAGCGGGAGAGCAGGTACGGCCGCAGCACCTCGCCGACCTTGGCGGGCAGGTTGTTGGCGGCGAATCCGGCGGCCGTCGCGCTGAACGCGGGCCAGACGGGAACGCGGCCGACCGGGCGCAGAAGCCAGGTCCACCGAACGGCCCGGAGCAGGAACGTCAGGAGCGCGAGGGCGATGCTCGCCGTGAGCCAGCCGGGCGAGGCTCCCAGAATCGCCTCCCGCGTCTTGCCGATTTCCACCCCCCGAAAGAAGAAGAAGAGCAGGACCGCGGTCAGGGCGAGCGAAACGAGAATCTTGCCCCGATGCGATTTCATCCTCGCGACTCAGCGGCCCCGGCCGTGGGAGGCGAGCCGGGCGGCAGCCCCCCGCGGGGGTGCGAGACCTCGGCGAAGAGCTGGCGTCTGACGGCGATAGACGCTTTTTAACATCGAATTGAGCGATTCTCGCCGAAAAAAATGAGGCTAAGGTCCTTCAGCGCTTGACTTTCCAGCGCAATTTCCCCATCCTTTTCTTAAATTTTCGGGAGGATCGCGCATGCCCAGGCGACTGCTCTCGTTTCTTGCTCTGCTCCTCGCCGCCACACTTTCAGGCCGCGCCGCGAAAGCCGACCCCATAGCGTCGCTGGATACCCCGACGGCCGGCCAGACTGTCGCCGGCGTCGTCCTGGTGTCGGGATTCGTCCTCGATTTCGCCGGGGTGGACAGGGTCGAGCTGCTGGTGGACGGCGTCGTGCGGTCTCGTGCCGTGACCAACATTCCGAGGCCGGACGTGCTGGCGCTCTTTCCGAGCTATGCGGACAGCCCCACGCAAGACCCGGGCTTCATGACTTCGTTCAACGCGCGCAACCTGTCGGCCGGCCCCCATTCGGTGGCGATCCGGGTCACGGAGACCGGAAACTCGAAGACGTTCGACCTGGCGGGGGTGACGGTGTTCGTCGTCGGCACAAACCAGCCGCCCTTCGGCGCGATCGACATCCCGGCGGCCACCGATTCTCAGGGGGTCAGCGGCGCTCTGACGGTGATCGGATGGGCGGCGGACGACTCGGGGACGATCGACCACATCGATTTCCTCGTGGACGGCAAGATCGTCGCCGGCGCCGTCGGCACCGGGAAACCTTCAACTGCCATCTACGGCTCGCCGAGGCCCGACATCTTCGCGATCTTCCCCGACGTCCCCAACTCCTTCAACTCGGGGTTCTCGGCCAACATCGACACGACGGCCTTCGTGGACGGCGTGCACGTCCTTTCCGTGCGGGCCTTCGACGGGGAGGGAGCCTCCAACGTGCTGGACACGCGGACCGTCCAGATCATCAACAACGGTTCGCTACTGCCTCCCTTCGGCTACCTGAACCTGCCGCTCGACAAGGCCTCGATCCTCTGCTCGACCGATAACCCCTTCGTCCCGGCTTCCTCCTGTCCGGAGCCCTGTTTTCAGAGCCCCGACGGCAACGTGGCGATCCCGGTCTCCTTCTACAAGAACGTGGTCGCGGGCTGGGCGCTCGACGTGGGCGCGAGCCTGGACAAGGGTCAGGTGTCTTACGTGGAGTTGCTCATCGACGGGGACATCATCGCGAATTCCCGGACGGACTGCGTCCGGACGGGCTCCGTCATGGCCAACTGTTACGGCGTGAATCGTCCCGATGTCGCCCGGGCCTACTCCGGCTTCGTCAACGCCGACAACTCGGGGTTTCTCTTCCTGTTCACTCTGATCCCCGACCCCAACGGTCTGTTCGACGTCCTCGTTCCCGGTCCTCTGGGCCTGCCGGCCGTGGGCGGCTTCGTCGCCTCGGGCAAGCACACGCTCTCGATCCGAGTCGGCGACGAGAAGGAGACCGTCACCCAGATTGCCGCCATCTCGGTGGACGTCCTCTGCGACGAGGGTAAGTTCGGCGACCAGCCGGCCTTCGGTTACATCGACCTCCCGACGGACCTGCAGTTCGTCAAAGGCGTGACGACCTTCTCGGGCTGGGCATTCGACTACGACAACGGCGGGCAGGCCCCCTGGGTCAACGGGATCCTGCGGCTCGACATCGACATCGACGGCCAGGTCGTCGGCAGCATCTTCCCGCCCTACATCGCCCGGCCCGACGTTCCGGCAAACGATTTCCGGGTTCCGGCCACGCCCTTCACCAGCCCGCCGGTGGCCTACGTGGGATGGGTCTTCGCGGTGGATACGGGAAAACTGAGCGACTCCCAGCACGACCTCGTGGTCTACGCCGTGGACACGCCAAACGCGTCGACAGGCCGCCCTGCCTTCCGAAGCGAGATCGGCCGCCGGAAGTTCGTGGTCCTGAACAACACCACCACGAAGCAATAGCGGCGGTTCTCAGTCCTCAGTCCTTGGTCCTTAGTCCCTGGTCCTTGGTCGGGCAGGACTGAGGACTGCGGACTGCGGACTACGGACTAAGGACTACGGACTACGGACTAAGGACTAAGGACTGGAGGACCGGCCCTCTCAGAGGGTTCGGGCCGCGTGAGCGGGGTTCGCCTTCTTGGGCAGGGCAGCGACACGGGCCGCCTCGTCGAAGAGCGTCAGACCCTTCTGGACCTGGGTGTCGCCGGAGACTCGGACTCTCCAGCCGGCCTCCAGGCCGGAGCGCACGTTGGCGAGGTCGATCCGCAAGGCGAGATCGAGCAGGTTCTTGTTGGTCTCCTGGCCCCACTGCCGCTCGAGTTCGTCGGCAGTCGAGAACCCGGAGGCCTCCACGTACTGGAAGAACTCGCGGCGCAGAGCCGGCGTGACGGGGACGTCGGCCTTGACCTCGGGGTGCTTGGGCAGCCACTGGACCGCGAAGTTGAAGAACATGTTGCGCGCGAGCAGTTGCGTGACGAGTTTCGAATCGAAGCCGTTCTTCACGAAAACATCCGGCGTGATGCCACCCGCCGCGTACACGACCCGACCGGCGTCGGTGTAGAAGGGCTGGCCGGTCTTCTTCGTCGTGTCCTCGGACTTGGAGTCGGGGGAGTCGGAGTCCTCGGGATTGACGTACGCGAGCAGATCGCTGTAGTCGCGCTGGATCCACCGCCCCGACGGGGTGTAGTAGCGCGCGGTCGTCAGCGCGAGTCCGGCGCCGTAAGGCAGCGTGTAGACGCTCTGGACGAGGCCCTTGCCCCACGTCCGCTGCCCGACGATCAGTCCGCGGTCGTGGTCCTGGATGGCTCCGGCGACGATCTCCGAGGCGGACGCGGAGCCTCGGTTGACGAGCACGACGAGCGGTCTGTCGAAGTGCGGCCCCTCGCCGGGCGCGAAGTAGTCCTGCGCCGATGAGGACGTCCGTCCCCGCGTGTAGACCACCTTATCGCCCTTGTCGAGAAAGATGTCGCTGACGTCCACAGCCTGGTCCAGAACTCCGCCGGGATTGCCGCGCAGGTCGAGCAGCAGCTTCTTCATGCCTTGCTGCTCGAGCTTGTCGATGGCCGCCGCGAGCTCGCGGCTGGAGGTGTGGGTGAAGTCCCGCAGGAAGATGTAGCCGGTGTCGGGGCCGATCAGGAACGCGTAGGGGACGGCCAGCGTCGGGATCTCGGCGCGGGTAATCGTCATCCGGATCGGTTCATCGATTCCCGCCCGGCGGATGGTGATCGTCACCTGCGTGCCCTTGGGCCCCCGGAGCTTGCGGACGACCTCGTCGGTCGAGACGTCCTCCTTGAGCTCTTCATCCTCGATGTGCGTGATGACGTCACCGGCGCGGATCCCCAGCTTGTAGGCCGGCGTGCCCTCCATCGGAGCGATCACCGTGATCTTGCCCATCCTCTTCTGGATCTGGATCCCGAGGCCGAAGAAGGAGCCCTGCTGCTTCTCCCTCATCGCCGCGTAGTCGTCCGGCTCCAGGAAGGCGGTGTGCGGGTCCAGCCGCGACAGCATCCCGTGGATCGAGGCGTATACGATCTTGTCGGCCGGGATCGGCTCGGGGGCCCAGTCCGAGAGAGTCGTCAGGATGTCGGCATACTCGTCCAGGGGCGGCGTCTCGCGGTCCGGCGCGGCGGGGAGCTTCTCCCCCAGGGCGCCGCCGACGAGCGTCGCGGCCACGAGCAGGCAAAGGCCGATGAGGATCCGGGAACGTGGCTGGCTCAAGAGAACCCCCCTAGAGTCCGCATTGTACAATCACCAACCGGAGGAAACATGTTCGGCTCCATCGGAATGCCCGAATTAATCCTGATTTTCATCGTGGCCCTCCT
>JAWOLE010000022.1:0-3987 GCA_033853815.1 Thermoanaerobaculia bacterium
GGTAAAATGCGTTTTCCGGAGGTTCAGTGACTCACCATCGGTATACCGTGATTTTGGAGCGAGAAGATGACGGCGGGTTTCACGCGTTCGTCCCCGCCCTAAAGGGGTGCCACACGCAGGGCGACACGGAAGCGGAAGCCCTCGCGAACGCCCAGGAAGCAATTACGCTGTATCTGGAGAGCCTCAAAGCACATGGAGACCCGATCCCGGCCGAGGATCTGCTGATACGGCCGGTCGAAGTCGGGGTGTGAGCCCGAGGTTTCCGGTAGTCGAAGCGAAAGACCTTGCCCGAGTCGCACGGAAGCTCGGATTCGTGCTTGACCGGCAAAAGGGAAGTCATGCCGTCTTCTTCCGCGAGAGCGACCGGGCGCGGGTAGTGATTCCGATGCACACCGGCAAGGAGATCCGACGGAAGACTTTGACTGGCATTTCTGGAAGACCTGGGCATCACACCGGAGCAGCTTCGAGAGTTGTTATGAGAGCTGCCCTAAGGAGAGCCGAATCAAGGCTTTGACTGCACCGAGCTCTTCGCGGACGAGCTTTACCTCTGCCGTGACTCCTTCCCGTAAACCCTCAAGCCCTTCCACTACTGTGCGGATTTCCGACCGCAGCCCTTCCGCGACGACGTTGAAGTGCCGCTTGATCTCCTCCGCTGTCTCGGGGTCCATCGATCTCTCTCGAGCCCAGCTTACCTGCTGATCCGGGGCGACCACGACGGGCCGGGCAGGTGAGACAGGGTTAAGGTTGTGTGCGGTCGCGTGATAAGCTCCGCCCACCTTTAGTCTGGTTGAGCTGAGATCCGTCGGACAGGAGTTGAGACGCCGATCTTCGGCGGCGGAGGTAGACATCTCAATGGATACCGACCCATCGGGGAAAGCATCAGGGAACCAGGCAGCCGGTTCGGTCAGGTCCCCGCAACATAACCGTTGGGGATCGCTCCAGCAGCGGATCGAGCAGCTCATAGGGCCTCTGCACGAGCGGCGACGCGGGAAAGACCGCCGGCAGGTCAAGCGCATATCCCCCGGCCGGCGCTACAGCGACTAGGTTTCAGTTCCACAGGGGCGGCCCACGCGGCGGCATACCTTTCGCGAGAACAACGAGGCGGGAGGGACAAGCCCCTCCCCTACGGCACTAAAGGAGCGCGCCAGCTGGACTGGGGGGGCGGCGTGGGCTACCATGCCCGTTCACCAAAAATCAGAAACTCTTGGGGGGACGCTCATGGAACACGCGCGCCGGCTGTCGCTCTCTATATGTCTTTCTCTTCTCGCGGGAGCCGCGGCGCAGACCGCGCGCGCGGCCGTCTATCTGCCGATGCCGGACCGCGACCTCGCGCGGGAGGCGACGGCCGTCGTCCTCGCCCGCGCCGTGGATCAGAAGACCGTACTCGGGACGGTGGATGGCGACAACCGGCCGTTCACGCTGATGACCTTCGAGGCAGTGGAGGTTCTCAAAGGCGATCTGCCGGGCCGGTTCCAGGTCCGTCTGGCGGGCGGTATTGCCGGTGAGCGCGCGTGGGCAATCCCCGGAACGCCGACATTCGACCTTCAGACGGAGGTCGTGCTTTTCCTCGATCCTTTGAACCCCTCATCGGACGAGTACCGTCTCACGGAGCTCGGCCTCTCGAAGTTCGACGTCGTCCAGGACGCCGCGGGGCACTCGTTCGCCATCCGGCCGGAATTCCGGCAAGACGCCGACGACTACCTCTCGGGGCGCGCGCCGTCGCCCGCGCTTGGAGCTCCGATTCCGGCGGCTTCGACGCCGATCCGTGATCTCGACTCCTTCCTCGCGGCGCTGCGCGCGGAAGGCTGCGGGCAGGAAGCCGGTCCGATCCAGTACGCCAGCCCCTCGGGCGATCTCGTGCGCCAACCGCGCGGTGCGAGTCCGATGTGGGTCAACATTGGAGGCCGCGAGCCGGGGAATCCCGGTCTCTTCCGCTGGTTCTGGGACACGGGATCCTCGCCCAACGGAGTCGTTTATGTGACCGGAACGCAGAGCGGCCTGACCGACGGCTCCAACGGCGTGATCCACGTGCAGAACGCCGTGGACAAGTGGAGCCACGTTGCCAGCTCGAACGTCCAGTACAGCGGCGTTTCCGGCTCGGGCAACGTCAACGTCAAGCTCGACGTCTCGGCATCTGCCGACGGAACGTCCTGGACGACGCCAATGGGCTGCGCGGGCGGCGTCCTCGGCGTGGGCGGCCCGAGCGGCACGACCACTCCTGTCCTCTTCAAGGGGGACAGCAATTACATCGCCATTCAAGACGGGATGGTCGAGATGAGGAAGAGCACGTGCGCCACCGGGTATCCCGCCGCCGCGTTCCGCAGCGGTGTCCTGCACGAAGTGGGGCATACGCTGGGACTCGGCCATCCCGACCAGGCGCAGAGCACGCACAGCACGACGACGCCCACCGACTGGAACAACGCGGTCATGCGGTCCTCCATCCCGGCGTCCTTGCCCGACTCGCCGCAGACCGACGACATCCAGGCGATCCAGTATTACTACCCCGCCGCAAGCAGCGCCGCTTGCACTCCCGACGCGACGACGCTCTGCTTGAACAACAGCCGCTTCAAGGTGCAGGCGCAGTACACGACGGCGGCCGGCTCCCCGCCGATCGGCGAGACCGAGTCGGCAGCGGCAAGCGGGGCGGGCCAGGCTGTCACGCTCACTTCCGACACCGGCTATTTCTGGTTCTTCTCCGCCGACAATGTCGAGGTGATCCTCAAGGTCGTGGACGGAACTCCCGTCAACGGCAAGTTCTGGTTCTTCGCGGCCGGGTTGACCAACGTCCAGGTCGTCATCACGGTGACGGACACGAAGACGGGCACGGTGAAGACCTACACGAATCCGCTGGGAACGGCCTTCCAGCCCATCCAGGACACGAGCGCCTTCGCGACGACGCCGGATGAGGCGCTCAAGGCGCCGCCTCCGGCTGGCGCGTCCTCCCTGCAGGCGGCGACGGCGACGATCTCGGCGGAGCTCTCCGGGCTGCTCGCCCCGGGCGCCGTCGCGGATGGAGGCGCCGATCCGTTATCGGGGCTGGCCGCGCAGGCGGTCTGCGTGCCCGACGCGACGACCCTGTGCCTGAGCGCCGGCCGCTTCCAGGTGCGCGTGGCCTGGACGACCTCGGACGGACGCGCGGGCTCGGGCCAGGCCGTGCCGCTGACCTCCGACACGGGCTACTTCTGGTTCTTCTTGTCCAGCAACGTCGAGATGATCATCAAGGTGGTCCCCGGCTGTACCCTCAACAGCCGCTACTGGGTGTTCGCGGGAGGCCTGACCAACGTCAACGTCGTCATCACGGTGACCGATACGCTGACGGGCACGGTCAAGACCTATACGAACCCGCAGGGAACGGCCTTCCAGCCCATCCAGGACACCAGTGCCTTCGACTGCGCCGGTCTGGCCGCAGCGCTCGCGGGAAACTGGTCGGGACAGTGGAACAACAATACGTTCTCGACGACCGGTCCCGCGTCCATGGCCGTCAGCGTGAACACCGCCGCGCAGACGTTCCAGGCCACGATCACGCTGGGCGGGAACGTCTTCGGAGGGAGCGCCCCGCCTCCGCAGACGTTCAGCGGATCTTACGGAGCCTCGGGCATCACGTTCACCCAGTCCTCCCCGGTCTTCGGCAACGTCACTGCGACCATAGGCCCGGACGGAACGATTACCGGCAGCGCGACGAACGTCCCCAGCGCGAGCGTCAGCCGCGTGGACTTCACGGGCACGGCGACCGCGACGACGATCACGATCAACTACACGATCACGTTCACGCCAGGAGCGGGAGGAGGGCAGGCCACGGGAGTGATGATCCTCAACCACGTGAGCTGACGCCTTCGGCGGGCGGGAGCCGACCGGGAGCCCACGGTCGCCTTTGGTGCCGTAGGGGCGGCCGTTTTGCGGCGGGCGGACCCGCCGGATAGCGCCGGCGAACCCGGCGCTTGTCGCGCCCTGCGGGCGCTCGGTGCGTCGCGTCCCTCGGCCGCTGTC
>JAWOLE010000023.1:0-4208 GCA_033853815.1 Thermoanaerobaculia bacterium
ATCCGGGTCCTCGGCCCTTACGGGGGCTCCGCGCCGGGCTACCGCCTGACGACGTTCCTGCTCGACGGCGACACGGCCCTGGACGCCGGATGCCTGACCGACGCGCTGCCGCTCGCGGCGCAACGGCGCCTGCGGCGGGTCGTGCTGACGCACGCCCACTTCGACCACGTCGCTTCCCTGCCTCTTCTCTGCGACAACCTCTACGGCCAGCGCCGGCCGCTCGAGGTCCTGGCGCCGGCTCCCGTGCTCTCCGAGATCTCGCGCGATCTTTTCAACGACCGGCTCTGGCCGAACTTCTTGAGACTCCCTTCCCGCGGCCGGCCGACGGTCCGGCTGCGGGAAATCGCCGAAGGACGGCCGCTGCGGGTCGGGAGCGTCACCGTCACCGCGTTCGCCGTCTGCCACGCCGTGCCGGCCTATGGCTACATCGTCTCCAAGGCGGGCCGCTCGGTGCTCTTCTCGGGAGACACGGAGCCGACCGAAGCGATCTGGGAAAGAGCGCGCCGCGCCCGGGGCCTCAAGGCGATCTTCCTGGAAGTTTCCTTCTCCGACGCTCAGGCACGGGTGGCCCGGGCTTCGAAGCACTTCACGCCGCGTCTGCTCTCCGAGGAACTCGACAAGGCGCCGCCGCGCGTCCCGATCTACCTCTACCACATGAAGCCGCCTTCTCTTTCGCGCATCCGCCGCGAGATCGCGGCGCTGCGTCAGCCGCGGTTGAAGCTGCTCGAATCGGAAAGGTCCTTCCGCTTCTAGGCAGCTTCGCTGCCATTCCACATTCCACATTCCAGATTCCACGGAAGAATCGGGGCGCTTGGAACCTGGAATCTGGAATCTGGAACTCACTTGAGGAGCCTCGCCCAGGCGAGAAGATCCACGGCGAGGGCGGCGGCGAACCGGCCGCGGAGCGAGTCGTTGCGCAGCAGATCGAGCCGCGGACCCGCCAGAGAGATCCGGCGAACGAGGAACGTCTGAGGTCCGCCCCTCACCTGGTACGTCGACTCCTGCCCCGCCCGCCGCACGCGAAGCGCCCGGCGTCCCGGCTCGGGACGGATTTCCTCTTCGACGCCCGCCCCTTGCTCGTCCGCCGCGCTCTCTCCGGGCGGAAGCAGCCGCGCGCGCCAGACGCCTTCCGAGGCCTCGAGGGTCGCCACCCGCGCGGCGCCCTCCATGAGCCTTCGGTACCCTTCCGGTGAAGCGATGGCCTCGAAGGCCTTCTGCGGAGAGGCCTCCACGGCGAGGTAAGCGCTGATCCGGGCCGTCGCGATCTCCGGTTCGCTATCTCCGGCGATGGAGAAGGCGCGCTCGAGGAGCTCCGCGTCCACGCCGAACTGCTCCTCCAGGACCTTCGCACGCGGGGATGGGAGAGGAATGCGGGTCCGCGAATGGAGATCGTCCACGCGGATCTCTCCGCCGGAAAACGAAACGGCGCGTGCTTCCCGTTCCCGGAAGAGCGAGACCGCCTCGAGAAACTTCGACGGTCGGCGGTACGTCTGCCTCCACCGCCGCGAGAACTCTTCCGGGGAAACGGGCGCCGGAAAGATCTCGAGCTCGCGAGGGCCTTCCGGCACGCCGCCGAGAAACCGGACGCGCCAACCATCTTCGGCGCGGGCCACGCGCAGCGTGCCGCGACCCGTTTCGGTCTCGGAATCCGCGCAACGCAGGAGACCCGGCAGCGGGAAACCCACGTCGCAGATCCACTCCTCTCCTCCCGCCCGGACCAGGAGCGACGCATGATCGAAGTCCGACTGGACGCGGCCCAGGACGGTGCGGCAATCGAAACCGAGCCGCGAGAGGAGGGCCTCGAAAGCCGCGACGCGCGCAAAGCAGGTTCCGCCCGCGCCCGTCTCGAGATGCTCTTTCCAGAAGACTTCCGGCAGGCGCGGCTTTGCGGCGGGGTCGGCGACCACCGCGTCGCGAACGATCTTGGAAGCGCTCTCGAAGGGGACGCGGTCGTTGAACCGCGCAAAAAGGACCTGGAGGAACGTCCAGGATGGTGGGGCCGGAGACAGGTCCAGAGCTTCGAGGATGTCCTCAGCGGAGATCATGGAATCGGGTGATCGGGTGATCGAGCCATTGGGTGATCGGCCCTGACAATCACCCGATCACCCGATCGCAGATCAACCGATTCTCATTTCTGCAGTTTCTCGAGAAGCGCGGCGATGCGGGCACGGGCGTCGTGCGAGAACCAGAAGTCCAGGAACGGATCGTCCTTTCGAGCTGCGTCGAAGCGCGCGAGCGCCTCCGCGCGGGCGCGCCGCTTGACTTCCGCATAGGCCGCAAAGGATCCCCTCGCGAGCTGCCCGGCTCGCTCGAGGGCAAAGTCGAGGAGGGCCGCGGCCGGAACGAGGTTGTCCACAAGACCCAGGGCGACCGCCGACTCCCCCGCCACGTTCTGCGCCGAGGCCGCGAGCCGCTCCATCCTGCGCCCGCCGAGCAGGTAGCGGAAAAGCTCCAGGCACGAGGCCGGCAGCGGCACGCCGAGAGCCACCTCGGATAGGCCGAAGCGCCCGGCGCCCTCCGCCGCGCAACGCTCGTCGGCGGCCGCGGCGACGATCAGACCGCCGGCGATCGCGTGCCCGGGCAGCGCGGCGACGAGCGGCGCCGGATAGGCGAACACCTCGCGGACGAGGTCGCAATAGGATTCGAAGAAGTCCTTCATCCCGTCCCGATCGAGAGCGATCACGCGTGGCAGGTCCCACCCCGCCGAGAACAGCTTCGGATTGGCCGAGGTCAGCACGAGCGCCCTCGCTCCCCCGCTGTCGCGCAACGCCGCGCGAAGTTCCGAGACGAGCTCGAGAGAAAAGGCGTTGGCCGGCGGGCGGTCGAGCGCGACGACCAGGACTCCGCCGCGATCCTCGACTCGGACGAAGGTCAAGCGCTCTTTCTCTCGCGCGTCGCAGACCCGAAGACCATGCGGTGGATCCGTTCGTCCTCGGTCAGCTCCGGATGGAAGGTCGCGGCAACGACGTTGTCCTGCCGTACGAGGACGGGCTCTCCAGCGAGAGTCGCGAGGACCTCGACGCCCGGCCCCACCCTGCGGATCCTCGGCGCCCGGATGAAGATGGCCGGTAGCTCGCCGCCCAGACGCGGGGCGTCGACCGTACCCACGAAGGAGTCCACCTGGCGGCCGTAGGCGTTGCGTTCGACGGCGATGTCGAGAAGCCCCATCCCTTTCTGGACGGGGTTGGAAACCTCGCGCGCCAGCACGATCGCGCCGGCGCAGGTCGCCAGGATGGGCCGCCCGCTCCGCGCGAACCGGGATATCGCCCCTTCCCATGGCGCGGACTCGAAGAATTTCCAGATCGTCGTGGACTCCCCCCCGGGCAAAACGAGCCCCGCCGCATCCTCGATATCGCCTGGCCGCTTCGCCTCGAAGGAGGCGATTCCCATCCGCGCGAGCTTCCTGCGGTGCGCCTCGAAGTCCCCCTGCAGCGCCAGGACCGCCACTGAATCGGGCGATCTTGTGATCGGGTGATCGGGTGATTTAGTCGAAACGGGTTTCGATCGAGGCAGATCACCAGATGGCTCGATCACCCGATCACCCGATTGGGACATCACCATCCCCTCGTCTGCAGCCGCGCTTCCTCGGGCAGGCTGGCGGCCTCGATCCCCTTCATGCCCGAGCCCAGGGACTCCTCGGCCTCCACCAGGGCCGCGGCGTCGCGCCAGTGCGTCGTCGCCTTGACGATCGCGCGGGCGCGCCGGGCCGGATCGTCCGACTTGAAGATTCCCGAGCCGACGAAGACCGCCTCGGCCCCGAGCGACATGCAGAGGGCGGCGTCGGCCGGCGTCGCGATGCCCCCCGCCGCGAAGTTGGGAACCGGAAGCTTGCCCGTCTCCGCCACCTCGACGACGATCTCGTATGGCGCGGCCAGGCGCTTGGCTTCGGCCATCCGCTCGTCCCGGCTCATGAGGGTCAAGTTGCGGATGTCCCGCCAGACCTCGCGCAGGTGCTTGACGGCGTGGACGACGTCCCCGGTGCCCGCCTCCCCCTTGGTTCGGATCATGGCCGCCCCTTCGCCGATCCGCCGCAGCGCTTCCCCGAGGTTCCGGCATCCGCAGACGAAGGGAACGACGAAATCGTGCTTGTAGACGTGGTTCTCCTCGTCCGCTGGAGTCAGGACCTCCGATTCGTCGATGAAATCCACTTTCAGCGCCTCGAGGATCCTCGCCTCGGCCGTATGGCCGATCCGGCACTTCGCCATGAC
>JAWOLE010000024.1:0-7316 GCA_033853815.1 Thermoanaerobaculia bacterium
CGCGCGCGGGAAGGAGCCGAGGACCGTTACGAGGACGGGTACGAGCGCGCCGCGCGGGCGCGCCGCGGGGATCTCGTCATCGGCGTTTCGGCGAGCTCGGTCACTCCGTTCGCGCGCGGGGCTCTCGATCGCGCCCGGCAGAATGGGGCCTCCACGGTCCTCGTGACAGCGGCCCGATCCCCCGGAATCGAGAAGACCGCCGGGATCCTGGTCCGGCTCGACACCGGTCCCGAGGTCGTAGCCGGCTCGACGCGGCTGAAGGCCGGCACCGCGACCAAGCTCGCCTTGAACCAGATCACGACCGCGGCCCTGGCCTCCTCGGGGAAGGTCTTCGGACCCTGGATGGTGGACCTGCGGGCCGGCTCAGCGAAGCTGAAGGACCGGGCCCTGCGCATCGTCGCCGCTGCGACGGAGACCTCGCCGCGCAAGGCCCGGGCTCTCCTCGCCCGCGCCGGCGGCGATGTCAAGACCGCGATCGTGATGGGCCGCGCCGGTCTCTCCGCGGCCGCCGCCCGCCGCCGCCTCGAAGAGACGAATGGCGATCTCAGGTCGGTTCTCAGAGCTGAGAGCTGACAGCTGAGAACCGAGAGCTATTTCTTTTTGCGCGTGGCCGCGGCCTTCCGGGCGGCCCTCGACCGAGACGCCGCCGAGCGGCGGGATGCGGCGCGGTGCGCCTGACGCGAGAGAGCCTTCCTCGATGCCGCGCGGTGACCTTCGCGGCGGAGCGCCCTGCGGACGGCGCGTGCGCGGGTCCTCGAAGGTGTCCTGCGGTTCTTGCCCCGGCGCACGTCCCGCGCGGCCTTACGGCGCGTCGCGGCCGAGGCTGTTCCCTTCTTCGGCGCGCGCAGCTTGACTCCCGCGCGGCGGGCTTTGGACAGGCCTATCGCGATCGCCTGCTTGGTCGAGCGAGCGCCGTGCTTGCCCTCGCGGACGTGGTGCATCTCTTCGCGAACGAACTCTCCGGCCTGCGTGCCGGGGGACTTGCCTTCGCTCTTGTCCTCCTCGGAGCGCTCCATGATCTCCTTATAAGGCATGAGTCCTCCTCGTCTCTTTTCTTGAAGCAAGACCGGTGCCCCCTCGTGAGAGACGGGAGGCCGCGGCGCGGTCGAGGACCACGGTCAGGTCCGGATGAAGGGAAAGGAACGAGGCGGGCCATCGCGGCGTGACCGGACCTTCGAGCGCGGCCGCGACGGCCTTGGCCTTCTCCCGTCCCGTTGCGACGAGAAGGAGCCGCCACGCCGCGAGAATCGTTTCGATCCCCATCGTCAGCGCCTCCCGCGGCGCCGGGCGCATCCCCTGCGACGCCAGGCGCCGCCGCGTCGAGGGAGAGAGCCGCACCCGCGCTGTCCGCGGCGCGAGCGCCCGGCCCGGCTCGAGGTAAGCCACGTGGCCGTTCACGCCGACACCGACGAGCGCCAGGTCGAGCGGCCCGAAACGCTCGAGGTCCCTCTCGAACCGGCGGCACTCGGCCGCGGCGTCCCCGGCATCGCCGCGCAGGAAGTGAATCCGGCTCTCCGCGAGGTCCACGCTGGAAAAGAGATGTCGCTCCATGAAGGAGCGGAAGCTGCGCGGATCGCCGGCAGCGAGGCGCAACTCGTCGAGGTTGAAGGTCCGGGCGCTGCGAAACGGAGCGAGGCCCAGACGGTGGAGGCGGACGAGCTCCGCGTAGACCGGGATCATCGTCTTGCCCGAGGCCAGGGCCAGCCGCGCCCGCGGCTTTCGCGCGAGCAGGGCGGCGATCTCGCCGGCCGCGCGTCGGGAGGCGGCCCGGGAGCCCTTCAGGACCTCGACCCTCAAGCGAGCTCGCGGAACGTGATGAGCTCGATCCCGTCCGCGGTGACAGCCTCGCGGATGGCAGGATCGCAGAGGGCTTCGATCTCCTTCTCTCTCTCCCGCGCGTACGTGCTGCCTTTCAACAGCGCGTCGTCCGGGTGGCCGGGGTGGCACATCAGCTCGCTCACCCCGTCGCGCAGATGCGAGAGGAGGAACCGCAGGTTCTGGGCCGTCGCGCCGAACCCGTAGAAGGACTCGATGAAGTTGTCCGGGATCTTGAGACCTCCCTCGCGCAGCTGGTCGCGCGACCGCGCGTTGGCCGCGCGCACCGGGAGGCCGCGCTCCCTGGCGACGGCCGCGAAGACCGGCTGGACAGAGATGTGCAAAGCCGCGTGGTGGTGCGAATCCAGATGCGTCGGCGGATGCCCCGCGTACTTCTCGAAGAGGGCGATCTGCGCCTCGAGCTCCTGCCGGACCTCCTGCTCGGGAATCCGGTCGGGGAGCTCCTCGAACGACCGGACGAACCGGCCTCCGGGAGCGAGCTTCGGGACGGATGCGGCGGGGCTGGCGCAGGGGCCTCCGCCCGTCACGGCGAAGTGAAGGCCCAGAGCCAGGTCGGGCGCCGCGGCGCCGGCCAGCCGGATCCCCTCCTCCGCTGCGGGCTCCAGGACCATGACCGTCGCCGAAGTGACGATTCCCATGACATAAGCCTCGAGCGTCCCCTCGTTGACGCCCGGGGTTCTGCCGTAGTCGTCCGCGTTGACGATCAAACGTTTCATGAAGTCTCTCGGAAGCGAAAATTCAACCTCATCAGTTTAACGCCTCCGTAGCGAGAGTGGAAAATTGAGAATTGAGAGTTGAGAGTTGTGAATGAGGCTGACCCGACATGCCCTATTCTCAATTCACAATTCTCAATTCACAATTTCTTCCTCAGTTCCTCCAGGGCAAGTTGCACCGCGCCCACGGCGGGCTCCTCCTCGAGGCGGCAGACCCGGGCATTGCCGCTCTCGAGCTTCGTTCGCACGGACGCCTCGAGCGACGGCAGCGCGCGAAACGTGCCGCCGGAGAGGACGACGTCGTAGGGCGCGCTCTCCAGGCCGAGCCGGGCGATGACGCTCTTCGCGGCGAGGACGAGCTCGCCGGCGGCGTCGGCCAGGATCCCGCGGGCAACGCCGTCGCCCTGGAGCGCCGCCTCCTCAACGGCAACGGCGAACAGCGCCACCTCGTGCCTCGGGTAATCGCGATCGTAGAGGGCTCCGATGAGCTCTTCCGGGCGCGCGATCCCGAAGTGCCGGAGGAGCGGATTCTCCAACGAGGTGGCCGGCCCTCTCCCGTCCGACGCGCGGAGGACTTCCCGGATAGCGCGCTCCCCGATCCAGAATCCGGAGCCCTCGTCCCCCAGATGCCATCCCCAGCCGCCGGCGCGCGCGACCGCTCCCGAAGCGTTCCGGCCCCAGGCGATCGAGCCCGTGCCGCAGACGAGCGCGAGCCCCACGCGCAGCTTCGAGCCGGCCACGAACGCGATGCGCGCGTCGTTGGCCACCACGACCCGCTCCTTGAAACCAATGCGCCGCAGGATTTCCCGCAGGACCGCGTGGTCCGCCGGGCGGTCCGCTCCGGCGATGCCGAGCGCGATCGCGGCCGCGCGAGCGCCTCCCTCTCCCTCCAGCTTGTCGACCAGGGAGTGCAGCACCTTCTCGACTTCCAGCTCGCCGTGCGTCGCGAGGTTCGCGCCGCCGCCGAGGGCCTCCCCCACGACGCGGCCCGCTTCGTCGGCGAGCAGTGCCCGCGTCTTGGTGCCGCCGGCGTCGATCCCGAGCACGTACCTTAAGGATTCCTGTCTCACTCCACTCTCTTTATCACTGTCGGAGATAATCCGCCCTTCGTGCGAGAAACAACGCATCCCACAAGGCGGGAGACGTGATTCGCGGCCTGCGCGGCGCGACGACCGTCGCCTCCAACGAGGCTGGCCAGATCGCCGAGCGAACGCGAGAGCTGATCCGGCTCCTGGTGGAGTTGAACGGCCTTCGCGCGGACGACATCGCGAGCGCCCTCTTCACCGTGACGGAGGACCTGGACGCGGCCTTCCCGGCCGTGGCGGCCCGCGGCTTCGCCGAATGGAAGGACGTCCCGCTCTTGTGCGCCCGCGAGATCCCGGTCCCGGGATCGCTCGGGCGGTGCATTCGCATCCTGATCCACTGGAACACCGATCGCCCTCAGGCCGAGATCCGCCACGTCTTCCTGCGCGGCGCGCGGCGCCTGCGCTCCGAATGGGCGGTGCGGGTGCCCGGCGACGACGAGGAGGAGCCCGTTCACCTTCCGGGAGAGAAGGCCTGATGCGGGCCGCGGTCGTCGGCCTCGGTCTGATCGGCGGATCGGCCGCTCTGGCGCTCGAAGCCCGCGGCTACGACCGGGACTCCGAGGCGCGGGCCCGCGCCCGACAACTCGGGATCGAAGCGACGGAGTCTCTGTCCGATGCGGTGCGCGGCGCCGAGGTCGTGCTCCTGGCCGTCCCGACCGCCGAAACGATCGACGTCCTCCCGCAGGCGATCGCGGCTGCGCCGAACGCGTTGTTCACGGACACGGCCTCTCTGAAGAGACCGATCGCCGCGGCCGCCCGAGGGCTGCCCTCCTCGGCGCGCTTCGTCGGAAGCCATCCGATGGCAGGATCCACGATCGGCGGCGCGAGAGCCGATCTCTTCCAGAACCATCCCTGGCTCGTCGTGCCGACGCAGCGCAGCGACGCGCGCTCGATCGAATCCGTTCAGGAGCTCGCCCGCCGTCTCGGAGCCCATCCCGTCCTCGTCGAGGCGGACCGCCACGACGCCCTCATGACCTGGGCGAGCCACCTGCCGCATGCCACCGCGTCCGCGCTCGCCCGCGCCGTCTCCTCACAGGCAGGCACCGGACTCGACCGTTTCGCCGGGCCGGGGCTGCTCGACACGACGCGCCTCGCCGAGACACCCGTGGGTCTGGCGATGGAGCTATCTCTGGCCGACCCGGAGGCCCTGGCCGAAGCAATCGAGGCGGTGCGCCGCGAGCTGGCGGCTCTGGCCGGCTCCGTGCGCGCCCGGGACGAGAAGGGCCTCGCCGAATTCTTCGAGAGAGCCTCCGGGGTGCGACGGTCGTTCCAGCCGTCCGCCCCGAAGCACAGCTAGCTGCCTTGTAACAGCGGAATCGATGCCGGTCATAGGAATGACCTTCCTTTTCAATCCGCCACGGCATCGGCTGCGCCTCCCTCGTCGGCACGCGCCGGCCCGGCCGCGCAGAGGAGTTCCGGGCCGTCGCTCGTCGCTCAGTCGCACGAGCAGCGTGACGATTGGGGGTCTTCGGTGTGCTCCTTCGCTCATGGCCTCCTCCGGGAGGCTCCGCCGCCGCCGTGGCTCCAGCGCCGCGATACGTCCGACTGGAGCCCCGGAGCCGGAGGCATTCCCCTACGGGGTGATGGGTGACGAGCATGGAAAACCGCGGCCGGTACCACGCTGAGACCGCGAGGAACCCTCAGCGAGCGCCGGTTCTCCTTGTAACGGCCTGCGCGAGCGTGCCCCGGCAGGGAATGCCGCAGGCTCCGGGGCGGGGTTTCCGCCACTATCGATTCAAATGTTAGGTGCCGCTAGCTGACAGGGGAACTCTTCTCCGCTCCGGGGCGCGCGAGACCGTGGCGCGCAGCCAGGAAGGCGGCGGTTGCGCCCGCGCAGAGCAGCCCGATGACGGCGAGGCCCGCGAGCCGGATCCAGTCCGAAGGCGCCGACGGAGAGAACAGCCGCCCGAGGGCGCCGGCGACGTGCAGCGACGCCCCGGGCTTCCCCCGGACCTCCTTGAGCGCCGCCAGGAGAGCCGAGCTCGCGGCCGCGAGCGCGACGCCCGTCAGCCCCGCGAGAAGGCTCGCAAGCGCCAGCCGGCCGCGAGAGACGGGCCGCCGCACGACGGGTGTCTCCTCCTGCAGGAGCGGCTCGCGCGAGCCGATGGGAACGAACCGCTGGAGGAGGACGAGCCCGGGGACGGAGGCGGCCGTGCTGACGAGGAAGAAAGGGGTCCAGCCGATCGCGTCCACGAGGAAGCCCGCGGGCGGGCCCGCAAGCGTCCGCCCGAGCGAAAAGACGCTCGAAAAAAGAGCGTACTGCGTGACGGAAAACTGCCTTTCGGTGATTCGAAGCAGGAGCACGCCGAAGGCTCCCGTCGCCATTCCCTGACACGCGTTCTCGATGCCCACCGCGGCGTACATGACGAGCCGGGCGACCAGAGGCTGGACGAGGACGGCGGACGCCGGCGTCCCGCCGGCGCACGGAACCCCGGGCGTCATGCGATCGACCGCGATGTACCCGAGGAACCCCACGGACTGGATCGCGCCGAATATCCAGAGCGCCCGGCCAAGCCCTATGCGGTCGGCCATCCAGCCGCCGAAGAAGGTTCCGCCGATGATGGCGATGAGGCCGATCGTCGCCGTCGCCAGGCCCACGTCTTCGGGCGCGAAGCACTTCTGGATCAGGAACGGCCGCGTCAGCGCGGTCGCGAGGTTCTCGCCGAATTTGTAGAGGAGCAGAAACCCGATGATCTGGAGGGCCCGCGACCGGCGGAAGATGTCGACGAGCGGGTCGAACACGGCTTCCCGCAGCGTCCGCGGCGGCGGGGGCGCGGCGACGGGCTCGGGCGACCAGATCACGACGGCGGCGAGCGGCAGGAAGAGAAGCGCCAGGAGGAGGAAGACCACGCTCCAGCCGATCCGCTCTCCGAACGTGATCGCCACCGCTCCGGATACGAGGGTCGCGGCCCGGTAGAGCGCCACGCGTGCGCCGACGGCGAGACCCTGTTCGGAGCGCTCCAGGACTTCGACGGCATAACCGTCGATGGCGATGTCCTGGGACGCGGACCAGAACGCGATGAGCGTGGCGATCGCGGCAACCATGGCAACCTTCGGAGAGCCGCCCTGCAGAGCGAGCGCCGCCAGGCCCGCCATCAGGAGGACCTGCGAGACGATCATCCAGGAACGCCTGCGCCCGAGGAAGCGGGGACTGTACCGGTCCATCAGGGGCGCCCAGAGAAACTTGAAGGTCCACGGAGCCTGGGCGAGCGAGAAGAGCCCGACGGTCCGGATGTCCACTCCGCGGTACGTCAGCCAGGCCGGCAGGGAAATCCAGACGAGCCCGAGAGGAAGGCCGGAGGAGAAGGATTGCAGCGTGACCGCCCCGATCCGGCGGGAAGAGAGGGCGGCGCGCAGGCTCTCCAGTGTTCCGGCGCGCCGTGGTTTCTGCGCCGGGCTCGACATGGGCGAGAGTGTCGCACACGGATCGGACGCTTTCTTGACAGGCGATGGCGATCTATCCTGACGGTCGCCGCGCTCGAACTTTTGGAAGAAGTCCCTGGTCCTTAGTCCTTAGTCCTTAGTCCTTAGTCTGTGGCCGACATTCGAGAACGACCAGGGACCACGGACTAAGGACTACGGACGACCCGCGGTTCCCGCCGCCCCGGCATCGATCCTGCAAGTTTCTCTGTTCTGAAATGCAAAACATCCTCGACATCCATCTCTTCCGCATAGGCCAGAC
>JAWOLE010000025.1:0-3226 GCA_033853815.1 Thermoanaerobaculia bacterium
TCGTCAACGCCGCCAACGAGATCGCCGTCGAGGCCTTCCTCGCCGGGAAGATTTCCTTCCCCTCGATCGTTCGAGTGGTGTCCGAGACGGCTTCCGCGGCCGGCCGCGTTCCCGCGCCGGGCAGCCTCGAGGAGGCCGAGGAGATCGACCGCGCGGCCAGGCGAGACGCGGCCGAGGCGGTCAAGAAGTTGGGGCGGGCGGCCGTGGCCACGCCGGTTCAGGGAGCAACCGTTTGAACATCATCGAAAACACCCTTGCCCTGCTGTTCGTGCTGTCCGTCCTCGTGGTCGTTCACGAGTTCGGCCACTTCGCCGTCGCCAAGGCCTTCCATTTTCCCGTCGAGGTCTTCTCGATCGGCTTCGGCAAGCGCATCTTCGGCAAGACGTGGCGCGGGACGGACTACCGCTTCTCCGCGATTCCCCTCGGCGGATATGTCAAGGTCATCGGGCTGGGGCCGGATGAATCGACACTGACGGAAGGGACCTCCACCGAGGCCCGTCCCGTCGGCAAGCGCTGGCAGCGCGGTCTGATCCTGATCGCGGGCCCGACGATGAACCTCGTGCTCGCCCTCGTCCTCCATACGACGGTCTTCTCGCTCGGGGTGCAGGTTCCGGCCTACGAGCTGCAGCCGCCGGTGGTCCAGGTCGTTGAGGCGGGCTCCCCCGGGGCGGAGGCGGGCTTCGCGCCGGGCGACCGCATCCTCTCGATCGACGGCAGGCTGACGCCGCGCTGGAGAGACGCGCTGTTCCTGTTTGCCATGAACGCCCGCCAGAAGCTCGACGTCCAGGTGGATCGCCAGGGCCGCACGTTGTCCCTTTCGGTCACGCCGCGCGCCGCGACCAAGTACGACATCGGCGAGGTCGGCCTCTACGCGGCAGCCCCGCGAGAGCCGCGCATCCTCACGGTTGTCTCCGGCGATCCCGCCGACCGGGCGGGTCTGAAGAAGGGAGACGTCGTCGTGTCGATCGCGGGGCGCCAGATCCGCGGGGCCCCGGAGGACATCCTGACCAAGTTCGTCGCGGCCATCAGCCAGGCGGCTCCCGGGCCCTTCGAGATCCGGTACCTGCGAAACGGTAAGCCGCAAGCGACGCAGATCTCTCCGCGCCGTGATCCCGACGGTTCGTGGAAGGTCGGCGTTCAGGTGGCCGCGGACCTCCAAGAGGTGACGGAGCGCTTCCCGCCCGGTCAGGCTGTCGTCGAAGCGTGGCGCCGCGTCCAGACCGACTTCCGCATGACGCTTTCGATCCTCGGACGTCTCTTCGTCGGCCGGGCGAGCCTGCGGACGATGTCGGGGCCCCTCGACATCGCCAAGTTCTCGGGCGAGGCCGCCCGCACGGGTGCGGTGCCGCTCGTCGCGCTCATGGCCGCGATCTCGCTCCAGCTCGGGATCTTCAACCTGCTCCCGATCCCGGTTCTCGACGGGGGCCACCTCTTTCTCTTGTCGATCGAAGGGGCGGCGCGCCGCGACTTCTCCCTGGCCATCAAGGAGCGGATCCTCCAGGTGGGCTTCCTGCTGATCCTCGCCCTGCTCTCGGTCATCCTCTATAACGACATCGCCAAGAACCTGCCTTCGAAGCTCTGGCCCTTCTAGACGTCGCTTCGCGCTTGCGCGGGATCTGCGCCTTTCGGCGCACCGGCGAGCGGGTCGCCTGGATGCAGGCTCGACCGCTCGCCTGATCCCGCTCAAACGCTCCGCTCCCGCGGCGCGCGCGGCTTTCGGCGCAGGCGGTCGCTTTGCGACCGGCGCCGAGAGTTTCTGCTACGGGAGCTGGGACCTCGCGCGCGCCGCGAACGAAGTGGGCGCTGCCCCTCGCCGAGCCGCGCCTCCTGCTAACGGTGCCGCGGGGGAGGGGGTTTGCGGCGGGCGGACCCGCCGCATGTCGCGTCCCTCGGCCGCTATCGCGGCCGACGACGCTCGGTACGTCCCCTCCCGCCCTTCTCGATTGCGCCACGTCGTGGAGATCGCTGCGACATCTCGCTTTGTCGCGACTGCTGACGACCATCCTCACGCCGGGAAGTAAAATCCAGCGGCGTTGAGCTCTCCGCACTTCGAAGTCGTCGCGCTGTGGCTGACCTACGCGGCGGCGGCTGCGGCGGCCCTGTGGCTGGCGCGAAGGCACGCGGGTCCGTTTCCAACTCTCGCCGGGATCCTCCTGGCGCTCGCGCCGCTCGTCTTCTGCGGAAAGGCGATGCTCCTGGGCGAGGTCTACGGGCCGGCGGACCTCTACTACGGCCACGACCCGTGGAAGAACGTGGCCGCCGAGCACGGCGTCCGGCGGATGGCCAACCCGATCCTCTCGGACCTCGCTTTCGCGAACCTGCCCTGGAGGGCGGCCGTGCGCGAATCCCTCCTCAACGGCCGTTTTCCCTTCTGGAACCGGTTCGTTCTGGCGGGCAATCCTCTGCTGGGCGCCTCGCAGGCGGCGATCTTTCATCCGTCCACCTGGGTCGGGATCCTCCTGCCGCTCGCCCTGTCCTGGACGTTTTCGTGCGCGTTCACGATCTTCCTCGCGCTTCTCTGCGGCTTCCTCTTCTTCTTCGACTTCCGGCTCCGGCCCCTATCAGCTCTCGTCGGCGCGCTCGGATGGGGGTTCTCGACTTACCTCGTCTTCTTCGACGGATGGGCTGTGGGAACGGCGCTCGCGAGTTTCCCCCTTCTGCTTCTCGGGCTGCGGCGAATCGCTTCGGGTCGAAGCAACGGCGTGAGGCTGGCGGTGGCCGCGCTGCTCCTCTCCCTCGCCGGCGGGCATCCCGAGGCTTTCCTGCACTCGGTCGCGGCCGGAGGCGTCTATTTCCTCTGGGAGCTCACGGGTCATCGCCGCCGATTCCCGCAGGCTATCGGCTCGGCGGTCCTGGCGGGTGTCCTCGCTTTCCTCCTCGCCGGGCCGCAGCTCTTTCCGCTCCTCGAGGCCATTCGAAACTCGGCCGAGTACCGGTCCAGACAGACCGCGCTCGCCTCTGGTGGATCGTCCCAGTCCGTCTCGATCGATGAGGCGGCGGCGCGACTTCTGCCGGCGGTCCTGCCCTTTGCCCACGGCATCTACGGCAAGAGCCCGGTCCAGGCGGAGCGCAAAGACGCGTCCGGAATGCCGCTCGCCTACGCGGGCGCGGTCCTGTTCGCGCTCGCGATCTACGGACTCGTGTGGCGCCCGAAGGAGGACTCGTCCGCCGAAGCTCGAAGAGCGAAGGCGGAGCGCGGGCGACTCATCTTCCTGGCGTTCTTCGT
>JAWOLE010000026.1:0-9649 GCA_033853815.1 Thermoanaerobaculia bacterium
CGGAGGACGGCGGCGATCTCAGCGATCCCCGCCGCCGTCTCCGCCTGCGCGGAAGCGCGCGCCAGGCGGGCCTGCAGCAGGGAGACCCGGCTCCCGCTCTCCCGTGCCAGCGGCTGCGCCCGGTCGAAGGCGGCGCGAGCGGCCGCGGCGTCGCCGCGCGCGAGGCTCCACCTCCCGCGCAGCACATCGAGGTCCGCCTGCTGCTCTCGGTTGCCGGTCGCGGCGACCCACTTCTCCGCCTGCGCGAGCAACGCCCCGGCCTCTTCCCCGCGGCCCAGACCCTGGAGGAGGGCGGCCTTCTTGAGAGTGAACTCGGTCTGAGCGGCCGCGAAGTTCATGCCGCGGGCGACGCCGAGCGCTTCGTCGAGCGAGGAAAGCGCCGCGGAGAAGCGGCCGCGCAGCTCGTAGAGGACCCCCAGGTTGCCGAGCGAGATCACCGTGGCGTCTTTCTGACCGATCTCGCGGCTCTTCTCGAGCGCGTCCACGAACGTGCGGACCGCCTGGTCCCATTGCCCCTGCGCCGTCTGCAGGAAGCCCAGGTTCTGCAGCGAGAAGACGATGCCGCTCTTCTCCCCGATCTTGCGGCGGAGATCCAGGCCCTGCTGCCAGTACACGAGCGCGTCCTCGTACTGTCCCTGCAGGTAATAGATGTAGCCGACGTTGTCGTAGCTCTGCGCCATCAGCCTCTCGTCTCCGAGCGTCCGGCGGAGCTTCAGGGCTTCCTGGTACGCTTCGAGGGCCTGGCGGTAAGCGCCCCGCGACTCCTCGACGACGCCCGAGGCGTTCCACGCGTCGGCCATTCCGACGCGGTCGCCGAGCTTTTCGTAGAGGCGACGCGCCGCCGCGAGGTCCGTCTCCGCCTCCTGCGGCTTGCCCATCGCCTGCAGAATCAGGGCCCGCCCGCGCAGCGTGCCGGCCTGGCCGAGCTCGTCATTGAGGGCGCTCTGGATCTGCCAGGCGGCCGTGTAGTTCTCGAGAGCCCTGGGGAAGTCGTTTAAGCGCTGGTAGGCCCTCGCGATCGTGGCGAGCACGTCCGCCTTCCCCTTCTCGTTGTGGAGCTGGTCCTGCAGCGCGAGCGCACGCACGAGGTAATCCTTGATCGCGCGCGTGCTCTCTCCCATGAGGATGGTGTTTTTGCCGAGCAGGAACCAGGCGCGCGGGTCGTTGGAGTCCACGGCGACGACCGCCTTGAGCGTCGCCACCGCCTCGGCGTTGTGCCCCTGCGCGGCCTGCGCCGAGGCCAGGTCCAGCCGTGGCTCCATGTCGTTGGGATACCGGTGGAGAAGCGCGAGGTAGCTCTTCTCCGCCCCGGCGGGATCGCCGCGCAGGAGCGCGAGCCTGGCGCGGGCGCGGTAGGCCGCGCGACCTTCCCCCTTGCCGGCGGCGGCGAACGCGCGCTCCGCGGCGCCGACGGCCTTGTCGTGATAGCCCAGGTTCTGGTAGGTCTCGGCGAGCCTCTCCAGCGCGGCGGCGAAGCCGGGGTCGGCGGCCACGGCCCGCTCGAAGGCGGGAGCCGCCTTGAGGTCGTCGCCTCGCGCGAGATCGCCCCTTCCCTCCTCGTACGCCCGGGCCGCCTCGAGCGACGCGGTTTCGGAGGCCCGCGTTCGCGAGGCCAGCGGCAGGCCCAGCCGGCGGCGCAGCTCCGCTCCGAGATCCGTGACGATGCGGAAGATGTCTCCTTCCCCGGCTCCTTCCGCGGCGAGCGGCTGCGGCGCACCGGCGCCGGAAGGCCCGACCGGAAGGACGGCGAGATCCACGCGCACACGGTTTCCCGCGCGGCGCACCGTTCCGGTCACGAGCGTGTCCACGCTCCACAACTCGGCCAGCTGCCGCGCCACGGCGTCCTCGACGGGCCCGCCGGCCAGGCGCAGGTCCCGGACGCCCCGTGTCACGCGCAGCGAGTCGAGCACGCGCAGGTTTGGGCTCTCCGAGAGATTCTCCGAGAGCATCTCCGCGAGGCCGGGTCCCGTCCAGGCGAGAGAGGGCTGGCCGGTTTCGTCGGCGAGCGGCAGCACCGCCACCGCGTGGCGCGCCGCCGGGACCGCGGGCTCGCGCCCGGCGCTCGCGGCCGGGGGCGCCAGTCCGCCCCTGCGGGCGAGAATCACGAGGCCCGCCCCGAGAAGGACGACCAATCCGCCCGCGGCCAGAGCCCGGACTCTCGTCGTCCGCGCACGCCCGGAGGCGCCGCGGTCCAGGTCCTGGATCAAGTCGCGGGCGCTCTGGTAGCGGCGACTCGGATTCCTCTCCAGGCAGCGCCCCAGGACCCGCCGCACCCAGGCCGGGACCTCAATTCCCGTCTCCCGGATGTCCCTCGGGCGGCCCGCCAACCGCTGCGCCAGGGACTCCGTCTGCGACTGTCCGGCAAACGGCAGCTTTCCCGAGAGCATCTCGTAGAAGACGATCCCGAGCGCGTAGAGGTCGGCCCGGCCGTCCACGGGCTCCCCGGCCACCTGCTCGGGGGCGAGATAGTCGGGGGTTCCGACGATCGCGCCGACGCGCGTGATGCCGCTCCTGTCGAGCGAGCGGGCGACGCCGAAGTCCGTGACGTAGGCCGTCCCGTCCTCGTCGAGCAGGATGTTGCCGGGCTTCAAGTCACGATGGATGATCCCCTTGGCGTGCGCCGCCTCGAGCCCCTCGGCGACCTGCCGCAGGATGGCGGCCGCGCGGTCGAGCGGCAGCCGTCCCTCACGCTCCAGGACCTCGCGCAGAGACTGGCCGGCAACGTAGTCCATCGTCAGGAAACGCATTCCCTCGTGTTCGCCGATGTCGTGGAGGCGGACGACGTTCTTGTGCGTGACCTGACGCGCCGAGAGAAGCTCGCTGCGGAACCGTTCGAGCACGCGAGGATCCGCCGCGAGGTCGCGGCGGAGGACCTTAAGCGCGACGTCCACGCCGAGCTCCTCGTCCCGGGCGCGGTAGACGACTCCCATGCCCCCGACCCCCGCGATCGAGACGATGCGGTGACGCCCGGCCACCCGGCTTCCGGGGGAAAGGCGTTCCATCAGCTCGACGTAGGTCTCCGTCGGAGCCACGCTCTTCTCCCCGGCCGGCGCTTCGGAAGCCGGAAGATTCCCCGGGAAGAGCGCGTCGTCGGGCGAGCCCACCGCTTTACCTCGCGGGGATGGCCCTCATGGCGAGGAGGGGCGCACGGCCGGGGAACCGGTGATCAGCCGGATCCGGCGCTCGAAGTCCTCGAGGAAGCTCGGGCTGGCCGCCGAAGAGCCGGAGGGCACGGCGCCGACGAGCTGCCGGATCTGGCGGTCCAGACGCAGGCTCCCCGCAGTCACGGCGGCGCAGTCGGCCAGAGCCTCGAGGGTCTCCAGGTCCAGATCCGTGAACGTCCCGCCGCGTTTTCTCCCGTCCACGTAGATCAACCCGATGACTTTCTCCTCGGCCTTGAGCGGCACGCACGCCAGAGCTTCGATCCCGAGTTCCAGCACGCTTCGCCGTCCGCCCAGGTAGGCGTCCGCCCTCGCGTCGGCTGTCACGACGGAACGGCCCGTCGAAAGGACGCGTTCGATCGCGCCGAAGCTGCCGTCGAACCGCTCATCGAGCGGACCCGCGCCCGCAAAGCCCGCGACGACCTCCGCGGAAAGCCCCCCTTCCGGCGTGAAGAGCAGCAGGCAGCCTCGCTCGGCTCCCGTCAGCTCGAGGACGGAATCCAGGAGCTTGACCAGAAGCGTCCCCGGCTCCCGGTTTGCCTCCAGGATCCGGCGCGCCTCCGAGAAGGTCTGGATCCGCCTTTCGCGCTCGCGGCCCAGGTTCGCGACCTCGCCCTCCGAGACGAGCTCGAAGCGTGCGAGCAGCCCGCCGAGAGACAGCCAGTCCCCGTCGCGCACGGGTGTCTCCGTAACGCGCGCCGCGTTGACGAAGGTGCCGTTCTTGCTCCCGCTGTCGGCGAGGACCCATCCCGATTCGCGACGGCGGATCACGGCGTGTCCGGCCGAGACGCGCTGGTCCTCGAGGAGGATGTCGCTCGAAGGGTCTCGCCCGATCCGGTAGCTCGTGTCTTCGCCGAGGACGAAGTGGCGGGAGACACCTTCGCTCGGATAGAGCGTCAGTTTGGCCGGCATGTCTCTAGAGTGTATGCCCGGTCTTTTTGGGAGGACTGGGAGACTAGGAGTCTGGGGGACCGGGAGAACGCGCTTCTCCCCCACGTCACCCCGTCTCCCAGTCTCCCAGTCCGGTACGTGACCGGACGGCTGTCCCGTCAAGCAAGCACGCCGCTAGACGCTAAGGCGACCCATTGGCTTTGGCGGTCAGGCTGAAGTTCAAGGTGTTGGCCCCCGAGCGCAGGACCCCAGCCACGTTGACGAGACTGCCGTTGGCCTGCCAGACATTGGGGATGTTTGCCCCGCTCTGCTGATAGACGTAATTGGAAAAGGCCGTCACCGCGCTGATCGCGTCCGTGAGGTCCCCCTGGTTGTAGTACGTCTGCGCCTGCCCGAGCTGCTGCTGCAGGCTCGCGTAAACCGCCGGGTCGATCGCCGAGGCGTTGGCAGTCAGCTGGTTCTGCAGGTCGCTGAACTTCCCGGAGATGACGGTATCGGTCGGGCGCAGGTCCGATACGATCAGGAAGTCCGACATGTTGTCCGTAGTCCCTCCGCCGCGGACGCTGCCCGACTCGAGCGAGGTCGTGATGTCCTGGTAGGTGCCGCCCGCGTGTGACTTGAACACCCTGAGCGGAGAGTTCGTCGTGAGCGTCAGGGCGTGCGTGTGGATGAAGACCTGGCAGACGCCGGAAAAGGACAGCCCGCTCGTGGACACGGGAACGATCTGGACGAGCACGGGGAAAGTCGAGGGGATCGAGATCGACGTCGGGTCTGGAAAAAGCGACACGATCGAAGGGTCGGTCGGGTTCACCAGGCCCGCCGTCAGCGTGAGCGCGCTCGGGTTCAAGCCCACGACCTGCTCGAAACTGATCGTCAGGTCGAGGTCGATACCACCGGGAAGCGTGGTGCTCGCCGTGACGGTATTGCCGGAGATCTGAGGCGTGAGCGTCGTCTGCGCCGCGGCGGGAACCGAAGCGCAGAGCAAGAGCACGGGTACCAGAGGTGAGATCCTTCTCATGCGACCTCCTCGATGCGTTTTCGGGTAGTCTGGCCTGGGCCTACCTGCCTTCCTCACTGATTCAAGTGCATCAGGCTCGGAATTATGCATGGGACGTTCCACTGTCGGGCGAGGCCTCTCCGGCTGGAACGGCCTACTGGCGGCCTCGGAGAGAGGATCCGGTCAACTCACGGAAACGACGCGGGTTACTCGGCGGGGCGCGTGGGATCGAGCGTGGCGAGAAGGTCCGGCAAAAAAAAAGGGGGGCCTGAGCCCCCCTGAAAGTGCGGCCTGATCGCGATCAGTAGCGGTCGCGGCCTCCGCCGCCGTACCCGCCGCGGCCTCCGCCGCCCGTCTTGGGACGAGCCTCGTTGACCGTAAGCGCCCGGCCGCCAAACTCCTGGCCCGAGAGGGCGGAGATGGCGTTCTTGGCTTCGTTATCGTCCGGGAATTCGACGAACCCGAAGCCCTTGGAGCGTCCCGTCTCCCGGTCGGTGATGACGGCTACGGAGTCGACACGACCGTACTGGGAGAACAGGTTGCGAAGATCCTCTTCGCTGGTGGTGTAGGGAAGGTTACCGACGTACAACTTCATCGAAACGGAATCCTTTTCCGGCGTCTCAATTTCGACCCCGTCGCGCCGTTCGGCGGAACCGACTTCCCGTGAGATTCGTCGGAATTCGGCCAGCGCGGAAAGCTGCGAAAGGCGAGCGATACGAGAAGGGCTTTAGTGTAGCTGATCGCTTCGAGGAAGGCAACCGCGTAGAGGGTCGCTGGGGCTATCAGGAAAGGACTGGGGGACCGGGAGAACGGGGGGACCCGGGAGATGGGAGACGGGGACGGAACCTTAAGGAGACGGGGACGGAACCTTAAAGGGCCTGAAGGGCGGCGGCGACGAACCGGGTGGTCATTTGCTTGCGCCAGAGGAAGGAGAAGTCCGTGTTGTCCATGGGGCGGGAGGAGCCGGCCGCGGCCTCGGCGGCCTCCTCGATGGCCGACTGATTGAGGGGGCGCCCGCGAAGGACCTCCTCAGCCCGGGCCAGCCGCAGGGGCGCGGAGGAGACCCCTCCGAGGACCAGGCGGGCATCGGCCACGAGGTCGTCCTCCCGCCGCACGGCGGCCCCGACCGAGAGGACGGGAAAGTCGAACGCTCCGCGGCGGCGCAGTTTCCTGTAGCTGCCGCGCCAGCCGTCGGGCCTGGGCAGACGGATTTCCGTCAGGAGCTCGTCCGGCCGCTTGGTCAGATAGGCGATGCCGTCGTTGCGGTAGAGCTCTTCCACGGGTATCTCCCGCTCTCCGTCGGACGACGCGAGAACCGCCCGGGCCCCCAGAGCGATCAGGATCGGCACCGAGTCGGCCGACTGGACCGCCAGGCACTTCGCGGACCCGGGGGCCACCCAGCAGACGTCGCCATCCTTCTTCAGGCAGAAGTGGATCGCCTGGCGCCACTCGTAGTTCTGGTCGTAGTAGTTGCACCGCGTATCGAGAAGGAGATTGCCGCCGAGCGTGCCCATGTTGCGCAGAGGAGGCGTCGAGATCTGCTCGACCGCCTCGACGAGGCCGGGATAGTCGCGCCGCAGGAGGGCGTCGCCCTCGACGCCGGAAAGAGGAACGGCCGAGCCGATCGAAACGCCTCCCGCGCCCGAGCGCGTCTTCGCGAGCGCGGGAATCCGGGAGAGCCCGATGACGGCATTCGGAGTCTGCTGTCTCCGCTTCATGTTCGGGTAGAGGTCCGTTCCACCGGCGACATAGGAGCTCTCCGGCCCGCAGTCCGCCTTGATCCGCACGGCCTCGCGGACCGTGCGCGGCGCGTAGTACCGGAAGCGAGGAAGGCGCATCATAGGAAAGCCGATCGGGTGATCGGGTGATCGGGTGATCGGGTGATTGGACGCGACACGATTGGCCCCCGGGCGATCACCCGATGGCTCGATCGCTCGATCACCCGATTCTTCATCTCACTCCTCCGGCCCCGGTCGTCACCGCGTCCACCGCGCGCCCGTCGCCGCCTTCGGCGGGGGTCGGAACGCGGGCGGGCTCGGGATAGGGAATCGCCGGGAAGCGCGCCGGCCCGTAGCGGGGTTCTTTCCCCTGCGCCTTCGCCTGGAGGGCCTTCAAGACCTTCTCCGGAGTCGCGGGGACCTCGTCGATGCGGACGCCGACCGCGTCGAAGATGCCGTTGGCGACGGCCGGCGGAATCGGCAGGAGCGGCCCCTGCCCGACCTCCTTCGCGCCGAAGGGACCGTTGGGATCGGGGTCCTCGACGAGAAGGGTGACGACCTCGGACATCTCCTTGGTCGTCGGGCTCTTGTATTCCAGCAGGGAAGGGAACTTGTGGACGAGGTTGCCTCCGACGTCCGCGCGGTACGCCATCTCTTCCATCAGGATCTCACCCAGGCCCATGTAGACGGAGCCCTCGACCTGCCCGACGACGAGCACCGGGTTGATGCACTTGCCGACGTCGTGCGCGATCCAGACCTTCGGCACCGCGACGATGCCGGTCTCCGGGTCCACCTGGACCTCGGCGATGGCCGCCGAGTAGGAATACGCCGGCGAGGGTCCCACCCCGGCGCCGCGGTAGCGTCCCGCCGAGGGAGGCGGCGTGTAGGAGCCCACGGTGCCGAGCGTGCCGAATTTCGATTCCGCCGCGACGACCGCCTCCGCGAAACTCATCCCCTTGCCCGGCTCTTCGACGTCGAAGACGCGCCCTTCCGCGAGCGCGACGCGAGGCGGAGGTATCGAGAGCTTCTCGGACGCTGCGGCGACGAGCAGCTCCCGCGCGCGCTCGGCCGCCTGCAGCGCCGCGTTGCCCGTCATGAGCGTCACGCGCGAGGAGTAGGAGCCGAGGTCCACCGGCGTTAAGTCCGTGTCGCCCGTGACGACGCGGATGTCGAAGGGGTCGATCCCCAGGACCTCCGCCACGATCGAGGCCAGGATCGTGTCGCTCCCCTGCCCGATCTCCGTCGAGCCGCAGAAGACCGTCACGCCGCCTCCGCGGTCGAGCTTCAATTGAACGCCCGACTGCGGCATCGAGTTCCAGTAGATCGGCAGGCCCGCCCCGCAGATGTAGGAGGAGCACGCGAGCCCGAGTCCCCGGCCGTAGGGAAGCTTGCCCCGGCGCTCCCGCCAGCCGGAAGCCTCGACGACCTTGTCGATGCACGCGGAAAGCCCCATCGACCCGACGCGCAGGAAGTTGGCCGTCAGCGAGTTCGGCGGCTGGAGGTGCGCCCGGCGCATCTCGGCGGGGTCGAGCCCGAGGTCGCAGGCGATCCTGTCCAGATGCGCCTCGAGCGCGTAGCGCGGCTGCGGCGTGCCGTGCCCGCGCTTGGGCCCGCAGGGGGGCTTGTTGGTGAAGACGCGGGCGCCATCGAAGCGGTAGGCCGGCACCTCGTAGGTGACCGTCTGCAGCGCCCCGGTGTAGTAGGTGGAGGCCACTCCGTAGGAGCCGTAGCCGCCGCCGTCCAGGATCGACTGGAAGTGCATCGCGGTGATCGCGCCGTCTTTCTTCACTCCCGTCTTGACCCGCATGAGCGTCGGATGCCGGCCGCGGTGGCAGTAGAAGACCTCCTCGCGCGTCAGGCAGACCTTGACCGGGCGCCGCGTCGCGCGCGAGAGATGCGCCACGATGATCTCGTGGTTGAAGGGATCGGACTTTCCGCCGAAGCCGCCGCCGTTGGGCGTCGCGATGACCCGGATGCGGGAAGCCGGCATCTGGAGCACCATCGCGAGGGCCCGGTGGACGTAATGCGGGGTCTGGGTGGAGGTCCAGAGGGTCAGCCTGCCGTCCGGGCTGAAGTCGGCCAGCGCCGCGTGCTGCTCCAGAGCGATGTGCGTGTTCCCCTCGTAGAAGAAGAGGTCCTCGTAGACCCGGTCCGCGCGCGCAAAGCCCGCCTCCGTGTCGCCGAACTCCATGGAGACGAGCTTGTGGAAGTTGCCCCCGTCTCCGTACTCGTGGATTCGCGGCCGTTCGCCCGAAACGGCGTCCTCGATCGAGGTGACCTGCGGGAGCGGCTCGTACTCGACCGCGATCGCATCGAGAGCCTCGAAGGCCGCGTCCTCGTCCACCGCCGCCACCGCCGCCACCGGGTCCCCGACGAAGCGGACCTTGTCGGTCGCGAGCGCGTGCTCGTCCTGGGAGACCGGCAGGATGCCGAAGGCGATCGGAAGGTCCGTGCCCGTCGCGATGGCGGCGACTCCCGGCAGGCGAAGCGCCTTCGAGACGTCCACGGAGAGGAGGCGCGCGTGGGCGACTTTCGAGCGAAGAATCTTGCAGTGGAGCATCCTGGGCAGAAAGATGTCGTCGGCGAAGCGCGTCTCGCCCGTGACCTTCGCCGCCGCGTCCACCTTCGGGTACGGACGCCCCACGATGCGAGTCTTCCGGCGAATTGTCATTGACTCAAGGCCCGCGGTCGGCCCCCGTGAGACGGCTCACACCTCGGCTTCATCGGATTACAGGCAATAGACCGCTTTGGTCAAAATCTGTTCCGTAGAGAGATTCCTTCGATGGTTCGACCGGCTCGCCGCGCAGCCAGGCGGCGGCCAGTTCCACCGCCTCGAAGATCTTGATGTAGCCCGTGCAGCGGCAGAGGTTGCCCGAGAGCGC
>JAWOLE010000027.1:0-3399 GCA_033853815.1 Thermoanaerobaculia bacterium
TACCAGCCTTAGCAACTTAAGAAATTCTCAGAAAGGAGTGTTCGGGGGGCTGGCGGTCATCCGCGGCGGCGCCTCCGGTGTACTTCCTCGATGAAGCGGTTTCCGTTCCGCTTCGGAGGAGGCCGGATGGACAAGTCCGTGGATCGAAGGAAATTCTTCAAGATCGCCGGCGCGTCGATCGGCGTGGGTGCGCTCTTCCACGTGTCGCCGTTGCTCGGCCGCAGCGGCGAGGGGAGGCGCCTGGCGGCGCTCCTGGGCAGGGAGAATGGCGAGTCGCCGGCGCCCTTCTCCTTCGTCCAGCTCTCCGACACGCACGTCGGTTTCTCCGGGCCGCCGGACCCCCTCGGCACGCAGGCCTTCGAGAGAGCGGTCGAAAGGATCAACGCCCTGCCGCGGCAGCCCGAGCTCGTGCTCTTCACGGGAGACCTGACCCACGATTCGGAGAAACCGGGCGAGCACGCCGACAGGATGCGCGCCTTTCAGAAGATCGCCGGGAGGCTGCGCGCGCCGATCGTCAAGTACGTCCCGGGCGAGCACGACGCGGGACTCGACGGTGGAAAGCTCTTCCGAGACGCCCTGGGCGACAGCCATTACTCCTTCGACCATCGCGGGGTGCATTTCATCGCGCTCGACAATGTGTCGCTGGCGCGGCCCAACGTCGGCCCCGAGCAGCTCGCCTGGCTGGCAAAGGACCTCGCGCGCTTTCCCCACACCGCCCCGATCGTCGTCTTCACGCACCGCCCGCTCTTCGACCTGCGTCCCGACTGGGAATGGTTCACCGGCGACGGCGACGCCGTGATGAACCTGCTCGCTCCCTACGAGAACGTGACCGTCCTCTACGGACACATTCATCGCGAGAACGTCCACGTCGAGGGCAACGCCACGCACTACGCCGCGAGGTCGCTCATCTTCGCCTTCCCCGACCCGGCCTCGGGCGTCGAAAAAAAGCCGATTCCCTTCGATCCGCAGAAGCCGTTCCAGAACCTCGGACTGCGCGTGGTCGAGGAGACGGGCCCGGGCCGGCGGCCGGGGATCGAGGACGTCGAGCTCACGCTGCGCGAATACGCCGGCACGGTCGGCATCCAGCAGCTGCTCAAGAAAGGAGTCTCGTCATGAAGAAGCATCGGGCGCTCGCCCTCGCGCTGGCCCTGTCCCTTCTGGCGACCGTCGCCTCGCGCGGCCGCGCCGAGGAGGAACCGCGCGCGGTCGAGATCACGGCGAAACGGTTCGAGTTCGTCCCGGCCACGCTGACGCTCAAGAAAGGAGAGACGGTGTTGCTTCGCGTGAAGAGCGAGGACGTCATCCACGGCCTCTTCTCGCGCGAGTTCAAGCTCGACGCCGACCTCGAGCCCGGGAAGACGCAGGAGTTCACCGTCACGCCTCAGAACGCCGGAAAGTTCGCCGCCATCTGCCATCACTTCTGCGGCGCGGGTCACGCCAACATGAGGCTGACGATCATCGTCGAGTGAGGACGGGCCTCGGCATCGCCCGTCTGAGCGGATCGAGCGGGATCGGCGCTCGATCGGGCTTTCGCGTCGGGCACAGGTGACGAAGCGAAGCTCCGGGAATTGCCGGGTCCGATCGGCGACATCGGCGGCCGTCTTAAGGCTTGACTCTGGAACGAGTTCCAGGCCTTAGTCTTACGTCGAATGGCAGAGACCGCACGAGCAGCGGGACTGGTCAAGATCGGGCAGCTGGCGCGCCTGTGCGGAGTGAGTCCAGACACGCTCCGCCATTACGAAAGGCTCGGGCTTCTACGGCCGGCCGGGCGCACGCGGGGCGGTTATCGCTTCTACGGCCCCGATGCCGCAGGCCGCGTCCGGGTCGTGCGGGCGGCGCTGTCGGTGGGGTTCACGCTGGCAGAGTTGTCGCGCTTGCTCGGCATGCGGGATGCAGGTCGGCCGCCGTGCCACGCGGTTCGGGCGCTCGCCGTAGCCAAGCTTGAGGAGCTCGATCGGCGTCTGAAAGGCATGATCCGCCTCCGCGCGGGATTGCGAACCATCCTCCAGGCCTGGGATGTTCGGCTCAAGGTCACGCCAGCCGGAGCTCGGGCCGGCCTTCTCGACCTGCTCGCGTCGGGCGAGTTCGATCCGGCGCTCGATACCGAGCGTGGCCGGAGCGTCGGGGCGTCAGATCGCTCGAGAGAAGGGGAGCGCCGTGATCTGCGCCGCGCGCGACAGCAGCATCGTAGAGACCTTCGGCCCTCACCGTCACGTGAAGAACGGGCTGGTGTCCGGCAGCGTGGATGCGGGATCGGGAGGCGAAAATCCGGCCCATGAGTAAGTCGCGTCCCCTCTTCGGCGGTTTGATCCTTCTGTACTTCATCATCGCGCTCGAAGTGCTGATCATGATCAGCCCCTTCGCGGCGTTCTTCTACGCGGTCTTCAACCCGGTGCTGCTTTTCCTCGACCGGTGGCCGGCGACCCACTGGCTGGCCGCCTTCTTCCTGCCTCACATGGTGCTGCCGCCCGGGGTCTTCCTGAAAGCGGTTCGGATCGCGGGCTCGGTGTTCTTCGTCGTCGGCGCGATCGTCTTCCTCGTCTGCGCCGGTCAGGTGTACTTCCACAAGCTCTTGCGCCGGGGACCGGCGCTGGGCGGGCTCTACCGATGGATCCGCCATCCGCAATACCTGGCGCTTGGGCTCGCGGGACTGGGTCTTGCCATCCTCTGGCCGCGATTCCTGACCATTGTCCTGTGGACGGTCATGGTCGGCCTCTACTATCTGCTGGCGCGGGACGAGCAACGGCGCATGGTGAACGAGTTCGGCGGCCAGTACAGCGAATACATGGCGCGAACCGGAATGTTTCTTCCGCGAAGGGTCGAGGAGTCTTTCGGCCGGTTGACGTTTCCGAAATCGCCGCTCCCGGGTCCGTTGCTCGGGTTCGGGCTGCTCGTCGCCGTGGCCGTGGGAGGCGCCTTTGCCCTGCGCGCCTATACGGTGGCCCGGTTGCCCCTGTGGTCGAGCGGGGACGTTACGGCGCTGGCCATTCTTCCGGGCGACGGAGCGATGCTCGAGCACCGCATGGCGGAAGTCCTGGAACTTCCCGAAGTGAAGGCCCGCATGGACAGGACGCCAGGGCCGACCCTCGTCTACCTCATGCCGCGAGAGTACGTGATGCAGGGAATGATTGCGGATACGGGACCCGACTGGCGGCTCTACGAGCACCACCAGACATTAGCCATGATTGCGGACTGGATCTTCCATCCCTTCAGCCACCTCGAGGGCGGCCACACGATGCACCACCCGGGAGGAGTTCCTGCGCCGAGTGCAACCAGCGGCGGCGTCCGACGGCTGATTTTTCTCCACGTCCAAACCCCTCAGCGGGCAGCAACACCCGCGTCCCTGTTCGCGATCAATGCCACGCGCACCCCGCAATTCCTGGCGGACGTGGACGTCCA
>JAWOLE010000028.1:0-7122 GCA_033853815.1 Thermoanaerobaculia bacterium
ACGCCTTTGAACGCGATCATTGGTTACAGCGAGATGCTCGAAGAGGACGCCGAGGCTTCCGGCAACGAGGCGCTCGTCTCCGACCTGCGGAAGATTCGGTCGGCGGGCAGACACCTTCTGGGCCTGATCAACGACGTGCTCGATCTCTCCAAGGTCGAGGCGGGCAAGATGAGGCTCTACCTGGAGACCTTCGACGTCGCGGGCGTCGTCTCGGAGGTCGTCGCAACGGCGAAGCCCCTGATGGAAAAGAACCGCAACAGGCTCGAGGTGCGCTGCGCTCCCGACGTCGGCCAGCTGCGGGAAGACGTGACGAAGGTCCGGCAGGTCCTCCTGAACCTCCTGTCCAACGCGAGCAAATTTACCGAAAAAGGGACGGTCACCCTTGAGGCCGTCCGTGAGCAGGACGTGACAGGCAGCTGGGTCGTCTTCCGGGTCCGCGATTCAGGCATCGGCATGACGCCCGAGCAGATGAATCGGCTCTTTCAGGCGTTTATGCAGGCGGACGGCAGCACCCAGCGAAAGTACGGCGGGACGGGGCTCGGCCTCGCGCTCTGCCGGAAGTTCTGCATGATGATGGGGGGCGACATCAGCGCGGAGAGCGCGCCGGGCGCGGGCTCGACCTTCACGGTGCGGCTGCCCGGGGACGTTGAGAACGTCGACGGCGAGGCGACCTCCATTCACCTGCGCGGCGCGCCCCGGCGGACGGCGCCCGTTGCCACGGCCCCGCCGGCGCCGCCCGGTTCAGGCCGCGTCCTGCTCGTGATCGACGATGATCCGGCCACCTGCGAACTGATGCAGCGCGTCTGCACCCGGGAAGGATTTGAGGTCGTGACCGCCTCTTCCGGCGAGGAGGGGCTCCGCCTGGCGCGGGAGAAACGCCCTTCGCTGATCACGCTCGACGTGCTCATGCCCGGCATCGACGGCTGGACGGTCCTCAGGGCGCTCAAGGAGGATGCCGAGCTATCCAGGATCCCGGTCATCATGATCTCGATCTCCGACGAGAAGGCCCGGGGGCTGGCCCTGGGTGCGGCGGATTACCTGGTCAAGCCGGTCGACCGGGACAGCCTGACCGGGGCACTCGGGCCCTACCGGAGCGCCGCCGTTGTTTAGAATCTTGCTGGTCGAAGACAACGAGTTGAACCGCGACATGCTGTCGCGCAGGCTCCTGCGCAAGGGCTACGAAGTGCTCCTCGCCTTGGATGGGGGCGAAGGCGTCGCGATGGCGCGGGCCGAGTCGCCGGACCTGATCCTCATGGACATGAGCCTGCCCGTCCTGGACGGCTGGGAGGCGACGCGCCGGCTGAAGGCCGAGCCGGGGACCCGCGGGATCCCCGTCATCGCCCTGACCGCGCATGCCATGGCCGGAGACGAGGAGAAGGCCCGCTCGGCCGGCTGCGACGACTTCGACACGAAGCCCGTCGAGCTGCCGCGCCTGCTGACGAAGATCGAAGCGCTTCTTCAAAAGCCGCGGCCCTCTCCGGGACAGGAGCTTTGAGGGCCGCCATCGAGCGGGACGCGCATCTGGAGAGTCTTCAGGAGATTCGCGACTTCATCGAGGAGGCGGCCCGGCGGGCGGGCCTGGACCCCTCGGCGCAGTTCGACTTGAAGCTCGCGGTGGACGAGGCATGCTCGAACATCGTCCTTCACGGATACGAGCCGGGGAAACCCGGGCCGATCGGGGTGTCTTTCGAGTCCGACGGACGGCAGGTCGTCGTGACGATCACCGACCGGGCGCGCCCGTTCGACCCGAAGAACGCCCCGGTCCCCGACCTGGACGTCGATTGGCGGGAGCGGCGGCCCGGAGGCCTCGGCTGGTACCTCATCCGGCAGGTGATGGACAGCGTCGAGTACGATTCGGACCCCGAGAGGGGAAACCGCCTGACGCTCGTCAAGACCGGGGCGTTCCCTGGGGGAGGGGGCTAGCGGGAGCTCTCATGGAGATCACCACGGAACAGAGAGGTCACGTGACGGTGATCTCGATCGTCGGAAGCGTGGACGGGCTGACGGCGGCGAGTCTCGTCGGCTCCTTTCGGAAGGAGGTCGAGAGCGGCAACATCCGAATCGTCGGGAACTTCACAGGCGTGGACTACACCTCGAGTGCGGGACTCCGGGCGCTGCTCGAAACTGTCAAGGAGACGCGCCAGCGCGGAGGCGACCTGCGCCTGGCCGCAGTCCAGCGCGACGTGCTGCGCGTCCTGGAGCTCTCCGGCTTCACGCACATCTTGAAGCTCTTTCCCGACACGGAATCGGCCGTGGCGAGCTTTCCCGTTCCGGGTCCGGGCGCATCGTGAGTTCCAGGGAACCCGCGGAGGGCGGTCCGAAGGTCGCGGTGGTCCTGGGGTCGGGCAGCGTCAAGTGCGCCGCCGCGCTCGGGCTCCTGAAGGTGCTCCGGCGCGAGGGAATCGGCATCGATATGATCGTGGGATGCAGCGGCGGAAGCCTCTACGCCGCGCTGATCGCGCTGGGCCACGACGTGGAAACCTCCGAGGCGATGACCCGACGGCTCTGGACCCGCGAGCTGACGAGCCGGCACAACCGCCGTTCGCTCCTCTCCGTCTTCCTGCCGCGCCTCTTCGGCTTTGACGAGAACTTCGGCATGGTGGACGACGCGCTCATCTTGAAGCGCCTCAAGGAGGCCTTCGGCGCCGCGACGTTCGATCAGGCGCGTATCCCCCTCTACCTGACCGCGACGGACTTCCACTCGGGGGAACAGGTCGTCTTCGAGAAGGGCCCGATCGTGGACGCGATCCGGGCTTCGATCGCGATCCCCTACGTCTTCCGCCCATGGCCCGTGGAGGGGCGCATGCTCGTGGACGGTTTCATGTCGGACCCGATGCCCGTCGGGGTCGCGATCCAGCAGGGGGCCAACGTCATCGTCACGATGGGCTTCGAGAGCCCCTACCAGCCCAACATCAACTCGCCCGTGCGGTTCGCCTTCCAGCTGAGCAGCATCACGTCCAACAACCTTCTCAAGTCCAACTTCGCCTTTCACAGCCTGGCGCACCACGCCGAGATCCTCCCGATCATTCCGGAATTCGAGGACCGCATCCACCTCTTCGACACCGAGAAGATCCCCCACGTCATCGAGGAGGGGGAGCGCGCGGCCGAGCGTCAGGTCCCCTACCTGCGCCGGCTGCTCGCCGGCGTGTGATCGGCTCGGGAGCGATCGGACGGGCATGGGCCCAAGCAGGCTGCTGAATAATGGATGCGGGCGTCGTGTCTGGGCTTTCGCATTTCGCGACGCTCGGTCGTTTCCCTTGAAGAGAAGAATCGTCGGGCCAAGGCGTTGCGAGCAAAAGCCCAGCCACCACAAGCGGTTGCGGCGGCGCAGGGCCGTCTGCGGCGTCGCCGCTCCTCCCCGATGCGCTCCGGCATCGCCTTCGTCGCGGCTCCTTGCATCCGACCCCGCGGCGCTCGCAACGCCGCCTCACACCCTTTTTCAGCAACCTGCTAGCGCTCCCGCGGAGGCTTCCTGATCGCTGAGGCCGGCCGCCTGCTCGTCGTGGACGACGTCGAGGTCAACCGCGACCTGCTGTCGCGGCGCCTGAGGCAACAGGGACACGCGGTCGAGGTCGCGGAGAACGGGCGCCGGGCGCTGGAGATGATCCGGAGCGCGGAGTTCGATCTCGTGCTCCTCGACATCATGATGCCTGAGATGGACGGCTACCAGGTCCTCGCGGAGATGATGGCCGATCCGGCCCTCAAGCACGTCCCCGTCGTCATGATCTCGGCCGTGACGGAGATGGACAGCGTCGTCCGGTGCATCGAGATGGGCGCGACCGATTACCTGCCCAAGCCCTTCAATCCCGTGCTGCTGAAGGCCCGCGTCGGCGCGACACTCGAGAAGAAGCGGCTGCGCGACAGGGAACGGCTCTACGCGAAGAGCCTCGAGCGGGAGCTGGAGATCGGACGCGAGATTCAGAAGAGCTTCCTGCCGGAGGAACTGCCGGGCCCCGCCGGCTGGCAGATCGCGGCCCGCTTCGAGCCGGCCCGCCAGGTGGCCGGAGACTTCTACGATGCCTTCGAGCTGCCTGCGGCCGGGCGGATCGGCCTCGTCGTGGCCGACGTCTGCGACAAGGGGGTGGGAGCGGCCCTCTTCATGGCGCTCTTCCGCAGCCTCCTGCGGGCGACTGCGACGGAAGACCCGGACGGCTTCGCCGACGCCGCGTCGGGCCTCGAGCGCGCCGTCCGGCTGACCAACGACTACATCGCGCGCACGCACGGCCGCTCCAACATGTTCGCGACCCTCTTTTTCGGAGTGCTCGACTGCGCGACCGGCTCTCTTCTCTACGTCAACGGTGGACACGAGGCGCCGGTCCTCTTCGGGCCGGACCGCGCCGCAGCGCGCCTATCCCCCACCGGGCCGGCCGTCGGCATGATGCCGGACATGGCCTTCGAGGTCGGAGAAGCGCGGCTCGCGCCCGGGGAGGGTCTCCTCGCCTTCACCGACGGAGTCACGGAAGCGCGCGACGAACGGGGCCTCTTCTACGGCGAAGAACGCCTGCTCGAAGCCGTGGCTTCCCCGATCTCCTCGGCGCAGACCCTTCTCGACGCCATCGAGTCGAGCGTCGCCGCCCACGTCGGCGGCGCCGAACAATCCGACGACCGGACTCTGCTCGCGGTCCGCAGATTGCCGGCCGCCTGACGGTCCGTGAGATCCGGCCCGGAGGGATGGCCTTAGCTCCGAGGCGAATCCCTCGTCACGGTCTCGCGCTTCCTCGGTCACGAAGACCTCCTACCCGTCCGCCGCGGCGCGCCCCTTGCAGTCCCCGGTTGGCTGGAGGCCCGATGGGTGCATCGGGCGCGCCTGCGCGACGGACGGGCGGTCGCCGTCAAGGTCCAGCGCCCCGGCATCCCCGAGCAGATCCTCGAGGATCTGGAGGCCTTCGGCGAGATCGCGCGGCTTCTCGACCGCCACCTCGAGCCCTCGAACCCGTCGGTCGCGGACACGGTCGAAGAGTTTCGCCGGGCGCTGTTGCGGGAGCTCGATTACCGGCAGGAGGCCCTCAACCTCGTCTCGATCGGGCGCAGCCTGGAGGAGTACGGCCGAAGTCGGACGTCGCAGGGAGGGGTTCGACGAAGGGGAGTACCGGCGCAGGGTCCATCAATCCGTCGGTCTGCTCCACCACGCGAAGGTGGCGCAGCTTCAGATCGGCCGCGTTCTCCTGGAAGTCTCGCGCACGGCGGCGGACACGGGTCTCGCGCTCCCCTCGGAGCTGACGCTCCTGGGCAAGACCCTGCTTCACCTGGATGCAGTCGGGCGCACGCTGGATCCGGAGTTCGACCCGAACGCGGCCGTGCGCCGCCACACGGCGGAGCTGCTGCGGCGCCGGATGTGGAAGGGCGCATCCTCCGGGAGTCTCGCCTCGACCCTGCTGGAAACCCGGGAGTTCGTCGAGAAGATGCCAGGGCGCGTCAACAAGTTTCTCGATCTGGTCTCGGAAAACCGGCTGGGGGTGCGCGTCGACGCGATCGATGAACGGCAGTTGATCGAGGGGCTGCACAAGATCGCCAACCGCGTCGCCCTCGGGCTGGTGCTCGCGGCATTGATCGTCGGAGCGGCGCTCCTCATGCAGGTCCCGACACCTTTCCGGCTCTTCGGTTACCCCGGCCTCGCGATGCTCTTCTTCCTCGCCGCCGCCGTGGAAGGCTTCTTTCTGGTCATCAACATTCTCCTGAGCGACAGGCGATCCGGGCGCGAGCGCCGAGGAAGCTGAGGGCCTTCCGACCCTGCCGCTGCGCTCGCCCGGGCGCGCCGGGACCGTCTCGCGAAGTCTAAGTCTTTTCAGTTCAAAAGATTAGTCCCCTGATCGCCGAGGAGCGCTTCCGGGCGCCCTTCGCTCGAAGTCGGGCTTAGCTCTTGATTCCATTCAGATTCTTCTTGCGTTAGAATATGCTGTAGCAGTAAAAAAACCGACCGAAGGAGGCTCGCGTGCCAATGAAGAGGTGGGTTCTCGCCGTCTTTCTGTCTCTGGCGTTCCTATCCGCTGCGTCAGCTCAGGTCACCACCGGTATCGCAGTCACCAAGACGTGCCCGAGCGCGCCGGTCGCGCCTGGCGCGATTTTCACGTGCACGGGCAATGTTCAAAACCTCGACCCGGCCAACACCGTCACAGGCCTCGTCGTGACGAACACGCCTCAGGGCGGCACGGCCACTCCGGTCCCCTGCACCGTCGGCGGAAACGCCGTGACGACGCTGCAGCCCAACGGCACACCCGGAGACACGTGCAGCTACAGCGTGGACGAGACCGCGCCCGCGTGCAATCCCTCGAGCAGCACGATCTTCACGGACGAGATCTCGGCTTCCGGGACGGACACGGGTACCAACGGCCCTGTGAACGGTACCGGCTCGGGCGCCGTAACGGTCCTTCAGTGCACGCCCACGCCGACCAACACGCCGACGAACACGCCGACAGAAACGCCGACGAACACCCCGACGAACACACCGACGTTCACGCCGACGTTTACGCCGACCGACACGCCGACGAACACACCGGTCAACACGGCGACGAACACGCCGACCAACACGCCGACGAACACGCCGGTCAATACGCCGACCAATACGCCGACCCAGTCGACGCAGGTCGTGGTACCGACGCTCTCCTTTCCGATGCTCGGACTCCTGGCCGTGGCCCTGATCGGCGCGGCGCTCTGGCTGCTGATGCGGCGCTAATCGCCTTTCCAGCCCTTGATGAAAACAAGGGGAGCGGCTTCCGGCCGCTCCCCTTTTTCTTTTGATCGCGACCTCACGGGTTCTCCGCACACCCGGGTCGAAAGGGCGTGGAAGCCGGAGGCAGGCGTCGCGGCCGGCGAGGACAGCCCCGCTCCGAACGGCCGCCTCTTAGACTAAAGTGCAATAGACACGAGGATTTGGACTGCTCGATAATCCCGCGGCTCGGACAGCAATAAGGGGGGTATGCGTCATGTCGACACTGTCTCCGCGGCGTGCGTCAGGGGCTCTGTCTGGAATGCGCAGGAAATGGCGGGTCTGGCTGGGGATTTTGTCGCTGGCGGTGGGATTTGGGTTGGTATCGCTGGCGCGAGGGAGTTTCCAGAGGATGGCAGCGCCGGCCTCGGCCGCGGTCTCGGTCAATCCGGGGACAGGCGGCGGGGATCAGGGCG
>JAWOLE010000029.1:0-9972 GCA_033853815.1 Thermoanaerobaculia bacterium
CCGAGGACGTCTGGACGGACATCTTCGCCAGGAGCGGGCGGACCTACGAAAGGCCGAAGCTCGTGCTCTTCTCCGGCGAGACGCGCTCCACCTGCGGACTGGCTTCGGCGGCCGTGGGGCCGTTCTACTGTGAACAGGACCGGAAGGTCTATCTCGATCTGTCATTCTTCCAGGAGCTCTCGAGCCGCTTCGGCGCCTCCGGAGACTTCGCCGACGCGTACGTGATCGCTCACGAGGTCGGCCATCACGTGCAGAACCTGCTCGGCACCTTCGACCGGGTGGCCCGTTACCGCCGGGACAACGCGACTTCCGTGCGCCTCGAGCTCCAGGCCGACTGCTACGCGGGTGTGTGGGGGTTCCATGCCTATCGCGACCGGCACATGATCGAGCCGGGAGACTTCGAGGAGGGGCTGCGCGCCGCCGCAGCGATCGGGGACGACCGGTTGCAGCGGATGTCTCAGGGTCAGGTTTCGCCAGAAACCTTCACGCACGGCTCCTCGCGGGACCGCGCCGGGTGGTTGCGGCGGGGCCTTGAAAGCGGCGACCCGAACCGCTGCGACACGTTCGGGAGCGAGTGATCGCCGGGCGCGGCGGAACCGGCCGGGGAACCGTTCGGACGCGGCCCGATGAATTTCCGTGGCAAGGTTGTTCGGGCGGTCGTGATCTCGGTGCTCCCGAGCGCCCTCGCGCTCGGCGTCTGCTGCCGCACCATGGGCCGAGGGATGGATAGGGAAGGGCGCGTTCGCTCCGCGGACGGGACGGAGATCGTCTATTCGGAGCGGGGGAGCGGCCCCACGGCTCTCGTCTTCATCCATGGCGGCCTGGCGGACCGCGCCTTCTGGGACCCGCAGCTTTCGGGACTGTCGGACGAGTTTCGCGTCGTGGCGATCGATCTGGGCGGCCACGGGGCTTCGGGGCGAAGCCGCGCCGGGTGGACCATCTCCGCTTTCGCCGAGGACGTGCGCGCGGTCGTCGAGGCCCTGGGCTTGAAGCGCGTCGTCCTGATCGGCAATTCCATGGGGGGCCCGGTGGCGCTCGAGGCGGCGCGGCTGCTGTCGGGACGGGTGATCGGCGTCGTCGGCGTGGACACGCTGCAGGATGCGACCGTCCGGCTCGATCCCGCGATGTTTCACGAGAGGGCCGAGGCCTTCCGGAAGGATTTCGCGGGGACCTGCCGCGCCCTCGTCGATTCCCTGTTCCACCCGGGCGCCCGGAAGGAACTGCACGCGTGGGCCGAGCGGCGGATGTGCGCGATGCCGCCGGAGATCGTCGCGGACATGATGGACGGGTTCGGCTCCTACGACATGGCCGCCAGCTTTCGAGGCGCCGGCGTGCCGATCCGCGCCATCAACGGCGACCTCTGGCCGACGAGGATCGATCGCAACCGCGAGGTCGCGCCGGACTTCGACGCGGTCGTGATGAAGGACGCCGGCCACTACCCGATGTTGGAACGGCCCAACGAGTTCAACAGGCTGCTCGTCGAGATCGTGAGGAGGCTCGAGTCCCGGGGAGACGCCCTTTCGAAACACTGACCGCGGCGCCTGATAACCTCCCCGCATGCGGCGCGGCGCGTTCCTTCTCGGGCTGGCCGCGGCGATCCTTCTCGGCGGTTATCTCCGCCTGGCCACGCGCGAGGAGTTGAACGACGGCCCACGCTTCCGGCCGATGACGCCGGACGACAACTACCATCTGCGCCGCGCCCGCTTCGCTGTCGCCCACTACCCGCGCACAATCCTGTTCGACCCGCTGATGAACTTTCCGCTCGGGGGCGTTCCGATCTGGCCTCCGCTCTACGACGTGCTTCTCGCCACTCCGGCGCGTGTCCTGGACGGTCCGTCCGCGACGCGAGACGCGATCGAGCACGCCGCGGCGTGGGTGCCTTTCGGCCTGGGGTTGGGAGCGGTCCTCTTCGCCGGACTCCTCGGCCGGGAGGTCTTTGGCGACCTCGGAGGGGCGCTGGTCGCGCTCTTCGTCGCCATTTGTCCGGGCCACGTCATCTGGACGCAATACGGCCACGCCGACCAGCACGCGGGCGAAACCTTCTTCGGTCTGCTCGCCTTCTGGCTCTTCGTCCGGAGCCGCGTCCGCAGGACTGCGGCCTCCGAGGTCGCGGCGGGGGTGGCCCTGGCGGCGGCGGTCCTGGCCTGGCAGGGTGCGATCTACTGGGGCGCGATCTTCGCGCTCTCGCTCGCTCTCGAGGCGGCTCGAACGGAGAAGAGCGTCCTGCGCGCCTCGCTCCTCCTCCTCGGCCTTCCCGCGCTTCTCGTCTCCCTGGCGACGCTCTGGTGGCTCGGCGGCTTTCGCCCGCCGTTCACCTACATCTCCTTCGGCCTCTTCCAGCCGGTCTTTCTCGCCGCGCTCACGGGAGGCACGATCGTCCTCGACACGCTGCTCGGGTTGCGCGCGCGCGCCGGCGATCGCCGCGTCCTGGCGATCCGGTTCGCGGCGCTGGCGATCGTGGCCGCGGCGACGATTCCCTTCGCGAAGCCGCTCGCGCTCGGCTTCGCGCGAGGCCTCGGCTACGTCGCGGGAGAGACGTCGGGAGAGATCGCGACGACCACCGGGTACATGTCCTATCCGAAGAACTGGCTGAAAGGCATCTTCGAGGCGCAGCCGCTCTTCACCGGCGGCCCCAGCCTGGCGGTCCGCCTGCTCTCGTTTGCCTTCTTCCTCTCTCCGGTCGCGATCGCGATGTGGATCCTGCGGGCCTGGCGCCGCGAGAGGCCGAGAATGCACATCGCGCTGGCGGTCTGGGGATGCGTGACGCTGCTGCTCGTGCTGTCGCAGCGGATGAACACTTATTACGCCGCGCCCCTGGCCGGCATGGCGCTCGTCGAAGTCGCGCGGACGGCCGTTGCGCGGCTGCGGGCTCCGGAGCTCCTTCGAGGGATCGCGGCGGCCGCGATCGGCCTCGCCCTCGCCGCGCCCTTCGCCCGCTCCGTCCCGGAGGAGTTCCACACGATCCACGTGCCCGACCCCGACCTCTTTGCCACGCTCGACTGGATGGGGCGCACCATTCCGCGCGTCGTCGATCCCTACGATCCGCGCCTCCTCTCGCCCGGCCGCTTTCCGCCGGAGCTGGCGCAGGCGGAATCCGTCTTCGCTCCCTGGTCCCTGGGGCATCAGGTCCTCTACGAGGCCGGGCTTCCGGTGATCGGGAACAACTTCGGCTACGGTTTCGCCGACTCGCTTCGCTTCTTTCTTTCCGAGACCGAGGAGGAAGCGCTGGCGATCGCGCGCACCCGGCGCGCGCGATGGGTCGTGACGATGGACCTGCTGCCCCGCATGAACGATTACGCGAGCTACCTGGGCCGCCCCGCTTTGCTGCAGGCGACCGCGAACGGGCCCGTCCCGACGGGAAGCTACCTGCGCACGCTCCAGTCACGCCTCTACGACTTCGAGGGACAGGGCGTGAGAACGCCGACGTTCACCGTTCCCCCGCTCGCGCACTTCCGCCTGCGGTTCCGGTCGGCCGGCACGGTCGAGCGATGGGGACGGGTGACCTCCTGGATGAAAGTCTTCGAGATCGTGGACTAGCCCCCTCTAACAACTGAACCGATAGCGGGGAGGTCGCCCCGGATCCGTCGTCGTTTCCCTCGTCGGCACGCGGCGGCCGGCCTCACCAGCTCCATCGGCCGCCGCTGAGGGTTCCTCGCAGAGATAGGACGGTACCGGGTGCTCTTTTCCATGCTCGTCACCCATCACCTCCTCTGGGAAACGCCGCCGGCTCCGGGGCTGGCAGTCTGGCTTGAGTCCGGGTGTGAGCCCCGGCGGCGGGACGCCTCCCAGAGGAGGCGATGAGCGAAGGAGCACACCACCATAAGACATGGGTCTCGGCTGTGACTGCGACTGAGCGACCAGCGACGGCCCGGTGTTGGCCGTCGCGGCCGGGCCGGAGCGTGCCGACGAGGGAGGCGGCCCGACGCCGGGGCGACTTGACAAGCCGAGTTTGCCACCCGTCTTCTGCGGTGGAGTAGCCCGGGTTTCCCCGCTAAAAACTCATCCGGCGCCGTGCAGGAGGCGCCCGATTGCGGTCTTGCCGACCGAGACAGCGAGGCCGCCGACCCCGAGGCCGAGAACGTGATCGAACGAATCGATGGCGTAATCGACCTCCGCCTTCGAGACGGTGAGCGGAGGCTCGAACCTCAGGACGTTGGGCGCGAGGTCGAAGTAGCTGGTCAGGATGCCATGCTCATTGAGCAGGCAGCTTGCGACCACGAGGGCGAAGTTCTCGTCCATGGTTTCCCCGGGGACGGGGGACTCGAGCTCGACGCCAAGAAGCAATCCGCTGCCTCGGATCGCCTTGACCGTCGCGTGTGTCTTTGCCAGTTCCCGCAGACGGGCGATGGCGTGATCGCCCAGTGTCGCCGCCCGCCCCGCGAGGTCATCCCGGAGCGTGATTTCGACGGCCTTGAGGCCCGCCGCGCATGCGGCCGCGTTGCCGCCGAAGGTCGAGAGGACGAGGTCGAAGCGGTCGCGGCGCCCGAAGGCGCGGTCCCAGATCTCCGGGGTCGTGCAGCAGACGCTGATGGGGACGACGCCGGCCGCAAGCGATTTGGACAGCAGAACCATGTCGGGAACGGCGCCGTCGCGCTCCAGCGCAAACAGCCGGCCGGTCCGTCCGAGGCCGGTCTGGATCTCGTCGGCGATGAACAGGGTGCCGTGGGCGCGGCAGATCTCCTCCGCCGCCTTGAGGTACCCCGGAGGAGGAACCACGGCGCCGGCCTCGCCCTGGATCGGCTCGACGATGAAGGCGGCGACATCATCGTTGCCCAGTTTCTCCTCGAGGGCCTCCGCGTCTCCGAGGTTTACGGTCTCGCAATGTTCGACCAGAGGCCCGAAGAGGGCGCGATACCGCCGGTCGCCCGAGACGGACATGGCCCCGAAACTCAAGCCGTGGTAGGCGTTGTCGCAGGACACGAACCGCGCGCGGCCGGTGGCGGCGCGGGCGGTCTTCAGGGCGAGCTCGACGGCTTCCGCGCCGCCGTTGCCAAAAGACGCGACCGACAGCCCGCCGGGGAGAATGGCGGAGAGGGCTTCCGCCAGCGCTCCTGCCAGAGGAGAGAAGCCGGCGAGCAGGATCGTCGGCAGCGATTGCGCCTCGCGGACCGCCGCGAGGACTTCCTCGGGGTTGTGCCCGAGGTTGAGGGCGCCGAAGCCCGCCGTGAAGTCCCTGTAGCGCCGGCCCCGCTCGTCCTGGAAATAGAGTCCCCGGGCGCGCGCGTACAGCCTGTCGAAATTCCCGAGCCGGAGAAGCCTGGCCTCGACGGGATTCACGTGGCGCGCGAAAGCCCTGAACGCCTCGTTCGCGGGCCGCGCCAGCGCCTGTTCCAGGGTGATGGCCGCGGATTCCCTGTTCATGACGGTCCTCCCGCCGGTCCTTCCTTCGGCCGGCTCTCGTTGACGAAAGCGGCGATCTCGGCGCCGATCTCTTCGTTGTGCCCGGCGCAGAGGTGCCCGCCGGTGGGGAATCCCCGGAACCGGGCGCCGGGGACCTGCTCGGCGGTGTAGCGCGCGCCGTCGTAGGTGCCGAAGAGATCATCTTCGGTGCTGATCGCAAGAGTGGGAACGGCGATCCGCTCGAGGTCGTACCTCTGCAACGCGGGGATGATGATCGCGTCGTTGATCAAACCGTCCCGTCTCGCGGTGACCGGCAGGATCTGCTCGAGCAGGTCCGCCACCCGGGCCTGCTCGGCGGCGTCCGCGTTCTTCACGACTTCGGGCGGCGTGGCGAGGATCCCGCGCATCACGAACGGACGGGCGAGCCGGATCGCCGCCCAGAAGAGAAAGTCGGATCGGAGCGCCGTCTCAAAGAGGAATTGAGCTCCGGGAGGCGTCTTCACGGAAGGCGCGCCCCCGGCTCGGGGCGCGTAGGCTGCCGGAACGAGCAACACGAGCGCGCTCGATCGGCCGGGATGCCGCAGCGCGAACTGCATGGCGGAGGGAGCGCCCGCGGAGGCGCCCATGACCGCCACGCGGCCGATGCCGAGCGCATCCAGCAGGCAGGCGTGCGCGTCGGCCTGAGCTTCCGGGGAGGAGTCGAGCGGCAGAGGCGTGCGAAGGTAGCCGAACCGCGACATCGCAATGACCTGAAACCCTCTCGCCGCGAGGGATGCGCCGAGCGACAGCCCCTGGTCGTAGCCTCCTCCGGCGCCGTGCGAGAGAAGAACAGGCGGGCCGGAGCCGGCGACCGCGTATTCGATCGGCCCGCAGCGCGTTCGGGCGACCTGACTGCCCTCGGCAACGCGTTTGCGCTGCTGCCGGATCTCCCGCCGGTACCGGACCCAGGTCAGTCCTGCCAATCCCGCGGCCGGAATACCGGCGGCGAGGAGGGCAAGTCGTCCTTTCCGTATTCGCGGCATCGGCATTCTCCCGTTCTCGGACGCTCGCGCGCGGCAAGCCGGCTCTCTCGACCCTAAACCGGAGCGGCCCGCCCGTCTTGATTCACCTTCCTCATTCCCGCCTTGTACTTTCCCTGGCCTTCTGGTGCATTCGGATTAGGCCGGCCCCCTCGATCCTCGGGTAGATTCGTCGCCGAAGGAGAAATCCATGGCGACGACCCGACCGAAGGCAAGACACCGGAAGGAGACAGGCAGGACAAAGACCGTCTCCTCCCGGAAACCCGTCCAGAAATCCGAAGCGTCGAAGGACGACTTCGTCTACACGAATCCGTTCCCGCACGGGAAAGACACGACGAAGTATCGGCTCGTGAGCCGCGAGCACGTTTCGACGAAGACGTTCGCCGGAAAGCCGGTCCTCGTCGTCGAGCCCGAGGCCCTGACGCTGCTCGCCCGCGAGGCGATGCGCGACGTCTCGTTCCTGCTGCGTCCGAAGCACCAGCGGCAGGTGGCCGCGATCCTGGACGACCCCGAGGCCTCTCCCAACGACCGGTTCATGGCGACGACGCTCCTGCGCAACGCGGTCGTCTCGTCGAAGTTCGAGCTGCCCTTCTGCCAGGACACCGGCACCGCCACCGTCGTGGCGTGGAAGGGGCAGCAGGTCTGGACGGGCGCCGACGACGCGGAGTTCCTCTCGAAGGGGATCTGGAAGACCTACACGGGGGAAAACCTCCGCTACTCGCAGACGGCGGCGCTCACGATGTACGACGAGGTCAACACCGGCAACAACCTGCCGGCGCAGATCGACATCTACGCGACCCCCGGCCGCGAATACCGCTTCCTCTTCGTCGCGAAGGGAGGAGGCTCCGCGAACAAGACTTACCTCTTCCAGGAGACCAAGGCCCTGTTGAACCCGGCGAGCCTGGAGGCGTTCCTGGTCGAGAAGATGAAGAGCCTGGGAACGGCGGCGTGCCCGCCCTACCACATCGCGTTCGTCGTCGGAGGGACCTCCGCGGAGGCCTGCCTGAAGACCGTCAAGCTCGCCTCGACGGGCTACTACGACTCGCTTCCGACGACCGGCGACCGGACCGGCCGCGCGTTCCGCGACCCGGAGCTCGAGAACAGGCTCCTGGCGGCCGCGCAGAAGCTCGGGTTCGGAGCGCAGTTCGGCGGCAAGTACTTCGCGCACGACGTGCGGGTCATCCGGCTTCCGCGCCACGGGGCTTCCTGCCCGGTCGGCCTGGCGGTCTCATGCTCGGCCGACCGCAACGTGCTCGCCAGGATCGACGAGAAGGGGATCTGGCTGGAGGAGCTCGAGCGGCATCCCGAGAAGCTCCTCCCCGTCCACACGGGAGCGAAGGGGCACGACGGAATCGTCCGGATCGACCTGAACCGGCCGATGCGCGAGGTCCTGGCCGAGCTCTCGAAGCATCCCGTCGCGACTCCGCTCTCCCTGACGGGCCGCCTCGTCGTCGCGCGCGACATCGCTCACGCCAAGCTGAAGGAGCGTCTCGACGCCGGCGGCTCCCTGCCTCAGTACTTCAAGGACCACCCGGTCTATTACGCGGGTCCCGCCAAGACTCCGAAGGGGAAGCCCTCGGGCTCCTTCGGCCCGACGACGGCGGGTCGCATGGACTCCTACGTCGACCTCTTCCAGTCGAACGGCGGTTCCCTCGTCATGATCGCCAAGGGCAACCGCAGCCCGAAGGTGACCGAGGCCTGCCAGAAGCACGGCGGCTTCTACCTGGGGTCGCCCGGAGGCCCGGCGGCACTGCTCGCGGCGGAGAACATCAAGAAGGTGGACGTCCTCGAATATCCGGAGCTGGGGATGGAGGCGATCTGGGCGATCGACGTCGTGGACTTTCCCGCCTTCATCCTCGTGGACGACAAGGGCAACGATTTCTACCAGCAGCTGAAGTAAGAACGTTTCGAGTCGGCCCGTAATAGAGTTCCCCACATCGAGGCTGCGCTGCGCGCAGAAACGATGATGGGAAGAGTCCTCTCGGTCAACGTCGGAACGTCGCGCGAGTTCGAGTACGCCGGCCGCGCCGCGAAGAGCGCGATCTGGAAGAGCCCTGTTGCCGGGAGGATCGCGGCGCGAGGGGTGAATCTCGCCGGGGACGATCAGGCGGACCGTAAGGCGCACGGAGGCTACGACAAGGCGGTCTACGCCTACGCCGTGGAAGACGCGCGATGGTGGCAGGAGCGGATCGGCCGCCCGTTCGCTTACGCCGAGTTCGGCGAGAACCTTACGACGGAGGGGGTCGAGGTCAACGACGCCCTCGTCGGCGAGCGCTGGAGCGTGGGGACCGCGGTTCTCGAGGTCTCCGAACCCAGGATCCCGTGCTGGCGGCTCGGAGTCCGCATGAACGACGACCAGTTTCCGCGCCTTTTCACGGAGGCCCTGCGGCCCGGCGCCTATCTTCGAATCGTGGCCGAAGGCGAGGTCGGGGCCGGAGACGAAATCCGGGTCGTCGAGAGACCCGGCACGGATCTGACGGTCCGGGACGTCTTTCGCATCTACACGCGCGACCGGCACGAGGCCGGGCGGCTGATCGCCATTCCCCGGATATCCGACGCCTGGAAGCGGTGGGCGAGGGAATTCCTCCAAAAAGCGGGAGAGCACCAGACGCGGGCGACGACGCCCGGGTGCGCCAATTCGTGAGCCAGCCCTCCGACGCGCTCCTCGCGCTCTCGCGCGGCTTCCAGGAGAGCCGGGTCCTCCTGACGGGGGCCGAGCTCGACCTCTTCACCCTGCTCTCGAAGGAAGCGCTGACGGCGGAGGCGATCGCGGGCCGGCTTGGAGCGGACCTCCGGGCGCTCACGATCGAGCTCGACGCGCTGGCCGCGTTGGGGCTGCTGGTCAAGACGGGCGACGCGTATCGGACCTCACCGGAGGCGTCCTGCCTCTCCGCCGACGATCCCGACTCGATCCACCCGATGCTGCTTCACGCCGCGACTCTGTGGCATCGCTGGTCAAACCTGACGCGGAAGATCGGCGGCACGCCGCTGCCCGACCGGCCGCCGGAAGAGACGACCCGGGCGTTCATCGGAGCCATGCACGTCGTCTCCGCTCCCCGGGCCGATGCGATCGTCGCGCCGGTTTCCGCCGGAAGCGCGCGCCGGCTCCTGGACGTCGGCGGCGGACCGGGAACATACACGGCGGCCTTCCTCCGGGCCGTTCCGAAGCTCGAGGCCACGCTCTTCGACCTGCCGCTCGTCGTCGAGATCGCCCGCGGGCGGCTCTCGGCGGCCGGGATTCTCGGCAGGGTCACGCTCGTCGCGGGCGACTTCGAGAAGGACCCGTTGCCGCCCGGCCACGACCTCGCCTGGCTCTCGGCGATCATCCACCAGAACGGGCCCGAGCAGAACGAGGCGCTCTACTCCCGCATCCATCGCGCGCTCGTTCCCGGCGGCCGCCTCGTGATCCGCGACCACGTCATGGAGCCCGACCGCACGAGCCCGCGCGCCGGCGCCCTGTTCGCCGTCAACATGCTGGTCGGCACGAAGCTCGGGCGGACCTACACCTTCGAGGAGATCCGGGCGGGCCTCGAGCGCGCGGGCTTCGCTCGAGTCCGCCTGCTTCGCTCCGGCGAACGGATGGACTCGCTCGTCGAGGCCTTCAGGCCCTAGC
>JAWOLE010000030.1:0-17167 GCA_033853815.1 Thermoanaerobaculia bacterium
GCTACGCTCCCGCGGCGCGCGCCTCCTCCCGCCTCCGTCGGGAGACTACGCGCGCCGCGAGCTTTCGGGAGGGATAATCCTCTGAGAGAGGCAGGGTGCTCCGCTTGATACGCAGGAGCCCAGAGTGATGATTTCGCATGATCAGGTTCGGAGTACGCTGGCTCGGGAATTGATGACAGCTTTATTCATGGACCGCGAAGGAAACTTTGTAAAGATGTTGCCGGTACCCGAGAAGCCCACCCCGGCGCGTGTTCTCGAGCTTTCACACTCGCATCCGGAATTCATGATGATCCTGAGGCCCAAGGGTGACTATTCGGTCGGAGAGCTCGACAGTTGGCAGCGCGACGCTGTGGAAGGTTTCGAAGTGTTCGATAGTGGGAAACTCCCGCCAGGATGGCGTCATCTTTAGAGATCTCCGGACAAGCGTCGAACTAACGATGGGACACAAGGCTGAGCAGGTCGGCAGGGAGCCGTTTCCGGTGCCTCGCAGGGCCAAGAAGTACGCGAAGCGCGCTCTTTCCAAGAAGCGCCGTCGCGAGGCGAGGCATGATCCGGAAAATGCAGTCAGGCAGCGTCGGTACGATGGCTGGTACTGGTAGAACCCTGCATGTCTACCGCTCCCCCACAGCCTTCCGTCGAACCCACGTATTCAGCGAACTCGCGTGCGTAGCCGCTGAACCCAATCTACTAACCGCGACCTCGAGGCTCGACTTCGCCTCTCGATAGCCAGTAAGCGGGCCGCCGCTTGTCATGCGCGAAGGCCAGGACATGAATGCTGTCGACGGTTTCCAGGTAGACCACGTGGAAGGGGAAGCCCTTGATCGGGGCTCGGCGGACATTCAGATCCTTTGCAACTCCTGGAACAGGCGCTCCGGCATGAGGGAAACGCCGGATCCGATCAAGGGTGGCGTCAACAGATGCCAGGAAACGATACCCGAGGCCAGGGCGCCGCTCTTCGTACCATCGGGCGGCTTGGCCGAGCTCTTCGCTTGCTTCGTCCTGCGCCCGAAACGGCTTTTTCACCGCTTCGCTAGATTCGTCTCGGTTCGGCGCCGGACCTCTTCCCAAGGGGTTCCGTCGGACCGTCCGCTGATGACCCGACGAGCTCGTCGCTCGATTTCGGCTGCCCAAGCGGCTTGAACGTCAGCTTCGTCCTCAGGGGCTGCCTCAAGGCTTTCAAGGAGTTCCACGGCCACACTTGCGCGGTCCTCTGGGTCCAGCTTCAAAGCCTCATCCAGAACCTCTCGGACCTTGGCCATCACGGTAACCTTACCATTCTGAACGCAGTGTGGTTGAGCGGTCGCTAGAATTCAGTGCGGTGGCGGCCGTGAAGGAACGGGTGTTTGTGGCGATCGCGGGGGTGGCGATCCTGGGCTACGTCTTCCAGCGGCCGCTCACGCTCGCGGCGCTTCACCATGAGGCGGCTCCGCGGCCAGCGGTTGCGGCGGATCCGGTGCAGACCGAGGCTGACATGAGGCCGTTCGAGCACGTGGCGGGTGGGAAGCGCTACCGGATCGTTCCCCGATTCCAGTGGGACGAGTCGGCGCGGGTCCTGAGCGAGGAGCCCTACCGCCTCGGTCGTTCGGCAGCGCTGATCCCCGAGGACTGGGTGCTCGGGTGGGGACCCGTTCTCGCGCTGCCGTACGCGGGGAAGATCCACTACACGCAGACCAGCCGGTTCTACATGTGGGGCACATCGGACCCCAGCCTCGACCGCGGCACGATCGTCACGCATACGGCCAACACGCACGTCATACCCGCTTCCGCGCGGCTGCGCCGGGCGGTTGCCTGCGTGAAGAAGGGAGACGACGTCCGCCTGGAAGGCTGGCTCGTGGACGTCGACGGCGTCGACGACCAGTCCTTCCACTGGAAGACGAGCGTCTCGCGCTCGGATGAAGGACCCGGCGGCTGCGAGACCGTCTTCCTGACCCGCCTCACAATCAACACCCGGATCTACGAATAACGCCGTCGCGGAAGGCCTCGGGCTTCCTTCCCACGTCGGAATACCGATACGATCCTGCCCCCCGCAGCCGGAAAGCGGCGCGGAGAGTCAGAAAGGAGATCCGATGGCCGACACGAAGAACGTTCTGGTGACCGGAGCAACGGGACACCAGGGAGGAGCCGTGGCGCGCGAGCTCCTGGGCCGGGGATACAAGGTCCGGGCGATGACGCGCAAGCCCGAAGGCGAAGCGGCCAGAGCGCTGGCGAAGCTCGGGGCGGAGATCGTCGCGGGGGACCTGGACAACGAGGCCTCGATTGGGAAGGCGCTCTCCGGGATGTGGGGAACCTTCGCCGTCCAGAACACGTGGGAGGCCGGGGTCGAGGGCGAAGAGGTTCAGGGGAAGCGGTTCGCGAAGGCGGCCCGCGCGGCCGGCATCCAGCATTACGTTTACTCGTCGGTAGGATCGGCGCATCGCAAGACGGGAATCCCCCACTTCGACAACAAGTGGCGCGTCGAGGAGACCGTGCGCGGGCTCGGCTTCCCGACTCACGTGGTCCTGCGGCCGGTCTTCTTCATGGACAACTTCCTTTCCGCGTGGTTCAAACCCGGGATCGACGCCGGCAAGCTCGCGATGGCCATCAAGCCGGAGACGATTCTGCAGATGATCGCCGTCGCCGACATCGGCAAGTACGGGGCGTGGGCCTTCGAGAATCCGCAGAAGTTGAACGGCCGCGGCATCGACATCGCAGGCGACGCCCTCACCATGCCGCAGACCGCCGCGGTCATCTCGAAGGCGGCCGGCCGGAAGGTCGAGTTCGAGCGTACCCCGATCGAAGAGGTCCGCAAGTGGAGCGCCGACTACGCGCTCATGCTCGAATGGTTCGACCGCGTCGGATATAACGCCGACATCGCCGCGACTTCGCGCGAGTCCGGCATCCGCCCGACGACCTTCCCCGACTGGGCCGCGCGAGCGGCCTGGTAATCACATGCCGGGGTCGTCGGCGGAGGGGCCGTAGATCGAGGGCACCTTCCCTCCCATGGGCCGCAGGTAGCTCGAGAGCTGGCCGCGGTGGTGGATCGCGTCGAAGTGGATGCCCCAGAGCATGTCGCCCAGGGACGCCTCCCAGACGGGCTTTCCGTCCATCAGGAAGCGGGCCTTCCGATCCCAGGCCGTGTCGTCGAGCTTCGCGACACGCTTCTCGAGCTCGGCGGCGTTCGCCTCGTAGGCGGCGATCGACTCCGAGAGGGACGCCGGCTCGGGCTTCACCGTGTAGTTCACTTCCCCGAGATCGGCGAGGTCGCAGGCGTCCCGAAGCTCGCTCGCCAGCAGCCACACGAGGGCGCCGGCGGAATTGGACCGGGGGTGCGGGCGGTAGGCCGTCTTGTCAGCAGGCACGGCCTGGAGAACTCTCAAGGTCCTCGGCTTCTCATCCTTGAAGCATGCGATGTAGTAGTCGCGGGTATTCATGGCGTTCCCTCCTCAACAGTGGGCGGCGATCTTAACCCTACTTCTTCCTGTAACCGGGCCCCCGAAGCGCCTGGCCCGGAGTCTTGCCGGTTAGCTTTCCCTCGTCCACGACCAGGACCCCGTTGACGGCCACATAGCGGAACCCTTCGCTGTAGCGGTTGGGCGTCTCGAACGTGGCATTGGAACGCACCGTCTCGGGGTCGAAGACCACGAGGTCGGCGGCAAAGCCGGGCTTGACGAGCCCCCGGTCCGAGAGCCCTGCGGCCTCAGCGGCAAAGGACGTCATCTTGCGGACCGCCTCCTCGAGGGTCTCCAGCTTCTCCTCGCGCACGTAATGGCCGAGGATGCGCGCCGTCGAGCCCCAGCCGCGCGGGTGCGAGGTCTCGTGCGAGAAGGGTCCGTCAATAGCCTTGGCCGGAGAGTCGGTCCCGAAGGAGACGAGCGGGGAGGCGAGCGCGGCTTCAACGTCCTTCTCGTCCATGATCGCGATGATGCAGCCGGCGTTGGCGCGGTCGGCGATCACGATGTCGATCAAAGTGTCACGGGGATCCTTCTTCTGCTGCGCCGCGATGGACGCGATCGTCCGGCCCTCGTAGGGCTTCAGCTTCGGATCCAGGACCTCGGCGACCATGATGCCTTCCGGGCCGCCGGAGCCCAGGTACTGGTTTTCCCAGTCGGTCGTCTCCTTCGCCATGTCGGCCTTGACGCGCTCGCGGGTGGCCGGGTCGGCCAGGCGCTTCAGGAGGGAATCCCGGCCCCCCTCGCGCACCCACGGGGGAAGGCAGGCGTCCAGGCCGTTGGAGGCACGGTTCCACGGGTAGACGTTGGCCGCGACGTCGATACCCTGTGCCCGCGCGTCCTCGATCTTCTTCAGGATCTCGGGCATCCGGCCGAAATTGGGCTTGTAGGCCGTCTTCAGGTGCCAGATCTGGGTTCGGATCTTCGCCTCGCGCGCGATCGTGAAGACCTCGTCGAGCGAGGAGTCGAGCTTTCCCGATTCCGAGCGCTGGTGTGTGAAATAGGCCCCCCCGTAGCGCGCGGCGACCCTGGCGAGCGCGATCAATTCCGCCGTCGAGGAGTAGATGTTCGGGATGTACTGGAGCGAGGAGGAGACGCCCAGGGCCCCCTCCCGCATCGCCTGGTCGACGAGCGCCTCCATGCGCGCGAGCTCCGCGGGAGTCGCAGGCCGGTTCTCGCGTCCAATGACAATCGCCCGCAGGCCTCCCGAGCCGACGAAGGTTCCCAGGTTGATGGCGGTGCCGCGCCGCTCGAGAGTCGCGAAGTACCCGTCGAGAGTGCGCCAGTCGGGATGCACTCCGTATTTCTTGTAGGTGTCCTCGTTCTCGGCGATCAGCTTCTCGTCGAGCGGCGCGATCGACTCGCCTTCGCCGGTGACTTCCGTCGTGATGCCCTGGGTGATCTTCGAGGCCGCGCGCGGATCGACCAGGACGTTGTACTCGGACTGGCCGAGCAGGTCGATGAAGCCCGGCGCCAGCACCAGGCCCGACGCGTCGATCGTACGAGCGGCCGGCGCGCCGGCGAGCCCGCCGACGGCCGCGATCTTCCCTCCGCGCACCGCGACGTCGGCGGAGAACCAGGGCGCGCCGGTGCCGTCGACGACCTTCACATTCGTGAACACGATGTCGTAGGAAGCGGCGTTCCTCGCCGCGGGAGCGGCCGCGCAGAGAGAGAGCAGGAGAACGGGCAGGAGTCTCTTCATGGCGTCAGTCTATGATCGTTTCGTGGTCCTTTGGCCGCCGGCCCGAGAGCTCCCATGAAAGATGACCGCGGCGCGCGAGCCGTCGGGCTCCTCGAAGAGCTGGTCGTGATCCCCTCGGTGACCGGCGCGGAGGGACCGCTGCTCGACTTTCTCGAGGAACGGTTCCGCGCGCGGGAATTCACGGTCGAGGCCCAGGAGGTTTCGGCGGGGCGCCGCAACCTCTACGTCCACCGCGGACCCGCTTCGGTCGTCTTCATGACGCATGCCGACACCGTGCCTCCGTTCTTCCCGCCCAGGCGTGAGCCGGGTGTCCTCGTCGCCCGCGGCGCCTGCGACGCCAAGGGGAGCCTCGCGGCCCAGGCCGTTGCGCTCGAGGACCTCGCAGCGGAGGGGGCGCCGGTCGGCCTGCTCGTCCTGGTGGGCGAGGAACGAGGCTCCGACGGCGCCATCGCGGCCAACCGCGAACCCCGGGAGAGCCGGTACCTGATCTGTGGGGAGCCGACTCGAAACCGATTCGTGGGCGGGTCGAAGGGATGTCTGAGGATCCGGGCCGAGGCCCACGGGGTCGCGGGGCACTCCTCGGCCCCGGGCAGCGGCCGCTCCGCGGTCCCGCCCCTGCTCGATTTCCTGGGCGACCTCCGAGCCATGCGCTTTCCCGCCGGCCAGGTCTTCGGTGAGACCACCATGAACATCGGCGTGCTCGAGGCAGGGACGGCTCCCAACGTGATCGCCGACCGCGCCCGGGCCGAAGTCCTCTTCCGCTCGGGCGAGGCCGTGGAAACGCTCCTCTCCAGGATTCGTCCCGCGGCCTCCGGGCGCGTCGAACTCGAAATTCCCTACCGGTCCGATCCGATCCTCTTCCGGGTCCCCAGGGGCGAATCCCCCGCGGAGATCGTCTCCTTCGCGTGCGACCTGCCCCTTCTGCCGGCCTGGGGCGAGCCGATCCTCGTGGGGCCGGGCTCGATCCTGGACGCCCATGGGGCGGAGGAAAAGGTAGAACTGGCGCAGATCGAGCAAGCGGCGGCCCTCTACTGCAAACTCGCGCGAGGGCTTCTCGATGAGGGGGACGCCTACCTTGAGCCGAGAATCAGGTGATCTCAGCCTTCAATCACCCGATCACCCGATCGCCGATCACCCGATCCCCGATTCCGTTCACCTCCCGTTCACTTGCGCGGCCATAATGTCGGGGGCGAAAGGAGAGGCTATGCGCAGAATCGGGATCTTTTCCATTCTGGCCATGGCCCTCTCGGCCCCCCTCCCGGCACAGTCTCCCAGCAAAGCCAAAGTGCACGGCCATCCCGTTTCGGGCACGGTTGCGAGCGTGGACCAGAGCGCTAAGACGTTTGTCGTCAAGAGTTCGAGCGGAAAGACCACCACGCTAGTCTGGACTCCGGCGACGACGATGGCGGGAGGCGAAATCAAGGTCGGCGAGAAGGTCACGCTGCGCTACCTCGACAGGGGCGGCAAGCACATCGCGACCTCGGTCGTCATCGGCGAGCTGTCCGCCCGCAAGGCGCCGCCGGCAACCCCGACCGCTTCTCCCAGCCCCGCCCCCAAGAGTTAGCCCGGATTATCAGGCCGTGCGGGCCTCGCCGGGGGCTTCCGCCCCTGCGCTCCGGACCGCGGGCTCCGGGCTCATCGGCAGGACCGCCCGAAAGATCGATCCGCCTCCCGGCCGGTCGAGGACCTCCACTCGCCCGCCGTGGGAACGGACGACCTGCTCGACGATTGCCAGACCCAAACCCGATCCCTCAGGATTTCGCCCGCGTGTTGCGTCCAGGCGCACGAAGCGCTCGAAGATGTGCGCCCGCTCGGAGGGGGCGATCCCCGGGCCGCGGTCGCGGACCTCCAGGTAGGCCTCTCCCGAGCTCGAGCCGACTGAGACCTCGACCGTCGTGCCCTCCTGCGTGTAGAGGACCGCGTTGGAGACGAGGTTGGTGGCGAGCCGCAGCAGCCCTTCCCGGTCTCCGAGGACCCATGCGGGCCCGTCCTGTGTGAAAACGCAGCGCACCCGCCGGGCTACGCCGAGAGGCTCGGTCGTGTCCACGGCTTCCGCGGCGATCACCGCCAGGTCGGCCCGAACGCGGCTCTCGGGCAGCGCGCCATCGCCCCTAGCGAGCAGCAGCAGGCCGTCCACCTCGTGCGCGAGGCCGCGCGCGACCCGTTCGATCGTCTCGATCGACTCCTGCCGCTCCTCGCGCGAGGCCTCCGGCCGCAGCGCCTCCTGGGCTTCGCCGACCAGGACCGCCGTCGGAGTCTTCAGCTCGTGCGCCGCGTCGGCGATCAGGCGTTTCTGCGCCCGGAAGGCTCGCTCCAGGCGGTCCAGAAGCGAGTTGATGACTGCGGCGAGACGGCGAAATTCCTCGCCGCCGGTCGTCACCCGCACGCGCTTGGAGAGGTCGGTCGCCTCGACCGCTTCGGCCAGCCGAGTGACCTCTTCGACCGGCTTCAGGGCCCGGGAGACGGCGCCCGCGAGAATCGCCGCCGTTCCGAGGAAACCCAGGATCACGAAGCCGACCAGGGCCCGGTCGAGGCGTCCGAGCGAGCGCAGGTTCGGGCCGATCCACCGGAAGAGGACAAGCGTCGCCCCCTGGGCCTTGCCTCCGAGATGCGTGACGAGAAAACGGCAGATTCGCCGCTGGCCGCTGTAGGGCTCGACTGCCGTGTAGGGGGTTTCCGGCCGGTCGCGGTACGGGATGATGCCGCCGGGCAGCTCGGTCTTCAGGAGGTTGCCCGAAGCGAAGACGGGGACGTCTCCCCGGAAGAGGATCGCCGAGTGATTGGACAGGCGAAACTCGAAGGCGTTGGCCTCGAGGCCGGCTTTCAAAGTGTCGCGCTTGGATTCTTCCAGGCCTTCCAGCTCGTAGCTCGACCCCAGAGCCACGGCCAGGGTGTACAGCTCGTTGTCGATGTCGTCGAAGGTCATGCTGCGAATCAGGGACCGTGTCCCCAGCGCGAGGAGGCCGAGGAAGAGCGCCGAGAGGAGCGCGCCGGAGAACGCCAGCCGGGCGCGCGCCTTCTCCAGACGGAAGAATCGTGCGAGTGCCGTCCTCTCGCGAAGAGTCATCGCAGCCTGTAACCCATCCCCCGGACCGTCTCGATTCGGGACTGCCTGCCCGGAGAATCGAGCTTGCGGCGGAGGCGGCCGATCAGCACGTCGATGGTGTTGCTCATCGGCTCTTCCCGTTCGCCCCAGGCCTGTTCGAGGATCTCCTCGCGCGAGACGACGCCTCCCGGCTGCCGCATGAGCGTTTCCAGGATCGCGAATTCCCGGGCCGTCAGTTCGAGCGGGTGGCCGTCGCGCCACGCCAGGCGCTGCGCGGGATCGAGTCTCAGGTTGCCGGCCTTCAACTCCTCGGAAGGCCGCCGCTCGTTGCGGCGCAGGAGGGCCCGCGCGCGCGCGGCCAGGACCGCGAGATCGAAGGGTTTCCCCAAGTAGTCGTCGGCGCCCTCCGAGAGTCCTTCGACCGTCGATTCCGGGTCATCCCGCGCCGTCAGCACCAGGACCGAGTTGGCGAAGCCCTTCTTGCGCGCCCTCCGGCAGACCGCGAGGCCGTCGCCGTCGGGCAGACGGCGGTCGAGCACGAGCAGGTCGTAAGAATGCAAGTCCAGGAGTTCCTCCGCCTCCCCGATCGAGGACGCCTCGTCGCAGGCGAGGCCGACCCTCGTCAGCGTCCGCACGACGAGCGAACGCAGCCGCAGGTCGTCTTCCAGGATGAGCGCCCTCACCGGCGTTTGCTCCTCACGACATCGATTTTAGATCGCCGAGCCGGCCGGAGAGGGAGAATGGACGCCGCTGGAGGCTGAGGGGGATGCTGGACTTCGGAAGCGTGACCGCGGGCGGGATCGTCAGCACGGTTCTGCGCAGCGGCGTCGTTTACCTGACGATCTACCTGGCGCTGCGCCTGGCGGGCAAGAGGCACGTCGGGCAGCTTTCCATCGTGGACTTCGTCCTGGTGCTGCTGGTTTCCAACGCGGTCCAGAACGCGATGGTCGGCAACGATTCCTCCCTGCTCGGGGGCATCGTCGCGGCGGTGACGCTGATTCTCGTGAACCTCGCGCTGACGAGGCTCGTCGTGCGGCATGAGAGGCTGGCCTCGTTTCTGGAGGGGGAGCCCACGCTCCTCGTGCGCGATGGCCGCATCCTGGACGGGGCCCTGGCGCGGGAGGGGATCCGCAGCGCGGAACTGGAGGCCGCGATCCGCGAGCACGGCTTCAAGGACGAGGGAGACGTCCGCGCGGCGATCCTCGAGATCGACGGCTCGATCAGCGTCGTCGGGATGGACGACCCGTCCCACGTGCGGCGGCTGCCGCCGCTCTCCCACCACCGCCGGAAAGCCGGCCGCCGCGGCTACAAGCCCGGCCAGTAAGCGTAAGACGTAAAACGTTAAACGTGAAACGTGATTCGACTCTGGTGCTTCGTTTTACCTCTTTTACGTTTAACGTTTGACGGCTCCGGTTCCTCCTAGAAGATGAACATCCCGACGACGGCGGCGAACATCAGGGCCGCCGTCAGGCCGACCGCGACTCGGCTGACCATCGAGCTCGGCTGTCCCTGCATGCTGGTCTTGTCGCAGGCGATGACGAGGATCCCCACGAGGAGGAAGGGGGAGAGCAACCCGTTGAGAACCGCGGTCCAGTAAAGGGCCTGGATCGGATTGACCTTCAGGAAATCGAGCGCGATCCCGGCCGCCGTCGAGAGGATGACGACTCCGTAGAAGTACCGGGCACCCGCAAGCTTCTTGTCGAGCCCCTGCCGCCAACCGAAGGTTTCCGCGAAAGCGTAGGCGGCCGAACCCGCGAGCGTCGGGATAGCCAGGAGACCTACGCCGATCAACCCAACGGTATAGAGCAGCTCGGCAAAACGTCCCGCCAGAGGCCGCAAGGCCTCAGCCACGTCCCGCGAGGATTCGGGGTGCGTGATGCCATGGCGGTGAAGGGTGAGCGCTGTCGCCAGGATGATGAAAAACATGACGAAATTCGAGAAGAACGTGCCGACGCCTACGTCGAGCTTGCGATCGGTGATCTCCCGCGACGTTGCTCCCAGCCGGCTGCGAAGCATCTGCTTTCCCATCGCCTTCTCCTCCTCGACTTCCTCGGAAGCCTGCCAGAAGAAGAGGTAGGGGGAAATCGTCGTGCCGAGGATGGCGACGAGCGTGCCCCACGCCTTGCCTCCATGAGGCAGCGAGGGCACGAAAGCGTCCTTCACGACGCTGCCCCAGTCGGGGCCGATGTGAATTGCCGCGATGACGTAGGCGAAGAGCACCAGGGCAAGCCACTTCAGGGTCCCGGCGATCTGGTCGTAGCGCAGCCGGATCATGGCCCAGGCGAGCCCGACGCCGAAGAAGACGACGAAATAGTGGGAGTTGATCCCCGACAGGGTCTCCGCGGCATCGGCCATCCCCGAGAGATCCGCGCCGACGTTGATCGTGTTGGCCGCCAGGAGGGCGATCGAGACCACGACGAGACTCCAGCGGGGAAACCGCTGCCGGAGCGCTCCGGCGAGTCCCTTCCCGGTCACCATCCCGATCCGGGCGCACATCATCTGCACGGCGGCCATCAAAGGCCACGTCAGGAACGCCGTCCAGAGAAGAGAGGTGCCGAGCTGCGCCCCGGCGATCGAATAGGTCGCGACCCCGGAGGGATCGTCGTCGGCCGCTCCGGTGATGACTCCGGGACCGAGCGCTCTAAAGAAGCGCCGGACGAGCCCCGGGCGCTTTTCGGCGGTCGTTGTGGGAGAGGCCTTGGAGGAGGACATCGAAACTTGCTAGTTCGCGCGAATCCCGGTCAGCGGTCCGGAGTGCACGCGACTGTTTGCGGCGGAGGGCATCCGCGATGGAAGAGCAATGTTTGTGCCCGGGAACGGCTCATCGCGAGCGACGGGAAGGGCAACTAGAACTCGGTGTGGAGGCGGAACCCGAAGACGTGGACCGGGCCTCGGTCCCGGTTGTAGGCGGGGTTCTCGACGAACTGATAGTCGGCGGTCAGCCAGGCGTGCTCCCGCAGGAGAGCCTTGTAGTAGAGCTCCGCGATCTTTTCCAGTCCATAGCGGAGCCTCCCGTCGCCGATCATGAAGCCGTAGCCTCCCGCGGCGAGATAGTCGCGGTGATCGCGCGAGAGAGCGTTGGCGATGAACGCCAGACCGGCCTCATCCTTCGGGCGCCGGCGCAGGGGTTCTCTTCGGACGGCCCCAACCGTCGCGGAGCGCGCGATCTCGGCGTACATCCAGGCCTCGTTTCGGCCGTCGTTGAAGCTTCCACGAAGAAAGAGGCCGAACGAGTCTCCGAGGGCCTGCTCGAGATTCACGGCGAAGCCCCACTTGCTGCGGCCCGTCCGGCGAGTCGCGATGACGTCGGGGGGACCGGAGCCGGCCCGTTCGATGGCTTCCCGGTAACTTCCCATTCGCGCGCGGTTTTCGAAGAGGACCAGCCGGACCCTCCCCTTGCCGCGGGCGAGCTCGTAATCCCGTTCGAGCTCCAGGATCAGGGAGTAGGCGTTGCGCAGGTCCTTGTCGATTTCCAGGCCGTTGGCGACCTTCGCGACGGCGGCCGCCGCGAAACGAGCCGCCCAGTCGCTGCCGGCGTACTCGACGGCGGCGCCCCAGGTGTACCCGCGGGTGTCGGCCGGATAGTCCCAGGCGCCCGCCGTCCAATCGGCCCAGTTCAAGAACTGCGTGCGCGGATCATGCGAGTAGGAGTTGTCGTCGAAAATGTCGGTGATGCTGAACTTCCCCGCCGTGACCGTCCAGCGCCGCACCGGCCGCCGGCCGCCGAGCTGGTTGGCGTCCTCTTTGACCGTCTCGGTCTCGGAGCCGGCGGCGAAGGTCTGCCGGACGAAGGCGCGGGCCACGAAGATACGGGGCTGCGAGCTCGCCACTCGAAAGGCCTCTCCGTTGGGAAACCCCGCGATACCGAACGAGTGGGAGAGTCCGCTCCCCCCGGTCATTTCCGGGTTGACATAGATCTCCGCGCCTCTCCAGAGCCTCGCGCCGAGGAAGAGCGTCGACGTGACCGTCGTCTCGTGCTCCGATTTCGGGCTCAGGCTGTTCATGCCCGAGTAGGCAGCGTCGAAGGAGGGGTGTGCCTGGGTCACGGTGGTCAACTGGAAGTGAAGGTCCGCTCGCGACTCCTGCGGCGGGGCAGGCTCGACCTGCGCCTGGCAGAGCGCGCCCGCGAAGAGGAAGGCCGCGATGGCCGCCAGTCGCTTCCACAGGACCCGCCAGGGTTGTTTCATGTCCGGTCTGCTCTCCCGTGAAGCTCGCACTGGCCGCGAACATCGGACGCAGGGCGCCGGAATGGAGACCGGGAAACGTCCGCCCGCTTGACCGCCAACCGTCAGGCCCGCGTCCGAGACCCCTCGCGGAAATGTCTTGAGTAGAGCATACCGAATCGCTCACACTGCTGTCCGATGGCAACGGAACCCGCCAGCGCGCATTCGCGCGCAGCCGCGCGAGGGGGAACCTTCCTCTTCTTTTCCGATCTCCTCGGCCGCCCGGTCGCCGACAGCGACGGGCACGTGATCGGAAGACTCGGTGACCTCTCGATTCGGCTGGGGGAGCCCTACCCGCCGATCCAGCACGTCTTCATCCGCCCAACGGGCCGTTCGGAGATCCTGCTGATCGCATCGGCGCGCCAGGTGCGATCCTGGACCATCACCCCTATCCCCCTTTCGGCGAAGCTCTCGGACCTGAAGCCGGGCCGCCTCGCCGATGAGACTCAGATCCTGTTGAAAGAGGGTCTCCTGGACAAACAGGTCGTGGACGTCTCCGGCGCCAAGGTCGAACGCGTCAACGATCTTTCCCTGCTCACCGTGGGCGAAGGGGATCTCGTCCTCGCCCACATCGACGTGGGGCTTCGGGGACTCCTGCGGCGCCTGGGGTTCGAGAAAGGGATGGACGCCGCGATCCGGGCGGTCAAGCCCGGGGCCCGGTTCCTGAAGTCGCAGCACCTGATCGGGTGGAAGTACGTCGTCCCCACGGAGGCCGAGACGCCCGGTTTGAAGCTCCAGCTCTCGCAGAAGTCGGTCGCCCGCATCCACCCCGCGGACCTGGCGGAGATCCTCGAAGACCTTCCGGCCGACTCGCGCCGCCCCATCTTCGAGGCGCTGGAGATGGCGACGGCGGCGCGGGTCCTTTCCGAGGTGGACGACCCCAAGGTCAAAGAGGAGCTGCTGACGGGAGAAGGCGCCACGGACAAGGCGGCGGATTTGCTGGAGACCATGCCGCCCGACGAGGCCGCCGACGCGCTCTCGGAGCTTCCCGAGGAGAAGGCGCAGCAGCTCCTGGCGAGCATGGAGCCGGAGGACGCTAAGACCGTCTCGACCCTGATGCGGCACGAGGAAGACACGGCCGGGGCGCTGATGACGACGGAGATCATCACCTTTCCAGCCACGATCACCGTGGCGGAGGCCTTCGCGCGGCTGCGCGAAGCAGCCCGGGACGTCGAGTTCCTCTACCAGTTCTACGTCGTGGACGACCGGAAGCGGCTTCTCGGCTCGGTCAACGTACGGCGGCTCTTCCTCGGAAAGGACTCGGACCGCCTGGAAGAGGTCATGTCTCCCTGGTCGATCTCCGTGAGTCCCGAGGATCCCGCTTCGACGGTCGCCGAAACGATCGAGAGGTACAACCTGGCCGCGGTGCCGGTCGTGGATGCCGAGGGGGTCCTCCTCGGGATGATCACCGTGGATGACATCCTGACCGAGGTCCTGCCGCTCGCATGGAAGAAGAAGCTGCGGCTCTAGCGAAGCCCCGGCGGCGCCTCGGCCGCCTGCGTTGGCGGCAGATTGCGGTCTTCCTCGCGGTCATCGGGCCCGGGATCATCACGGCCAACGTCGATAACGACGCCGGCGGCATCACGACCTATTCGCTGGCCGGCGCGCAGTACGGCACCCGCCTGCTCTGGACTCTCCTGCCGATCACGCTCGCGCTGATCGTCGTCCAGGAGATGTCGGCCCGCATGGGAGCGGTCACCGGCAAGGGGCTTGCCGACCTGATCCGAGAGAACTTCGGCGTGAAGATCACCTTCTATCTGATGATGGCTCTGCTCATCACCGATTACGGCAACACGATTTCGGAGTTCGCCGGCGTCGCGGCGAGCATGGAGCTTTTCGGCGTCTCGAAGCTCCTCTCGGTTCCGATAGCCGCGGCCCTGATCTGGCTGCTCGTCCTTCGGGGAACCTACAAGCTGGTCGAGCGGGTGTTCCTCGTCGCCTGCGTCTTCTACTTCGTGTATCCCATCTCCTCGTTTCTGGCGCACCCGGCCTGGAAGGACGTCCTGCGCGACACCGTGCTGCCCTCCCGCGTCCGTTTCGACGCGGGCTACACGGGCATGTTGATCGGGGTTGTTGGGACGACGATCGCCCCCTGGATGCAGTTCTACTTGCAGTCGAGCATGGTGGAGAAGGGGATCCGAAAGGACCGCTACTGGATCTCCCGCTGGGACGTCATCGTGGGCTGCATAACGACCGACGTGGTGGCCTTCTTCATCATTGTCGCGTGCGCCGTGACCTTGAACGCGCACGGGGTCGCTATCAAGGACGCGGCCGACGCGGCCCGGTCGCTCGAACCCCTGGCCGGTATCTACGCGTCCAAGCTCTTCGCCTTCGGACTCCTGAACGCCTCTCTCTTCTCCGCCGCGATCCTGCCGCTCGCCACGGTGTACTACGTCTGCGAGGCCTTCGGCTGGGAAGCCGGGATCGACAAGAAGTGGCACGAGGCCAAGGCCTTCTACGGCATGTACACCGGAATGGTCCTGCTTGGAGCCGGCGTCGTCCTGCTGCCTCGCTTCCCCCTGATCGGGGTCATGTTCGTCTCGCAGGTCGTCAACGGGATCCTGCTCCCCTTCGTGCTGATCTTCGTCCTGGTGCTGATCAACAGGAAACAGCTGATGGGCGATGCCGTCAACGGGCCGATCTTCAACATCGTCGCGTGGGTGACGGTCGTGGTGATGATCGTCCTGACGCTTCTTCTCGTGGCCAACGGCTTCGGCTTGACGATCGGTACGGCCTAGCTTTCGGCCGCGGGCATTCGCTTCGCGAACGGCGGCCGAGAGTTTCTACACCGGGGCCCCGGAAGGATCCGGGTTAAGCTCGGTCCGGATATGAGGGTCTTGCGGTGGGTAGTCCTGGTCGCGGCGGTTCTCCTGGCGGTCGGCGTTTCCGTCGCCGTCCTCCGGATCGGACCCCGCAACGTCCTGGGAATGATCCGCTACGACCACCGCAAGGAGGGCGATCTGCGGCCGGGCGTCGCCGCGCCCGACGTGACGCTCGTGTCTCTGGACGGAAAGACCCCGGTTCGCCTGTCCGAACACGTCGGCGGGAAACCCCTCATCCTCGTCTTCGGCAGCTACACCTGACCGCCCTTCCGGCGCGCGGTCGAGCGCGTCCAGAGGATGCGCGAGCGGTATGGGGACAGGGCGAACTTCCTGACCGTCTACATCCAGGAGGCCCATCCTCAGGACGAATGGCAGATGGAGGCCAACGAAAAGGAGAACGTCTGCTATCCGCAGCCGAAGACCCTGGGGCAGCGGGTGGCGATCGCCAACGATTTCGTCAAGCGCTTCGACTACCGCGTGCCGCTCGCCGTCGACGGCATGGACAACCGGGCCGACGGGCTCTACGCCGGATGGCCGGAGCGCTTCTACATCGTGGACGAGCGGGGGATCATCGTCTACAAGGGCAAGCCCGGCCCCTTCGGCTACCACCCCGAGGACGTCGAGGCCTGGCTCGCCCGGCGGTTCCGACTTTCGGCCGCAGGCGTTCGCTCCGCGAACGGCGGCCGAGAGTTTCGAAACCAGGGCTCGGCTGACCAGGAATGATTCGGATTAACCGGCGACCGACCACTCCCCGGTAGAATCTCATCACTCGTGACACTGGCCGCAGGCGCGCGTCTGGGCTCCTACGAGATCCTCGCTCCGCTCGGCGCGGGCGGAATGGGGGAGGTCTACCGGGCGCGGGACGGGAGGCTCGGGCGGGAAGTCGCCCTGAAGGTACTGCCCGAAGAGGTCTCGGGCGAACCCGACCGGCTCGCCCGCTTCGAGCAGGAGGCGCGGTCGGCCTCGGCCCTGAACCACCCCAACATCATCACGGTCTACGAGATCGGCCAGTCCGACGGGACCTCCTTCATCGCCATGGAGCTGGTCGAGGGCAAGACGCTGCGCGAGCTTGTGGTCTCGGGGCCGCTGCCTCTCAAGCGGGTCGTCTCGATCGGCGCGCAGGCGGCCGAGGGACTGGCCAAGGCGCACGCGGCCGGGATCGTCCACCGGGACTTGAAGCCCGAGAATCTGATGGTCTCCAGAGACGGTTACGTGAAGATCCTGGACTTCGGGCTCTCCAAGCTCGTCGCGCCCGAGTCGGGAGAAGTCTCCGCGATGCCCACGCTGGCGCGGCCCGAGACGCATCCGGGGACGGTCCTGGGCACGGTGGCGTACATGTCGCCGGAACAGGCGAGCGGGCAGCCCGTGGATTTTCGCTCCGACCAGTTCACCCTGGGTTCGATTCTCTACGAGATCGCGACCGGGGAGAAGGCGTTCCAGCAGAAGACGGCGGCCGAGACGATGTCGTCGATCATCCGCGACGAGCCTAAGCCGCTCTCGCAGCTGCGCGCGGACGCGCCGCTCCTGCTTCGTTGGATCGTGGAGCGGTGCCTCGCCAAGGATCCCGAGGAGCGCTACGCTTCGACGCGCGACCTCGCCCGCGACCTGGCCGCCGTCCGCGATCACATCTCGGAGGTCTCCAGCGGCGTCGAGGCCGCGGCCGCCGCGCCGGCGCGGCCGCCACGAAACCTGCGGCCCGTTCTGCTTGCTGCCGGGATCCTCGCCGCCGGCGTTGCCGTCGGGGCCCTGGCCGTTAAGGGCCTGTCGAAGGCTCCAGCCGGAGCCCCGTCGTTTCACCGGTTGACCTTCCGTCGCGGCGAAATCGCCAATGCCCGCTTCGCCCCGGACGGTCAGACGATCATCTACGGCGCGCGCTGGTCCGGTGAACCCGCGCGGATGTACCTGACGCGCTCGGAAAGCCCCGAGTCGCGGGCTTTCGATTATCC
>JAWOLE010000031.1:0-3321 GCA_033853815.1 Thermoanaerobaculia bacterium
CGCGCCCGGCTGCGCCTGGCGGAGGCTCTCCGGCAGGAGTGCGAGTTCTACCGCGACGACGAAAACGTGCTGCGCTGTGACCCGAAGAAGGACTGCCCTCCGCCGTCGCCGGCCAGCGGGCCGTCGCTCAGCCCGATTCTTCCCGGCCGGCGGTCCTGAGCCAGAAACCCCTTGACATTCGCCCGCTCCCTTGTCACTATAATTCGTAAAGTAACGAAATGACGACGCCGCTCGCCCGCCTCGTTCAGGTTCACAAGGCCATCGGCCATCCGGTCCGCCTGCGGTTGCTCGCGATGCTCCGCGGGGGTCCGCTCTGCGTCTGCCAGATGACGGTCGTGGTCAAGCTCGCCGCCTCGACCGTATCCGAGCACCTGTCGGAGCTAAAGAGGGCCGACCTCATCACGGAGCGCAAGGAAGGCCGATGGGTCGAGTACCGGCTCTCGGATTCGGCGCTGCGGGAGCGCCTTCTCGACTCCGTCTGGCCGGCCCTGGAAGACGACCGGGAAGCGAACGCGGACGCGGTGCTCGTGAAGGAGCTTCGGCGAGTGCCCCTCGAAGAGCTCTGCGGCGTCGGACTCGATCTGGCGCGGATCGAGCGTCCCAGGCTCGCGTCCGCCGTGGCGAAAGCTGCGCAGATCCGCGCCGCCGACAGTGCAGGGGAATGACCACTCTTGCTTCCGCCGCGACGGGCACATGGCGCCCCACGCAGCGGCGCAGCCTGGCGCTGGCGGCAGTCACTCTGGTCGCTGCCGCCATCCTCTACACCCAGCTCCAGCGTTTTGCCGCCTTCCTCACCTATGACCTGGCCGGCCTGACGCGCGGGAGCCGTCTGGGCTCGGCGGCCGAGTTCTTTCTCTTCGAGGTCCCGAAAGTCCTGCTCCTGCTCACCGGGGTCGTCTTCGTCGTCGGGGTCCTCCGGACCTTCTTCACACCCGAACGTGCGCGACACCTGCTCGCGGGGCGCCGGGAAGCTTCCGGCAACGTCCTTGCCGCCGTCTTCGGCATCGCCACGCCGTTCTGCTCGTGCTCGGCCGTGCCGCTCTTCATCGGTTTCGTCACGGCCGGCGTCCCGCTTGGCGTGACGTTCTCCTTTCTCATCTCCGCGCCGATGGTCAACGAGGTGGCGCTCGTCCTCCTCTTCGGGCTTTTCGGCTGGAGGGTGGCGGCTCTGTACCTGGGGACGGGCCTTGCGATCGCGGTCGTCGCCGGCTGGATCATCGGGCGGCTGAAGCTCGAGCGGCATGTGGAACCCTGGGTGTGGAAGATCCAGGCCGGTGGCGGTGGGCCGGAAACCCGGAAGACGTGGAGGGATCGCCTTGCGGACGGCCGGGCCGCCGTGCGGGAAATCGTCGGCAAGGTCTGGCTGTACGTCGTCCTCGGGATCGCGGTCGGCGCCGGGATCCACGGATACGTGCCCACGAACTTCATGGCGTCGTTCATGGGCCGGGCGGCGTGGTGGGCCGTGCCGCTGGCGGTGCTGCTCGGCATCCCGATGTACTCGAACGCCGCGGGGATCATCCCCGTCGTCCAGGCGCTCCTCGGGAAGGGGGCGGCCCTCGGGACCGTCCTCGCCTTCATGATGTCGGTCATCGCTCTGTCTCTGCCCGAGGTGATCATCCTCCGCAAAGTCCTCCGGCCGGCGCTCATCGCGACGTTCGTCGCGGTCGTCGGAGGGGGCATTCTCCTGGTCGGCTACCTTTTCAACGCCGTGATGTAACGCCAGATCCAGCAGAGGAGAACAACCATGCCGTCAAGAAAAAGAATCGAGGTGCTCGGCCCCGGCTGCACTCGCTGCAAGGAGACGTTCCGCGTCGTGCGGCACGTGGTCGAAGAGGGAGGCCTCGATGTCGAGCTCGTCAAAGACGAGTCCATCGAACGCATGATGGCCCTTGGCCTGATGGCGACTCCCGGCCTCGCGATTGACGGGAAAGTCGTCCTGTCCGGGCGCATCCCGAAGGCCGAGGAAGTCCGGCAGCTTCTCGGCGTCGCATAGGGAGTCCCGATCGGGGAAGAGACGATGTCGAGGTCCCCGCGGCTGTCTGAAGGCGCGATGAGCACACCCGGCGTGCGCAAGCGGCTCGGCTTTTTCGAGCAATACCTCACGCTCTGGGTCTTCCTCTGCATGATCGTGGGAGTCACGATCGGCAAGCTCCTTCCCGGACTCACCGGGGCCGTCCGGGAGCTCGAGTTCGGCGAGGGGACCCAGATCAACGCCGCGATCGCGATCCTGATCTGGCTGATGGTTTATCCGATGATGCTCAAGATCGACTTCACGAGCGTCGCCGAGGTGAGGAGGAAGCCGAAGGGACTTGCCGTCACGCTTTTCGTGAACTGGCTCGTCAAGCCGTTCTCGATGGCGTTCTTCGGCTGGCTCTTCTTCAAGCAGGTCTTCTCGGGCCTGATTCCTCCGGCCGCGGCCGACCAGTACATCGCCGGAACGATCATTCTCGCGGCGGCGCCCTGTACGGCGATGGTGTTCGTCTGGTCGTACCTGACCGATGGAGACCCCGCGTACACGCTCGTTCAGGTGTCGCTCAACGACCTGATAATGCTCGTCGCGTTCGCCCCCATCGTGACCTTGCTCGTGACAGGTGCGAGCAATCTGACGGTGCCGGTCCGGGTGCTCCTCTCGAGCGTCGTGATCTTCATCGTCATTCCCCTCGTCGTCGGCGGGCTCAGCCGGACGCTCCTGATCCGGGCCAGCGGAATCGAATGGTTCGAGAGGCGCTACCTGGCGTTCTTCCGTCCCGTCACCGTCCTGGCGCTCCTCTCGACGCTCGTCCTCATCTTCGCGTTTCAGGCCGACAACCTCCTGAGCAATTGGCTCCACGTCGTCCTGATCGCAATCCCGCTCCTGATACAGGTGTACTTCAACTCCGCTCTGGCCTACGGCCTCATGAAGCTCGTGAAGGTGCCTCACTCGATCGCGGCGCCGGGAGCCCTCATCGGCGCCAGCAATTTCTTTGAGCTGGCAGTCGCAACCGCGATCGCTCTCTACGGCCCGGGCTCCGGCGCCGCCCTCGCGACGGTCGTCGGTGTGCTGGTGGAAGTTCCTGTCATGCTCTCCGTCTGCGCCGCGTGCAATCGCACGCGACGCTGGTTTCAGCCCGCAGCGGAGCTGCCTGTAGCGGGGGTGGCCCACGGCTAGTTCCCACATGATCGAGGAGAAGCGCCTAAGAGAGAAGAAGCCGCTGCGGGTTCTTTTCATCTGCACCGGCAACTCCGCGCGGTCGCAGATCGCCGAAGCATTGGTTCGGCAGATGTCGAAGGGCAGGATCGAGGCCTTCAGCGCCGGGAGCGAACCCCGACCGGAGATCCATC
>JAWOLE010000032.1:0-11771 GCA_033853815.1 Thermoanaerobaculia bacterium
GTCGTCTCCGTGTCGAAGAAAACCAGCGGGCGCTCGAGGGGCAGGACGTTCTGGAGCATGCGGATATCATCCTAGCAGCGCACCGACAAATCATGTCCTTCCGGCCGGGGAGTGTCCGCCGGAGACAGTGGCGCGTGTCTTGCTCAAACACTTCGGGGGGGGTCGATGCGAATGACACCGCGCGTGGCCGCGATCCGGATCGAAGAGTCCTGGGACATCCCGGGGCTGAGGGTTCGGTGCGCCGCGCGTCTGACGCGCCCGCTGTCTGCCGGGGAGGCCAGGCGGCTCGAGGAGGCCTTGGGTTTTCGCGTCTCCGGGGACCTGGTGACGTATTTCTGCAGGCCCGAGGATTCCGAAGAGTTCGCGGGCCGGCTCGCCGTCGAGTTGGGCCGCGCCGCGGCAACGGGGCCCGGGTCCGGACCCGCCTGGCGCCGCCGGTCTCGAGGTTTCTCGCCGAACCGCCTCTAGAACCGTCGCTCCCCGCCTGCGCGGGGAGATCGCCCTTCGGGCTCATCGCGCTCCGGCGCTACGCTCCCGCGGCGCGCGCCTCCTCCCTCCTTCGTCGGGAGACTACGCGCGCCGCGACGGGAGCTGAGAACGGAGAATCCCCGCAACTGCCAACGTCAGTAGTTTTCGGAGAAGAGCCAGAAGAACGTCTCTCCGAACCGGGCCAGGAGGCCGCGCTTCTTCCACTTCTCCTTGGTGAAGCGCTCGCACCGAAGCAGGTCCGACTCGATCATTTTCTCGACCTGCGACGCGAAAGCACGGTCGTAGACGGAGAGGTTGGCCTCGGCGTTCTTTTTCATCGATCGGTTGACGAAGTTGATCGAGCCGATCGAGGTCCAGATTCCGTCCACCACCATCACCTTGTTGTGCATCATGGTCGGAAGGTACTCGTAGATCGCGACGCCGCCATCCAGGAGCTCGCCGTAGTGGAACCGCGAGGCCAGCCGGACGTTTGGGCTGTCGATGTACTTGCCCGGCACGATGACGCGCACGTCCACCCCTCGCCGGGCGGCTCGCACGAGGCCCTCGCGGATCTGCCAGTCGGGAACGAAGTAGGCGTTCTCGATCCAGATCGTCTTGCGGGCGGCCTGGATACCCATGTAGTACTGGAGTTTCGCCATCGAGCTCTGGTCCGCCCGCGAGCTGGAGACGGCCTGCACGAGCGTCGAGCCGGCCGGCTCGATCGGCGGGAACTGGCTGGGGCCGTGGAGGACCTCCCCGGTCGTGTGCACCCAGTCTTCCAGGAAGACGTGCTGGAGCTCGGCGACGACGGGCCCCTCGACCCGGATGTTGGTGTCGCGCCATTCCGACGGGTTGCGCGCGTTGCCCTGCCAGCGGTCGTCGATCGCGAAGCCGCCGCAGAATCCAATCCGGCCATCCACGGTCACGATCCGCCGGTGCGTCCGGTTGCCGATCCTGTCGAGCGAATAGATCCGCAGCGGTTTGAACACTTCGATGCGGACGCCGGCGGCCGACATCTCATCCGCCAGTTTCCCCGGGTGCGAGCCGAATCCGTCCACGAGGAGCCGGACCTCCACGCCCGCGCGCGCCCTCTCGGAGAGGGCTCGCGCGAACTCGGCGCCGACGCGGCCTTCGTTGAAGATGTACAGCTCGATGTTGACGCTCTTGCGGGCGCCGCGGATCGCCGCGAGCAGCGCGGCAAAGGTCTCGTCGCCGTTTTGGAGGAGTGTCGCGCCATTGCGGGGCAGGAGCTCGGTCCCGAGGACTTCGAGGGAACGCCGGAAGTCGGGGCTGTCCACCCCGTAGGCGGGCTCGTATTCGTAAACGGTCCGTTTTTCGGAAAAAATGTAGGAGCAACCCGCGGAGGCGACAGCGAGTCCGAGCGCAAGGAAAGAGGCCGCATAATTCCTTCCAGTGTTTCGCATACGCTCGCGCCGTCCGCGGCGCCCGAAAGTCTACAGAATTCCAGTCGAGACCTACCTGATCGCGCTCGCGCTCGCCTTCGCGCTCGCCGTCGCGTTCTCGCTTCTCTCGATGCCGAAGGAAATCGGATACCGGATGCCCCACCTGTTCGGGGTGGACGAAGAGGCGTTTCTCCCCTCCGCGCACGCTCTCTCCAATCCGTCGACGATCGCGGGCAATCGGATCCGGGTACTCGAGAACGGCGACGAATTCTTTCCGGCCATGCTGTCCGCCGTCGCCGGCGCGCGAAAGTCCGTCAATCTGGAGTCCTACATCTTCTGGTCGGGAGAGATCGCCGGCCGCTTTCGCGACGCCCTCTCCGAGCGGGCGCGGGCGGGCGTGGAGGTGCGGGTTCTGCTCGACGCCGTGGGCTCCGGCTCGAAGCTCTCGCGCGGGGACGTGGACGCGATGCGCTCCTCCGGATGCGACGTCGAGTTCTTTCACCCGCTGCGCCCCTGGATGCTCGACGCGATCAATCACCGCACGCACCGGCGCCTGCTGGTGGTCGACGGGAAAGTCGGCTTCACGGGCGGCGCCGGAATCGCCGACGTCTGGCTTGGCAACGCGGAGAAACCCGGACGCTGGCGCGACACCGGGGTCGAGGTCGAGGGCCCGGTCGTCGCGCAGCTCCAGGCCGCCTTCCAGGCCAACTGGGCCGACGTTCGCGGGGAAGCTCTGCTCGGTGAGAAGTTCTTTCCCCGCCTCGAAGCCCTGGGCCCCGCCCGCGCGCAGGTCCTGCTCTCCTCCCCGGAGGCCTCGAGCTCGGCGACGAAGCTGCTGTACGCGGTGTCGATCGCCTCGGCTTCGCGGCGCCTCTGGCTTTCGAACTCCTACTTCCTGCCGGACAGCGACGCGATGGCTCTGCTGATCGAAGCCGCCCGCCGCGGCGTGGACGTCCGGATCCTGGTTCCCGGGAAGGTCAACGACGTGCCCGTCACGCGGGCCGGCGGGAGGTCCAGTTTCGGAGAGTTGCTCGCCGGGGGCGTGAAGATCTCGGAATACGGGCCGACGATGTTCCACGCCAAGACCATGGTGGTGGACGGGATCTTCGTGACGGTCGGCTCGGCCAACTTCGACAACCGCTCCTTCCGGCTGAACGATGAAATCGTCCTGACCGTCTACGACCGGGACGTGGGGCGGCGGATGGAGGAGATGTTCGAGAAGGACCTGGCCCGGTCACAGTCCTACACCTATGAGGAATGGCGCCATCGACCGTTCAGAGAGCGGCTGACCGAATGGCTGGTCTCTCCCTTCCGAGGTGAGCTCTAGCGCCGTGAGACGGTCTCAGGTGTTCCACTTCTTGTCGATCAAGTGACAGTCTCAACAAAGTGCGCAACAATTCAAGGAAGATCGGTGACAACGAACGTCATCACATTCGGCCAGCACTGACTGTTGCTAACTGATTCTAAAGAGGTTGTAGCCACGTTTTCTTTTGGCCGGCACTTTGCTATTACCGGATCCCGAGGAAACCAAAACCTCAATCTCCTCCTTTCGCCCCCCGGGCGGCCCCACCCCGACCCGGGGTTTTTTTTAGCTCCGAACAGCGCTCCGGCCTCAATGAAGCGCTCGCTGTCAGCTGCGCTTCCTCGCCATAGGCAATCGGGCGATCTGGTGATCGAGCCATCGGGTGATTGACGAAAGCTTTCGATCATCCGATCACCCGATCGCAGATCGCCCGATCTCGAGAGTCTCCCTTCTGCTACTTTCGCGGCGTGAGGGTGCTGGCGGGCGACATCGGCGGGACGAAGACCGCGGTGGCGATCATCGAGGTCTCGGACAAACGGCTCTCCGTACGCAGGTTCCGTAAGTACAGAAGCGCTCGTTTCACCAGCCTGGAACAGATCCTCTCGAGTTTCCTCCGGGGCGTCGAGCGGCTTCCGCGCGCGGCCGGCTTCGGTGTCGCGGGCCCGGTGGAAGGCGGCAGCGCCCGGGTGACCAAGCTGCCGTGGGTGGTGGAGGAAAGGCGGCTCGAGCGGGAGATCGGGATCGCCCCGGTTCGGGTCATCAACGATTTCGTCGCCGCGGCGTACGGTCTTCCCTACCTCCGTCCCCGGCAGCTCGCCACGCTGCGGACCGGCCGGCCCGAGCCGAAAGGGCCGATCGGGTTGATCGGGGCCGGCACGGGGCTCGGCCAGGCGGCCCTCATCTGGTCGCGGGATCGATACGAGGCCCTCGCCTCGGAAGGAGGACACGCCGATTTCGGCCCTCGGGACGCTCGCGAAGACCGGCTGGTGGCCTTCCTTCGAGAGCGTTACGGCCGGGTCTCCCGCGACCGCATCCTCTCGGGGGAGGGCCTCGGGCACCTCTACGACTTCCTCAAGTCCGACGGCTTCGCTCGCGAGAGCCCCGGGGTCGCGCGCGCCTTTTCCGGAGCGGACCGCGCCGCCGTCATCAGCGGCTTCGGCTTGAGACGCCGCGATCGGCTCTGCCGGGAGGCGCTACGCCTCTTTGTCTCGATCTACGGCTCGGAGGCCGGCAATCTCGCGATCCAGTACAGGACGAGCGGCGGCCTCTTTCTCGCGGGAGGGATCGCTCCCAGGATTCTTCCCGCCCTGCGACAGCCGGTCTTCCTCGCTTCCTTCGGATCGAAGCCGCCGATGGAGGAGCTGCTCGCTCGCGTTCCGGTGCGCGTCGTGCGCGAGCCGCGGCTGCCACTGTTCGGGGCCGCGGCGGCAGCCTACCGGATCGCGATCGAGACGACCCGGCCGCGGTCGAAGACGAGGATTCGGCCGGCGCGCAGGTAGGTCCATCGCACCAGGGAGCGCCCGTCCTCTTCGATCGGCTCGATCTTGTCGGGCCGCCCCAGCATGTCGCGCACTTCGTCCATCTTCATCCCGTTGTGCAAAGTGCCCAGAGGAATGTTTTCCCCTTCGCGAACGGCCGGGATCGCCTCGGACACGACCCGCTTGTACTCGGACTCTTTGACGGCGGCCTTCGAGCCCATCAGGGGCCGCGTCACCCGATCGACGAAATCCGATACCGTCAGGTGCGATCTGTAGGCCCAGTAGCCGAGCCCGAGGATAGCCGCCAGCGCGAGGAACTTGAGGGTTCGCATGACCCGGATCGTTCGCCGTTTGCCGCGGCGGTGAACCTCAGTCGCCCAGATCTCGCAGAGCTTCGCGGGCGCGGTTGGCGCGCGAGATGAGCTCGGCCAGCTTCTCCCGGCACCAGGCGGCCTGCGAGTAGGGAGCGACCCAGCGGATCTCCGTCGTCGTAAAGACCGGCTCCTCCATCGAGGGCTCGTCCCATTCCAGGCCCCGAGTCCGCTCTTCCCGGATCATGGCCCGCCGGGCGTAGCGCAGCGCCTCCACACCCCGGGCGTCCTCGATCATGAGCGAGAATCGCAGGGTGACGGAGTGTGACGGATCGATGCGCAGGACGACGGCATCGCGGTCTTCCGCACCGGTAAACGACGGCCGAGTCGTCTCCAGAAAGCGGATGGAGTTCATAGTGCCGTCCCCTGCAGGATTATACGCGCAGCCGCCGGCAGGCCCTCTTCGCTGAAGGAATTGCCCGGAATGTGCGAGGGCTAATACATTTGCATCTAGGGCCTGCCATCCCGATAGGCGAACTTTCCGGGCGCGGCCCAACGCTCCTGCGAGCCGGAGGCCGCGGATGTCCAACGGAGAAACCATGACGATTCAAAGCTCGACGATTCAATGGACTATGACCGACGAGGCCCCGGCGCTGGCCAGCTACTCGTTCCTGCCGATCGTCCGCGCCTTTCTCAAGGGCACGGGCATCCAGGTCGAATCGCGCGACATCTCGCTCGCGGGCCGCATCATCGCCAACTTCTCCGAACGCCTCGCTCCCGTGCAGAAGATCCCGGATCACCTGGCCCTCCTGGGCGAGCTGACCCAAAAGCCCGACGCCATCATCATCAAGCTGCCCAACATCTCGGCCTCGGTCCCGCAGATCCAGGAGGCGGTCAAAGAGCTCCGGGCGCACGGCTACGACATTCCGGAATACCCCGAGAACCCGAGCGCCGACGCCGACAGGAAGCTCCAGGAGCGCTTCGCCAGGGTCCTGGGCAGCGCCGTCAACCCGGTGCTGCGCGAAGGCAACTCGGACCGCCGCTCGCCTCTCTCGGTCAAGGCGTTCTCGCGGAAGCACCCGCACAAGCTGGCAGCCTGGGCCCCGGACTCCAGGTCGCACGTGGCCCACATGACCTCCGGCGACTTCTACGGCAGCGAGGTATCCGCCACCGTTCCCGAGGCCACCGACGTCCGCATCGAGTTCGTCGGTCCGGGCGGAGCGGTCACGGTGCTCAAGCCGAAGCTCCGCCTCATCGAAGGCGAGATCCTCGACGCCGCGGTCATGAACGTGAAAGCGCTGCGGGCGTTCTATGCCGCGCAGATCGCGGACGCGAAAGCCAGAGGGCTGCTCCTGTCCCTGCACCTCAAGGCCACGATGATGAAGATCTCGGATCCCGTCATGTTCGGCCACGCCGTGACCGTGTTCTTCGAGCCCGTGTTCGCCAAACACGCCGAAACCTTCAAGCAACTGGGGATCAACCCCAACAACGGGCTCGGCGACGTCTACGCCAAGATCCAGAGCCTCCCGACGGACAAGAAGGCGGAGATCGAGAAGGACATCCAGGCCGTCTACGCCGCCAGGCCGGCCCTGGCCATGGTCGACTCCGCCAGGGGCATCACCAATCTGCACGTGCCGAACGACGTCATCGTGGACGCGTCCATGCCGGTCGTCGTGCGCGAAGGCGGCAAGATGTGGGGGCCGGACGGCAAGCTGCGCGACACGAAGGCCATGATTCCGGACCGCTGCTACGCCACGATCTACCGGACCATCTTCGAGGACTGCCAGAAGAACGGCGCCCTGGATCCGGCGACCATGGGCAGCGTGCCCAACGTCGGGCTCATGGCGCAGAAAGCGGAAGAGTACGGCTCGCACGACAAGACCTTCCTCGCCCCGGACTCGGGCACGATTCGCGTGGTCGTCGAATCCACGGGCGAGACGCTCCTCGCCCAGCGCGTCGAGCGAGGGGACATCTTCCGTTGCTGTCAAACCAAGGACATCGCGGTCCGCGACTGGGTCAAGCTCGCCGTGCGGCGAGCCCGGGCCACCGGCGCGCCCGCCGTCTTCTGGCTGGACAGGAACCGGGCCCACGACGCGCAAGTGATCGCCAAAGTCGAGAGGTACCTGAAGGATCACGACACGACGGGGCTCGAGGTCCGTATCCTGCCTCCGGTCGAGGCCATGAAGTACTCGCTCGAGCGGATTCGCAAGGGCCTGGATACCATCTCGGTCACGGGAAACGTCCTGCGCGATTACCTGACGGACCTGTTCCCCATCCTCGAGATCGGCACTTCGGCCAAGATGCTGTCGATCGTGCCGCTGCTGGAGGGCGGCGGCCTCTTCGAGACCGGCGCCGGCGGATCGGCCCCCAAGCACGTGCAGCAGTTCGTCAAGGAGGGTTATCTGCGCTGGGACTCCCTCGGCGAATTCTCGGCCCTGGCCGCGGCGCTCGAGCACATCGGCAGCGCGTTCCAGAATCCGAGGGCCGCCCTGCTGGCTGAGACGCTGGACCAGGCCATCGGCAGGTTCCTGGACAACAACAAGTCGCCCGCCCGCAAGGTGGGCGAGATCGACAACCGCGGCAGCCATTTCTATCTGGCCCTGTACTGGGCCGAGGCCCTGGCCGCACAATCCAGGGACCCGGAGCTCAAGACCCGGTTCGCGGCAATTGCCCGGGATCTCTCGGCCGGCGAAGCCAGGATCAACGTCGAGCTGCTCGGTGCGCAGGGACGACCCGTGGACCTGGGCGGTTACTATCAGCCGGAGCCGGCCAAAGTCGCCGGGGCGATGCGGCCCAGTCCGACGTTAAACCGCATCATCGACGGCCTGGCGTAGGCCGTTCGGCCGGGTCCGGTCGGACGCCCGGATTCTTTGCGGGCTACGAGGCCCCGGTTCGGCCGGTCCAGTCGATCAGGAGCTTCCCGACGTTCCTGTTCTCGCGCATCCTCGTGAAGGCCGCGGCCGCCTCTTCAGGAGGAGAGACGCTGTCGACGGAGACGCCGAGCTTCCCGCCGTCGAAGGCCGGGAGGACCTCCTTCTCGAAGCGCCGCACGATCCGGGCCTTTTCTTCGCGAGACCGCGAGCGCAGGGTCGAGCCGATCAGGCGCCCGCGTTTGCGCATCAGCAGGCGCAGGTCGAGCTCGACCCGCGCCCCCGACATCGTCGCCAGAAAGATCACGCGTCCCCCCGTCGCCAGGATCCGCAGGTCGCCGGCGAGCGTGGCCGACCCGACCGGATCCAGGGTGACGTGGACGGCATCGGGGCCCCAGCTCTTTTCCACCGCGTCGCCGAAATCCTGCGCCGAGGTGTCGATCGCGAGGTCGGCGCCCGCGCGGAGGAGGGCCGGGACTTTCCACGCCGTCCGGGTCGTCGCCGCCACGCGCGCGCCCGTGAGCTTGGCCACACCGATCGCCGCGAGCCCGACGCCGGAGGCGCCCGCGTGGACGAGGGCGGTCTGCCCCGGGCCGAGTCCTCCTTCCTCGACGAGGTTGACGAACGCCGTGAGGAATGCCTCGGGAATCGCCGCGGCGGCGACGAGGCGGATCGAGCGCGGCGCGGAAAAGACCTGTCCCTCGGGCACGGCGACAATCTCCGCGTGGCCGCCCCCGCCGAGAATCGCACAGACCTTTCGCCCCGTGCCGACGACCGTCCCGGAGACCTCCAGGCCGAGGATCGGAGACTCGCCCGCCGGAGGCGGGTACGCGCCGGCGATCTGCGAGAGGTCGGCGCGGTTCACGCCCGAGCCCGCGACCCGCACGAGGACTTCCCCGGGTCCGGGCTGGGGCTCCGCGCTCTCGACGAGGCGGCCGACGTAGCGACCCTCGCGCTCGGCGACGTCCAGGGACTTCATCGAACTCTCGGCCAACGTTTGCGGCCGAAAGCCCGTGCGGTCATCGGGGGGATTCCGTGGGCTCGGCGTGGGCGTCCGGAAACGGCCGGATCCCGGCGTCCGCCGCCCTTCGCCCGCGCGGTGCCCTGGGAAGCACGATCTGGAAGTTGGACCCCTGGCCCGGGCCGCTCTCGACCTCGATCGTTCCGCCGAAGGCGTCGACGATCTGGCGCACGATCCAGAGGCCCAGACCAAGACCGCCGTAGTGGCGGTCGGACACGGCCCTTTCGAAGCGTTCGAAGATGCGCGCCTGGTCCTCCGGAGGGATGCCGATTCCATGGTCCCGTATCGTGAACCGCGCGGACGCCGGGTCGCCAGCCACCGCCATTTCGATCGGGTGCCCGGCTCCGTACTTGATCGCGTTGGAGAGCAGGTTGCCCACGACCTGTTCCAGACGCAGCCGGTCCCACTGGCCGATGCAGGGACCGTCGGTCCGCAGCTCGAAGACGCATCCGGCGCGCGCGAGTTCCTCGCGCGAGCGGGCCGCGGCGTCCCGCGCGACCGTCGCCAGGTCCACCGGCTCCAGGTCCAGGTCGAGGCGTCCGGCCGTGATCCGCGAGATGTCCAGCAGGTTGTTGATGAGCCCCGTCAGCCTCTCGACCTGGCGCTCGGCGGTCGAGAGCCGCGGCCCCAGGGCCTCGAGCGTCAGGTCCCCCGTCGCCGAGCCGATCTTCCGGACGAGGCCCTGGATCTGCAGTTGCAGGGTGGTCAACGGAGTCTTCAGCTCGTGGGAGGCGATCGACAGGAACTCGTCGCGCGCCCGGACGGCCTCCCGGGCCTCACGGTAGAGCCGCGAGTTTTCGATCGCGACGCTCGCGCGCCCGGCCAGGTCCTCGGCGAACGCGAGATCTTCGGCGCCGAATCGGCGCCCCGATTCCGAGGAGGCGAGGGTGATCGCGCCCAGGATCCGGCCGCGCGCCGGAAGGGGAACGCACATGAGAGAGGCGAGCTTCAGGGTCCGGAGCAGCTCATAGTGCTCCTCGTTCCGAGCGGTCTCCTTGAGGACCGCATCCGTGACTTCGGCCAACAGCTCCGACTCTCCCGTCGCCGCCACGTGGCCTGCGCCGTGGGCCGCGCCCAGCCGGGCCGGATAGCGGCGGGCGACATCCTCGGCGGCCGCGACCCGCTCCGGGTCGCTGTGGCTCGTGACGAGCCGCCGCAGCTGTCCTTCCGAATCGATCATGTCCACGGCGCAGCCGTCCGCGATTCGCGGGACGACCAGCCGCGCCACGCTGGCGAGCGTGGTCCGGTGATCGAGCGAGGACGCCAGCACCGCGCTCGCCTCCGCCAGGAACGCGGCGCGCTCCCGCGCGGTTTCGGCCGCGGCGCGCGCATTTCGCTCGCGAGCCAGCAGGTCCGCGCGCTCCTCTTCGGAGCGTTTGCGGTCGGTGATGTCGCGCATGAACCCGGTGAAGACGGGGGGCCCCGCGCCGGGAACCCGGGTGATCGCGAGCTCGATGGGGAACTCCGAACCGTCCGAGCGCAGCGCGGGCATTTCCAGACGCCTGTCGAGGACCTCGTGCTGTCCGGTCATCAGGTACTGCGCCATTCCCTCGTGGTGCCGCTCCCGGAACCGCTCGGGGAGGATCAACTCGGCCATTTCGCGGCCGATCACGTCCTTCGCGCCAAAGCCGAACATCCTCTCGGCCGCGGGATTGAACTCCACGACGCGTCCCTCGTAGTCGATCGTCACGACGGCATCGAGCGCCCCGCCCAGGATCGCGGCCTTGCGCCGCTCCGACTCCTGTACGGCCTGCTCGGCGACCTTGCGGCCGGTGGCGGCCGAAAGGACGTTCGCCACCGACTGGAGGAAGAAGACGTCTTCCCCGGAAAAGACCCGGGGGGAGCGCGTGTGGACGGCCAGCACCCCCATCGGCGCGATCGAGCCGGCGATGACCACGCTCGCGCCGCTGACGACGCCGTGGTCGGCAAACAGCGCCTGTTCGTGGAATCGCTCCTCCCCGCGCATGTCGGGAACGACGACGGCCTCTCCGGCGAGAAGGGTGTACCCCGGCTGGGTGTTCGTTCCCGCCGGAATCGTGGCCGCCCCGACGAATCCCGGCCTCCATCCGGCCCCGGCGCGCAGGAGGAACTGCCGGCCCCCCGGCGTCAGCTCGAGGACGGATGCGAAGTTCGCGTCGAGCGTCTCCGCGACGACCCGGCAAGCTCTCTCGAAGAAGCGCTGGAGATCCGTCTCGACCAGCGCCTCCTGTCCCAGCCGCACGACCGCGGCCTGCTGGCGCGCGCGCAGGCGCAGCGCATCCTCGGCATCCTTCAACCGCGTGATGCCGACGGACAGGCCGCGAAGGACCGCCGGCTTCCCCTCTTCCGCGCGCAGCCGGACCCGGGTCTGGAACCAGACCATCCGGCCGTCCGCCGCCTGGAACCGGTGCTGGAACTGCTGCTCCGCGGGCTCTTTCAGCGCTCGGGCCAGAGACGCGAGGACCCGTTCCCGATCCTCGGGATGAATCAACTGCGTCCAGGCATCCGGCTCTCCCAGCCGCTTCTGCGGCGCGTAGCCCAGGATCTCCTGCGCGCGGCGGCTGACGAAATTCATCCGAAGCGTGGACGCGTCGGCTTCCCACACGATTCCTCCCGGGATCCCTTCGACCAGGTCCCGGTACCGGCTCCTCGCCGTTTCAGCCGCGCGGCGCTCCTGCCGCTCCGTCTCATAGAGACGCGTGAGCCTGCGGGTCAGCAGGACGGCCAGGATGATCGTCAGTCCCACCGAGAGCAGGGCGCTCGTCAGGATGAGCGACGCCGCGAGCGAGGTCTTCTGGGAAGACGCGGAGTCGGTCTGCTCGAGGATCTGCCTCTCGTGGAAGAGGTACGCGGAGAGGCGCCGCTCGAGTTTCTCCCGCGCCGGCTCGATGCTCTCGACGAAATATCCGGGGCGCTCGCCGCCGAGCTTGAGGGCGAT
>JAWOLE010000033.1:0-13070 GCA_033853815.1 Thermoanaerobaculia bacterium
CAGGTTGGGGTCCGCCGGAGAGGGAAGCTTCGCGAGAAGCGCGTGCAGGTCGAACTGACCGATCTTGCAGGCTCAACCCGCGCTCGACGCGAAGGTCGAGAGCGCGGGATGCCCCGCTTTTTTGTAAACCACGAGGGGGATTATGTCGTGTTGAAGGGCGTGGTTCCAGATTCCAAATTCCAGATTCCAGGCAACCGGCCGGTCACGGGCCACCTGGAATGTGGAACCTGGAATCTGGAATCTCGAGGGCTAATCGTCGCCGCCGCGGATGAGGAACCCGAGCAGGAATCCTACGCCGAGCGAGATCGCGACTGCCGTCCCGGGGTTCTCGCGCACGTAGCGCAGGGCATCGGTCCAGACGTCGCCGTAGTCCTTCTCGATCCGGCGCGCCGCGGTCTTCACGCTCTTGCGCACGTCCTCGCTCACATCATCGAACTGATCGCGCGTCTTCGAGTACGAATCTCCCAGGACCTCCTTGGTCTTGTCGATCTTCTCTTCCACGAAGTCGCGCGCCCGGTCAAACGGAGTCTCTTTGGCCATTCTCTACCTCCCGCTCCGAAAGCCCGGATCATATACCCTTGGCGCCGTGCAGGGTTCGGACGTGGAGAGGCCCTCTTCCTCCCCTCCGCCCGCGAAGAGCGCCGGTCCCCCGGCGGCCGCGGCGCCTCGCCGGCCCCTCGGCATCCTCGCGGACACCCGCGCGGTCGCCCTGGAGACCTTCCAAGGGTTCCGCGCGGACCGCGGCGTCGATCTCGCCGCCTCGCTCTCGTTCACGACGCTGCTGACCGCGGTGCCTCTGATGGCGGCCTTCGCCCTCTTCCTGGCCACTTTCTTCAAGCAGAACGTCGCAACAATTTTCGACCTGGTCAACCTGATCCTCCCGTACCACACGGCCCGCGTGACGGACAACCTGAGGGAGTTCATCTCCGAGTCCACCACGATCACGGGAATCGGACTCGCCGTCCTCTTCATGGCCTCCCTGCGGCTGCTCTTCATCGTGGAAGGGATCGTCAACACGGTCTGGGGAGCGCCGAGGCGCCGCAACTGGCTCCCCCGCATCTTCCTCTACACGGTCGGCCTCCTGGCGTTCGCCTCGCTTCTGGGGTCGATCACCCTCGGAGTGCGGTTCCTCAAGCGTTTCGCGATGGCCAACGAGATCCTCTCCGCTCCCGTGACCGATTTCCTCTACCCGTTCGCTATCGAGTTTGCGGCCCTGGCGCTCCTCTACAAGCTGCTCCCCAACGCGCGTGTGCGCTGGCTCTCGGCCACGGTCGGCGCCTTCGCGGTCGCCCTGGCGCTCGAGCTGCTGCGCCTGCTCTTCGGCCTCTACGTCCAGACGCTCTCGCGGGTCAACCTCATCACCGGCTCGCTGACTCTGGTCCTCCTCTCGCTCCTCTCGATCTACTTCGTCTGGGTGCTGATCCTGCTCGGCGTCGAGCTGACGCACGCGCTTCAGACGCGGGCCGCCGGGCGCCGGACTGCGGGAGCGCCGTCGGCGGGAAGAGCGGAGAACGCGATCCGAATCCTGCTCTTCCTCTCCTCGGGCGGCACGCATCCCTTCCGCGAGCTCTACAGCGAGCAGGAAGGCTCGTCCGCGGAAGCGGAACGGATTCTCGAGGGGCTGCGCGGGAAGGGTCTCGTCGAGGGAGACGCCGTCCGCGGCTTTTCGCTCAAACGCCCGGCGATGCGAATCACCGTCGCCGAGGTCGTAGACGCGGTCTCTTCCGACCTCTACGCGCTGACGTCGCGGGAGGGGGACCGGCTGGCGCACACGCTCCGGCCGGTCTTCGAGCACCTCATGGCCGAGCGCCGGGCGGTGCTCGGCGTCACGATCGCCGACCTCATCGAGAAGGAGTCTGCGGAGTCGTGAAGCGACGCGAGCGGGCGAGCTCCTTTTCGTAGTCCGCGATGTCCTCCCGCCGCCGCTTCTCGTCCCAGGCGAGCTCTCCGGCGAGCAGGCGCGACGCCCGCTCCAGGCAAACCTCCCCCTGACGGGGGCCCTGCCAGAAGAGGTGCGTGCGGCGGATGAGCGCGTCGCAGAGGGACCGCGCGTCTTCCCTCCGCGCCGCGAAGACGATTTCCGCCTCGATGTCCGGCAGACCCGGGCAGAGCGGCCGCCCGAGGCCCGGACCCTCGGCGGCGAGTTCCAGCACGTCCGTGGCGCTCGTCCCGTAGCGCCACGCGAGGTGGCCCACGGTCCGTTCGTCCAGTCCGGGACAGAGGGAAACCGCCCTGGCGCCGAGGACACGGATGAATTCCTCCATCGGAACGTCGGGAGCGCCGGGGAACGGCCTCTCCTTCGTGGGGCTCGGAGGCACGGTGACTCCGTGAGAGGCGAGCAACGCCGCCGCCCGGTCCATCGTCCTCGCGGCCATGCGCCGGTGGGTCGTGAGCTTTCCTCCGGTCACGGTCACCAGGCCGGAGGCGGAGACCCGGATGGCTTCGCGCCGGCTCGTGTCTTCGACTCTCTTTCCCGGTTCGCGAAGCAGGGGGCGCAGGCCGGCGAAGGTCGCCAGGACGTCGGACCTCGCGAGCCCGGCGCCCGGAAAGGTCCGGGCCGCCTGGTCGAGGAGGTAGTCCACGTCCTGCGCCTCGGCGGCCACGTCGTCGAGAGATCCGGCGTAGTCGGTGTCCGTGGTCCCGAACAACGTGGCCGGCCCGTCGGGAATCGCGAAGAGCATCCGTCCGTCCGTCGAAGGAAACGCGACCGTCCGGGAGAGAGGCAGGCGCGCCGCCGGAAACGACAGGTGAACGCCCTTGGCGAGGCGAAGCCACGCCCCGGCGCCGGCATCGTCCCGCCGGCGCACCTCGTCCACCCAGGGGCCGGCCGCGTTGACGACGACGCGGGCGCGGATCTCCAGCTCGCGGCCGGTCTCGCGGTCCCGGACCTGCGCGCCGCAAAGCCTTCCCGAGCCGCCGCGAAGCATCCCGAGCACCTCCACTCGCGAGAGAGCGACGGCGCCGAGAGCCGCGGCATCGAGCACGTTCTCCAGGGTCAACCGGGCGTCATCGGTCCGGCCGTCGCCGTAGGCCGAGCCTCCAAGGAGGTCGGCGCTTGCGAGCGGGGGCTCGAGGGCGACGACCTCCTCCCGGGAGAGCCGGCGGCGGAAGTTCCTCAGCCGGCCGAGCGCGAGCGCTTCGTAGGCCGTGAGCCCCAGTTCGAGGATCCACCGGGGAAAGCCGCGCCCCCGGTAGGCGGCGAAAAGAAACTCCGCCGGCCACACCAGGTGAGGCGCCAGGCGCATCAGCCGCCCGCGCTCGGAAAGCGACTCGAAGACGAGCCCGACGTCGCCCGTCTGGAGGTAGCGCAGCCCTCCGTGGATCAACTTGGAGGAGCGCCAGGAGGTCCCCGAGCCCCAGTCCTCGCGCTCGACGAGCGCGGCGGAGAGGCCGCGGCCCGCGGCGTCGCGGGCCACGGCGGCGCCCGTGATTCCGCCGCCCACGACCAGGACATTGAAGACCCGAGAGGTAAGAGCGCCGAGACGCTCCTCGCGGGAGGGTAGAACTTCACTCACGGAGCGAGATCAGCTCTCGGCATTCGGGGCTCGGGATCCGGCCCTCGCTCGCGAAGATAGGGCCTTGAGCAGCGGCGGCGCCAGGAACGTGGTCGCGAAGACGGCGAGCACGACGGCGACGAAGAGCCCCTTTGGAAGGACGCCCGCGCTCTTGCCGAGCGAGGCGAAGATCAGGCCGACCTCGCCTCGGGGAACCATGCCGGCACCGATCAGGGCGTGCCGCACTCCGCCCCAGGCGCAGAAGCCGGCCGCGAACTTCCCGAGGAACCCGACGAGCGCGAGCCCCAGAGCGAGCAGAAGCGAGGACCGGTTCTCGCGCAAGAAGGGGTTCAGCAGCCCGACCTCGACCTGAGCGCCAACGGACACGAAGAAGAGCGGCGCGAAGATGTCCACGACCGGCCGCACGGCGGCCGTGATGTCGTGGCGCCGGTTGGTTCGGGCAAGGACGAGTCCCGTCGCGAATGCCCCGACGATCTCGGCCGAGCCGACCTTCTTCGCGCCCACGGCAACGAGTAGCGCGAAGGCGACCGAGGCCGCGACCAGGACCCCCCGCACGTTCGCCCGCCCGACGATCCGGACGAGCCGGTGACTGAGAGGGATTCCGAGCGCCAGCGCCGCGGCCAGGAACCCGATGGCCAGCACCGCCGACCGCGCGGCCATCGCCGCCGTGACGCTTTCGCTCTCCGCGATTCGGGAGACGACGGCAAGCACCACGAGGCCGAGAATGTCGTCGGCCACCGCGGCGCCGAGGATGATCCGGCCTTCGCGCGTCCCGGCGAGCTTCAACTCCGAAAGGACGCGCGCCGTGATCCCGATCGAGGTGGCCGTCAGGGCCGCGCCCACGAAAATCGCGGCGAGCGACGGATGCCCGAGCGCCCTCGTCAGGAGGAACCCTCCGAGAAACGGGAGCGCCATCCCGGCAAGGGCCACCGCGAGGGCCGGCGCCCCCACCCGGGCGAGCTCGGCCAGGTCCGTCTCGAGGCCCACCTCGAAGAGGAGAAGGATCACTCCGATTTCCGCCAGCAGGAAGACGCCGGCCGTCAGGGGTACGAGGCCGAGGATGGACGGCCCGAGGAGGACTCCCACGGCGAGCTCTCCCAGGACCGCCGGCTGGCCGAACCTCTCGGCGATCTCACCGAAGAGCTTCGCTCCCACCAGCGCCGACGCGAACGCGAGCAGGACGGAGGAGACGTCGATCCCGTGGTCCACCGCTCCGCGATGCTATCCCGTCGCCTCCGCTACGCGAAGTATCTGCGCCCTGCGGGCGCACCGCAGGCATTGGCGGTCGCTTCGCGACCAGCGCCGAGAGTTCCCAACACCGGAGCCGCGAAGCGAGTCCCCAACGGATTCCGAGCGCGCCGACGGCGTGCTGGGGCTGTAGCTCAGTTTGGGAGAGCGCGTGAATCGCACTCACGAGGTCGCCGGTTCGATCCCGGTCAGGACTTTCGGCGCGGGCAGTCGCTTCGCGACCGGCGCCGAGAGTTTCTAACGCCGGAGCCCCACGCGAATCCTCGGCTGATTCTGGCGCGCTGACGGCGTGTTATCCTGCGCCTTCTCGTGGGGCTGTAGCTCAGTTTGGGAGAGCGCGTGAATCGCACTCACGAGGTCGCCGGTTCGATCCCGGTCAGCTCCACCAGTACGAAGCCCGCTGGGAGCCGGGGCTCAGGCCTCCTCCTCGGCGCGGCGGGTCTCGGCGATGACCGCGCGGAAGACCCTCTCGAGTCCCGCGGGCGAGAGTGGGCCCGAGGCGAGCCCCGTCGCATGGTCGAGCACGGCGTCTTCGCGAGAGGGGGAATGGATCGGCATTCCCGATTCCCGCTTGGTCTTTCCGATCGCCGAGGCCAGGCGGGCCCGCTCGTTCAGCAGCCGCACGAGCGCTTCGTCGAGCAGGTCGATCCGCTCGCGAAGCCGGTAGAGGCTCATCCTCGTCCGAGGGCCCGCGGGCTCCGGCCTGGGGCAGGCGAGCGTGCGTTCCTCGAACGGCACGCACTGGGAAAGCTCGCGCATCAGGACCCAGAAATCCTCGGGCGTCAACGATTGCGCGCCATCGGAGAGGGAGAGCGCCGGAGAGGGATGGACCTCGACGAGCAGCCCGTCGGCTCCCGCGGCGAGCGAGGCCTTCGAGAGCGGCCGCACGAGATGCCGGCGGCCCGTGCCGTGGCTCGGGTCCACGATCACCGGCAGATGGGTGGCCGCCTTCAACCAGGCGACCGCGTTTAAGTCGAGCGTGTTGCGCGTGGCGGTCTCGAAGGTCCGGATGCCGCGCTCGCAAAGGACGACATCGGGATTGCCGTGGCTGACGATGTACTCCGCGGCGAGCAGGAACTCTTCGATGGTCGCCGAGAGCCCGCGCTTCAAGAGGACAGGCCGGCCGGCCGCCCCCAGGGCCTTCAGGAGGGCGAAGTTCTGCATGTTGCGCGCGCCGACCTGGAGCATCTCGGCGTACCGGGCGACGAGCGGGACGTCCTCCGCCGTCAGGACCTCGGTCACGACCGGCAGGCCGTTCTCGGAGCCCGCGGCGGCCAGGAGGCGCAGGCCCTCCTGGCCCAGGCCCTGGAAGGAGTACGGGGAGGTGCGCGGCTTGAAGGCCCCGCCCCGCAGGAGCCGCGCGCCCGCCTGCGCGACCGCGCGGGCGGCGGCCCGCACCTGCTCCTCGGTCTCGACCGCGCATGGGCCGGCGGCGACGACGAACTCCTCGCCCCCGATCGCGACATCTCCGACGCGCACCCGCGTCGTCTCGGCGCGCTCGTTTCGAGCCACCAGCGGATGAGGCTCCGGCGTTTCCTCTTCCCGGGTCCCGTGTTCTCCCGACATTGGTCGACTCCCTTCGACGTTGGACCGAGGGATAAGTAAAAGGCCCGCTCCCTCGATCCGAGAGAGCGGGCCTTCGAGTCTTTCTGATTGAGACGGCTCTAGCCCGCTCCCTCCGTGGAGTAGCAGTAGTACCGGCTGGAGCCCGTGCTCGGGATCATTTCGCGCCGACGATACCGTATGCTCCCGCCTGTTGCAAGGGCGGCCGCGCCGTTTCCCGCTCCCGGGGGCGGCAGAGGCCGACGCGAGCCGTGAGAAAGAGCTCCCGGTCCCCGGCCCGAGGAGGAAAGACGCCGCCGCGGCGGCGCCGGAGCGTCTCCCTTTCCCCGTGGGTGAACGACGCCAACGTTCCGCTCCTCACGGACTTCTATGAGCTGACGATGGCCCGCGCGTACTGGAAGGAGGGGCTCGAAGGCGAGGCGGTCTTCAGCCTCTTCGTGCGCCGGCTTCCGCGGAGCCGCAACTACCTGCTGGCGTGCGGGCTCGAAGAAGCTCTGAGGTACCTGGAGACTCTCTCCTTCGGACCCGGGGCGATCGCCTCCCTGCGCGCCTTTCCCGAGATCGCCGACGACTTCCTCGACCGGCTGGCCCGGCTCCGATTCACAGGAGACGTGTGGGCCGTGCCCGAAGGAACTCCCGTCTTCGGAGACGAACCGATCCTGGAGGTCGTCGCGCCGATCGCGCAGGGGCAACTGGCAGAGACGTACCTGACGAACCAGATCCACCTGCAGACCCTGCTCGCCTCCAAGGCGTCCCGCGTCGTGCGCGCCGCGGCCGGGCGAGCGGTCGTGGACTTCGGCGTGCGGCGAATGCAGGGCGCCGATGCCGGCGTGAAGTCGGCCCGCGCCTTCGCGATCGCCGGCGTCGGAGCGACGAGCAACGTTCTCGCGGGGCGCCTCTTCGGGATCCCGGTGACCGGCACGATGGCGCACAGCTACGTGCAGGCGCACGCGAGCGAGGACGCCGCCTTCCGGAAGTTCGCGCGGCTCTATCCCGGGACGATCCTCCTCGTGGATACCTACGACACGCTCTCGGGCGTCGCCAAGGTCGCGCGCCTGGCGCGAGAGCACCCGGAGCTCAAGGTCCGCGGCATCCGGCTCGACTCGGGAGACCTCGCGGCCCTCTCCTTCGAGGCCCGGCGGATTCTCGATCGCGCCGGGCTCGAGGACGTCCAGATCTTCGCCAGCGGAGGCCTGGACGAGCACGCGGTCGCGCGACTGGTCTCGGCGGGCGCTCCGATCACCGGCTTCGGCGTGGGAACGGCCATGGGCGTCTCGCAGGATGAGCCGTCCCTCGACATCGCCTACAAGCTCACCGCCTACGCGGGGCGCGGGCGGCTCAAGCTCTCGCCGGGCAAGAAGCTCATGCCCGGGCGAAAGCAGATCTTTCGCATCGAAGAGGACGGCCGCGCCGTTCGGGACGTGATCGGGAGGTCCAACGAATCCTGCGACGGGCGGCCGCTCCTGGTCAAAGTCCTGGAAAAGGGTAGACGGCTGCCGGAGGGAGACTCCGACTGGCGCGACGCGAGGCGGCGCGCGGAGCGCGAAGTGGCCCTGCTGCCGGAGCGCGTCCAGGCGCTCGAGCCCGCGGACCCTCCCTATCCGGTCGAATTCAGCCGCGAGCTGCGGCGATACTATGAACGCGTCGCCGGGGATTTCGAGGCCGGCGTACGCGCGCCGGCCGGTCCCGGAGGTGAAGGGTGATCCCTGATCTTCGAGAGCTGCCGCTTCCCGGCCACTTCGATCCCGCGCGCGTCGGCCAGCTGTGGAGGGTCCCCTACCAGGAGCGCGCCCGGGAGGCCGAACTCTGGGCCGCCCGACACGCGATCCGCCCGGCCCGCGGGGACGCGTTCCGCATCGCGCTCGTCGCCGTGGACGTGCAGAACACCTTCTGCATCCCCGGCTTCGAGCTGTACGTGGGCGGCCGGTCCGGCACGGGAGCGGTCGAGGACAACCGGCGCCTCTGCGAGTTCCTCTACCGCAACCTCGCCGTGATCACCGAGATCACGCCGACGCTCGACACCCACGAGGCGCTCCAGATCTTCCACTCCGCCTTCCTGACGGACGCCGGGGGCAAGCACCCGGGGCCCTTCACGCGCGTCTCGGAGGAGGATGTCGCGCAGGGGCGCTGGCGCCTCTCGGCCGCCGCCGACGACGCGCTCGCTCTCGGCGCCGGAAAGGGCGACCGGTACCTCCGGCACTACGTCTCGACGCTGGCGCGGCGCGGCAAGTACGAGCTGACGGTCTGGCCCTATCACGCGATGCTCGGCGGAATCGGCCACGCGCTGGTCGCGGCGATCGAAGAGGCCGTCTTCTTCCATACGATCGCGCGGCACAGCCGGCCCGACTTCGAGGTCAAGGGACGAAACCCTCTGACGGAGCACTACTCCGTGCTCGGCCCGGAGGTGCGCGAGGGCCCGGACGGAGAGGCGATCGACCGGAAGAACGAGAAATTTCTCCAGAAGCTCGAGCGGTTCGACGCGGTCGTCATCGCCGGTCAGGCCAAGAGCCATTGCGTGGCGTGGACGATCGACGACCTGTTGACGGACGTGCGCGCGCGCGACGAGAGCCTCGCCCGCAAGGTCTACCTGCTCGAGGACTGCACCTCTCCGGTCGTCGTGCCCGGGGCCGACTACACCGAGGAGGCCGACGCCGCCTTTCGCCGTTTCGCCGAGGCCGGCATGCACGTCGTCCGGTCGACTGACCCGATCGCGAGCTGGCCCCGGTGAACGAGGAAGACCTCTTTCCGGGGCTGCGCGCGTACCTCGCCCGCCGGTTCGGCGCCGAGGCCGGCCGCGCGACGTTCGAGCCGCTCGCCGCCACGGGCGCCGGCCCCAAGCGCGGCGGCTACGGGGTGCCCTACCTCGTGCGGTGGCGCGAGGCCTCGGGCGAGCGCCGTCTCGTGCTGGAAACGGTCCGGCCGGGAGGGTTCGGGCACGAGGACCGCGCCGACCGGGCCTCCGCCATCGTGCGGGCGAACGACGACTACGGCGAGCTTTCGCGCCACGTCCGCGTGGAGGGGGCCGGCGCCTTCGCGAGGGGCGCGCCGGCCGTTGGCCTGGAGGACACCGGGGAGTTCTTCCTGCTGACCGAGTTCTGCCCGGGAGAGCCCTATGCGATCGATCTCCAGCGGATCAGCCGCGACGCCGTTCTGACCGGGCGGGACCGCGCCCGGGCCGAGGCCCTGGCCGGTTACCTCGCGGAGATCCACCGGCAGCCGGTCTCCCATCCGACGTACTACCGGCGCCGGCTTCGCGACCTCGTCGGCTCCGGGGAGTGCATCGCCGGAATCGCGGACTCCTATCCGCCCGGGACGGCCCCGAAGCACCTCCTGCTCGAGGCGGAGAAGCTCGCGCTGTCCTGGCGGTATCGCCTGCGGGACCGCCAGGAGCGATTGCGCGTGATCCACGGCGACTTCCACCCCTGGAACATCCTCTTCGAGGGCGAGACCTCGCTGCGTGCACTCGACCGCAGCCGGGGCCGGTTCGGCGACCCGGCCGACGACGTCGCAGCGCTCTCGATCAACTACGTGTTCTTCGCGCTGCGGACGCGAGGGGCCTTCGCCGGACCCTTTGCCGAGCTCTTCGTCCTCTTCTGGGAACGCTACCTCGCCGCCTCCGGCGACGACGGGCTCGTCGGTGTTATCGCGCCGTATTTCGCCTTCCGCGCCCTCGTGCTCGCCAATCCCCTCTGGTACCCGGAGGAATCCGAGGACACGCGGCGGCTCCTGTGGCGTTTCCTCTTCGGCGTCCTGGAGGCGGAGCGCTTCGAACCGGCGGCGATCCCGGTCCTGCTCTCCCGGGGGCGGCCGTGAGCAGCCCCGGGTTCGTCGTCTGGTTGACCGGCGCGCCGGCGGCCGGCAAGACGACGATCGCGCGGGAACTCATCGCGCTGCTCGAGAAGGAAGGCGTGCGGCCGGCGCACCTCGAGTCCGACGCCCTGCGTTCGATCCTGACGCCGCAGCCGACCTACGGGCGGGAGGAGCGCGACCGCTTCTACGCCGTCGTCGCGGACCTCGCGGCGCTCCTGGCCGGGCAGGGCTTCCCCGTCCTGCTCGACGCCACCGCCCCGCGGCGCGCCCACCGGCGACGCGGGCGGGAGAAGGCCGCTCGATTCCTCGAGGTCTTCGTGCGCACGCCGCGCCAGGTGCGCGAGGCGCGCGACCCCAAAGGGCTCTACCGCCTGGCGCGCGAAGGCCGCGCGCCCTACCTGCCCGGCGCCGCGGAGCCGTACGAGGAGCCCGAAGGGGCCGAGCTCGCCGTCGCCGGGGACGCGGACGCCCGCGAGAGCGCGCGCCAGGTCCTCGCGGCCCTCGCCTCGCGCGGATGGCTGGGTTGACTCAGAGCGAGGTCACGCCCATCCGGCTGTGGCGCAGGAGAACGGTCGCGCCGATGCCGACGAGGACGAGGCCATCCAGGACGAGCACGCGCGGCGCCGTCAGATACGTGGCGAGGGAACCGGCGACGAGGTTTCCCAGAGGCATCGCGCCGCGGAACGCGAGGGAATAGACCGAGACGACCCGGCCGCGCAGGTGGTCGGAGACGTGCGTCTGCACGAGCGTCATGAACATGGCGAAGACGACCATGAGGGCCGCCCCCGCCAGGAACAGGATGGCGCGGGAGAGCGCCAGGTTTCGCGAGACGGCGAACGCGACCATGAGCGCCCCGAAGGTCATCTGCATCGCGACCGCGACGATTCCCTTGCGGCGCACGTGGCCGAAACCCGCGATCCCGATCGCCCCGGCGACCGCCCCGATTCCGAAGGCGGCCAGAAGCCCGCTGTACCCCTTGGCGTCCCTGTGAAACACGTGCAGGGCGAAGATCGGAAGGAAGGTGACGAGCGGGAAAGCGCAGAAGCTCCCCGCGAACGCCAGGACGATGAGCCCGCGCAGGGCCCCGGCGTCCCGCACGGAACGCAGCCCCGTCTTCAGACTCTCGAGCACGCGCTCGGGCTTCCCCGGTCCTCCGGAGAACGCTCCTCGCCTCAACACGAGGAGGGCCGCGATGACCGCCAGGAAGGAGAGGCCGTTCAATCCGAAGCAGGCGGCCGCTCCGAACTTGTAAAAGGCGATCCCGGCGAGCACGGGACCGATGACCCGCGCCAGGTTGAACTGGATCGAGTTCAAGGCGATGGCGTTGCCGAGGTCTTCCCTGTCGACGAGGGTGGGGACGAGGGCCTGGTACGCCGGACCGCCGAAGGACTGCGCCAGGCCGACGACGAAGGAGAGTGTCAGGATGATCCAGACGTGGATCGCGTGTCCGAAGATAAGTCCCGCCAGGAGGAAGGCCGAGGTCAGCTGCACGATCTGGGAGGAGAGCAGGATCCGCCTTCGATCCATCCGATCGGCGAGGACGCCCCCGAACAGAGAGAAGGCGAGAAACGGCGCGTCTCCGAGAAACGCGTCGAGGCCGAGGAGGAACGCGGAGCCCGTCATCGTCAGGATCAGCCAGTTCTGCGCGACTTCCTGCATCCACGTCCCCACGCTCGACGTGAACGCCCCCGCCCAGAGGAGGCGATAGTCCCGGTACGTAAAGGCGCGGAACGTGCGCAGGAGTGGAGAACGCCGCGCCGGGGCGGGGACGTCCTCCGGAGCCGGGACCCCGGCGCGCTTGATCTCGGGCGGGCTCACTCGGGAGGCGACGGCGTCTTCTCGACCTCGCCGGTCATCGGAACGAAGCGCACCGGCAGGATGTCCTTCTCGGTGATCTTTCCGTTCTTGTCCTTCGAGAGGACCTTCAACTCCTGGAAGAAACTGCCGACCGGGATGACCATGCGCCCCCCGGGCGCGAGCTGGTCGAGGAGAGGCTGCGGGATGCGGTCGGGGGCGGCCGTGACGATGATCGCGTCGAAGGGAGCATGCTCGGGCCACCCGCGGTAACCGTCCCCCTCCATGACCGTGACGTTTGGATAGCCGAGCTGTTTGAGGCGTTCGGCGGATTCCCGGGCGAGCTCCGGCACGATCTCGATCGAATAGACCTCGCGGGCCAGGCGAGAGAGCACCGCGCTCTGGTAACCCGAGCCGGTCCCGATCTCCAGGACCTTCTCGTCGGGGGTGATCTCGGCCAGCTCCGTCATGAGGGCGACGATGTAGGGCTGGGAGATCGTTTGATGACCCTTGATCGGCAGCGGATGGTCCTCGTAGGCGTGCGCGCGCTCGGCGGCATCGACGAAGAGATGCCGGGGCACCTGCCGCATGGCGGCGAGCACGCGGGGATCGCGGACGCCGCGGGCGACGATCTGCGACTCCACCATGCGCGCGCGCTTCTCGGCTTCGCCGTCCTTTGCGGCCGGAGTCACTCTGGAGGCCGTCGCTCTCCCGTCGTTGCAGCCCGCGACGAGGAACGCCGCGAGCAGGAAAGATAGCGCGGTGCAGAGCCAGTCGCGCCTCTCGATCACGGCGCCGCTCCCCCCGACAGGGCGCGGCCGTAGGCGACCCGGCCGCCGACGACCGTCAGGACGACGGGAATCGACGGGATGTCCTTCTCGGCGACGGCCATCGGGTCCCGCGCGAAAACGGTCAGGTCCGCCTCGAAGCCGGGCGCGATCCGCCCACGGCGGTCCTCCTCGAAGGCCGCGTAGGCGGCGTCCGACGTGAAGAGCGCCAGCGCTTCCTTCCGGGTCAGCCTCTCCTGCGGGCGCCAGCCTCCCGGGGGCCGGCCGGCGAGGTCCTGCCGCGTCACTGCAGCGTAGAACCCGAGCAGGGGATTCTCGGATTCCACCGGAAAATCGCTGCCGCCGGCGAGCC
>JAWOLE010000034.1:0-23933 GCA_033853815.1 Thermoanaerobaculia bacterium
GGCGGAATCCCGGCGATCGCGAGCGTCGCGATCAGGAAGGTCCAGTAGGTGATTGGCAGCTTCGACTTCAGGCCCCCCATCTTCCGTACGTCCTGCTCGCCCCCCATCGCGTGGATGACGGCGCCGGACCCCAGGAAGAGGCAGGCCTTGAAGAAGGCGTGCGTGAAGACGTGGAACATCCCGGCGGCGTAGGCGCCGACGCCGCACGCGAGGAACATGTATCCGAGCTGCGAGACCGTCGAGTAGGCGAGCACCTTCTTGATGTCGTTCTGCGCGACCGCGATGACGCCGGCGAAGATCGCCGTCACGCATCCGATGACGGCCACGACGCCCATCGCCTCGGGCGCCAGGCGGAAGAGGACGTTGCAGCGGGCGACCATGTACACGCCGGCCGTGACCATGGTCGCGGCGTGGATCAGGGCGGAGACCGGGGTCGGCCCCGCCATGGCGTCGGGAAGCCAGACGAAGAGGGGGACCTGGGCGCTCTTGCCGACCGCGCCGAGGAAGAGGCAGAGACAGACGATCGTCAGGTAGGGGGAGTACTTCGACGGGTCCGCGGCGGCGGCCGGGAAGACGCGGTCGAAGTCGAGCGAGCCGAAGAGCGAGAAGAGGCCGAACATCCCGAGCAAGAAGCCGAAGTCGCCGATGCGGTTGACGACGAAGGCCTTCTTGCCGGCGTCGGCGGCGTACTGGCGGTCGTAGTAATGGCCGATCAGGAGATAGGAGCAGAGCCCCACTCCCTCCCAGCCGACGAAGAGGAGCAGGAAGTTCTGCGCTAGGACGAGCGTCAGCATCGAGAACATGAAGAGGTTGAGGTACGCGAAGTAGCGCGCATAACCGGCCCCGGTCTCGTCGTGGCGCATGTAGCCGATCGAATAGACGTGGATCCAGAACCCCACGAACGTGACGAAGGCGGTCATCAGGGCGGAGAGCGGGTCGAGGCGCGTCGCAAACTCGGCCGAAAACGCCCCGGCGGAAATCCAGGGCGCCACCCTCTCGACGACCGGCGTGTGATCGCCGGCGAAGAAGGGGAGCAGGCGCGCGTAGGCCGCCAGAGTCGCGAGCCCGACCGATCCGACGCCCACGGCGGATACGAAACTCTTGCCGAGCCGGGTTCCGAGGAGTCCGCACAGCAGGAAGCCTGCGAGCGGCAGAGCCGGAATCACCCAGAGCGGGATCGTCACGGCCTCGCCCCGGTCACCACTTGAGGAGGTTGATCTTGTTCACGTCGATCGTTTCCTTGTGAGCGAAGAGCGCCACGAAGATCGCCAGGCCGACGGAGGCCTCGGCCGCGGCGATCGCGATCACGAAGAAGACGAGGATCTGGCCCTCGCGGGTCCCCAGGGCGGAGCCGTAGCCGATCGCGGCGAGGTTGGCCGCGTTCATCATGACCTCGATCGAGAGGAAGATCGAGATTGCGCTGCGGCGCAGGAGGGCGCCCGCGAGCCCGACCATGAAGAGCGCGCCCGAGGCGAGCAGGACGTCAGAAAGAGGAATCGAGCCGATCACGGTCCCTTCTCCGGTCGGGCGAGGACGTAGGCGCCCACGAGCGCCGCGAGCAGCAGGATCGACAGGGCCTCGAAGGGGAGGAGGTAGCGCGAGAAGAGGAGCGAGGCGAGCGGCGCGACCTCGCCGGAGAGCGCGCCGCGGCGCGCGAACTCCGATTCCCCGTACGACTTGAGCAGCCGGAGAAGCAGCACGGCGAAGACGACGAGCGCCACTCCCGAGAGCGCCCGCTGGACGCGTCGCGGCTCCTGCTCCCGCTCCTCTTCGGGGACGTTCAAGAGCATCAGGACGAAGAGGAAGAGCACGAGGATCGCACCCGCGTAAACGATGACCTGGATCGCCGCGATGAACGGGGCGGAGAGGAGCACGAAACAGACCGCAAGCCCGAAGAAGGAGACGACGAGCGAGAGGACGCTCTTGACGGGGTGGCGGTGGACCACCATGACGGCGGCAAAGAGCACCGTGAGGACCGCCGCCGCGTCGAAAACCAGGCGTTCCATCAGATCCACCCCAGCTTCACGATCGCGGCCACCCACAGGAGGTTCAGGAGCGCCAGTGGCAGGAGGGCCTTCCAGCCGATGCGCATCAACTGGTCGTAGCGGAAGCGCGGGAGGGTCCAGCGGACCCAGACGAAGACCCAGAGCAGGAACGCGGTCTTGGCGGTGAAGATCAGGATCGAGAGGATCCCGCCCAGGACTCCATGAGGGTGGAAGCCGGGCAGGCTCCAGCCTCCCAGGAAGAGCGTCACGGTCAGCGCGGAGGCGACCGCCATGTTGATGTACTCGGCCATGAAGAACATCGCGAACTTCATCGAGGAGGAGTACTCCGTGTGGTAGCCGGCGACGAGCTCCGCTTCGGCCTCGGGCAGGTCGAACGGGAGGCGGTTGGTCTCGGCGAAGCCGGTGATGAAGAAGATCACGAAGCCGAGGAGTTGCGGAATGACGTTCCACCGCGGGACGAACCCGAGCCAGGTTCCTTCCTGCCGCGCCACGACCTCCGTCAGGCGGAAGGAGCCTGTCGAGAGGATCACGCCGGCCGCCGCGGTCGTCATGGCGAGCTCGTAGGAGATGATCTGCGCGCTCGACCGCAGCCCGCCCATCAGGGAGAACTTGTTGTTGGAGGACCACCCGGCGAGCACGATGCCGTACACGGAGAGCGAGGTCAGCGCGAAGATGTAGAGGACGCCGATCGACACGTCGGCGCCGATTAAGGGGACCGTCCTTCCGGCCGCGGGCAGCGACGCGCCGTAGGGGATCACCGCGAAGGTCGTCAGGGCCGAGAAGAGGGCGATGGCCGGCGCCAGGACATAGAGGACCGCGTCGGCCTTGGTCGGGATGATGTCCTCCTTGAAGAAGAACTTCATCGCGTCCGCCAGCGGCTGGAGGAGGCCGAAGGGCCCCACGCGGTTGGGCCCCGGGCGATCCTGGATCATCCCGGCGCCCCGCCGCTCGACCCAGGAGAGAAGCCCGGCCGCCGTGAGCAGCGCGACGAGCGGGACGAGCACCCGCAGGGCGAGGATCAGCCAGTCGAGCGCGGTCATAAGCCCCCGACCGAGACGAAAGTACCCTTCTTCATCAGGATGCCGCCCCTCAGCTCTTCCTCGGTCACGTCGCCGTAGCCCTCGACCTCAGCCTGGATCTGGCGGCGCAACTCCGCCGGCGTCCAGTCGCGGTCGCCCCAGCCGAGCGCGACGGCCAGGAGCAGCAACAGCTCCCAGTGGGCGCGTGCGGGAGGCTTCGGCAGGAAGGCGCGCTCGAACTTCTGAACCCGCCCCTGGACGTTGGTGAACGTGCCTTCCTTCTCGGCTAGAGAGCAGGCGGGCAGGACGACATCGGCCGCCCGGGTCAGGGCGTTGGCCGTCCTGGCCGCCACGGCCAGGAACTTCGCCCGGCGCAGGACGGCCACCTTCTCGGGATCGTCCGCGATCTTGGAGAAGGCGGCGTCGGCGATGAGGATCGCCTCGGGCTTGCCCCGGCCCGACAGGACGTCCTCGAGGCCGTATCCGCCGGCCTCCGGAGAGAGCCCCATGTCTTTGGCCCCCGAGTAGTTGGCGGCGGCGTGATCTCCCTCGACCCAGACGGTCTTGGACTTCATCTTCCGCGTGCGCGACTTGTCCACGACGACGTCGCGGTTGGGAGAGCCCGCGTGGTCGGCGATCTTTCGGAGCAGAAAGTTCTCCTCGTTCGAGAGGTTGGCAGATCCCAGGAAGAAGAGGCCGGACGGCCCCGCGGTCTCCAGCGTCTGGCGGATGCGGCCGGCGATCTTCTCGACGGCGGCGGGGACGGTGACCTCGGCGATCGCATCGCCCTCGCGCGCCGAGGCCTTCTCGATCTCGCGCAGGTTCAGGCTTTCGGAGAGGAAGCGCCCGTAATCGCAGATCCAGTAGTCGTTGACCGCCGGGTTCAGGCGCGGCAGGAAGCGATAGACGACGGAATCCCGGTTCTCGATCGAGATGTTGCAGCCGATATTGCAGCCGGGGCAGATCGAAGGGGTCTTCTTCAGGTACCAGACGCGCCGGCGGAACCGGAACTCCTTGACCGTGAGCGCGCCGACCGGGCAGACGTCGGCCGCGCAGCCGGACCAGTCGTTGGCGAGCGGCCGGCCTTCGTGCGTCCAGACGAGCGTGCGGCCGCTGCGATCGAGGAAGGTCAGCTCGCCCGTGCCGGCGATCTCCTGGCAGAAGCGGATGCACCGCGTGCACTGGATGCACCGGGTCATGTCGGCGACGACGTGCGGGCCGATCATCGTGCGGTCGAACCCCGCGTATTGCCGCTTCCTCTCGTCGTAGCGGGAGCGCTGGTCGCCGTAGCCGAAGGAGTTGTCCTGGAGCTTGCACTCGCCCGCCTGGTCGCAGATGGGGCAGTCGAGCGGATGGTTGATCAGGAGGAATTCCATGTTGGCCGCGCGGGACTGAATGACTTTCTCCGTCTTCGTCTTGACCGAGAGCCCGTCCTTCAACGGCGTCGTGCAGGCCGCCTGGATCTTCGGGATCCCCTCGATCTCGACCAGGCACATCCGGCACTGGCCGACGACGGAGAGGCGGGGATGGAAGCAGAAGTGGGGGATCTCGATCCCCGCGAGCTTGGCCGCCTCGATCAGGTTGACGTTCCTGGGGACCTCGATCGGCTTTCCGTCGAAGACGATCGTGAAGGTGTCCTTGGGGGGCGGCGGCTGAGGCGAAGGGGGCGGCGCGCCGGCGGCCGGCCCGGGGCTGGGGATAGCCCCGCCACCTCCCGGCGTGATCGGAGGCTTGGGAGGGTTCCCGCTCATGCCGGCACCAGCTCCCGCCGCGAGGCCCCAGGCCCCGCCAGGCACCGCTTCTCCTCGACGTGGTAGCGGAACTCGTCGCGGAACTTGCCGACGGAGGAGAGGACCGGCGCGATCGCGGCGTCGGCGAAGACGCAGATCGTCATGCCGTTGGCCATCTGGTTGGAGATCTTCTCCAGCAGGTCGATGTCCTCGAGCCGCCCGCGCCCCTCCTCGATCCGAGTCATGACCTTGTACAGCCACGGCGTCCCCTCGCGGCAGGGCGTGCACTGGCCGCAGGACTCGTGCGCGAAGAACTTCGAGAGGTTCTGCGCGGCCTCGACGATGCACGTGTCCTCGTTCATCACGACGATCGCCGCCGAGCCGAGCATGGACTTCTTGGCGATCAGGCCGTCGAAGTCGAGCGGGCAGTCCTCGATCTCCGCGGCGGTCAGCATCGCGGCCGAGGCCCCGCCCGGGATGACCGCCTTGACCTTCCTGCCGTCTTTCATGCCCTGGCCGTAGTCGGCGCCGAAGATGAGCTCCTTCATCGGAAGGCCCATCGCGGCCTCGTACACTCCGGGGCGGTTGACGTGCCCCGAGAGGCAGTAGAGCTTGGGCCCGGTGTTCTTCTCGTTGCGCCCGATCTTCGCGAACCATTCGGCGCCGCGATTGACGATGTGGACGACGCAGGCGAGCGTCTCGACGTTGTTGACGATCGTGGGCGCGCCGAAGACCCCCCAGACGGCGGGGAAGGGGGGCTTGATGCGCGGCTGTCCGCGCTTGCCCTCCAGGCTCTCGATCAACGCCGTCTCCTCGCCGCAGATGTAGGCGCCGGCGCCGCGGTGCACCGTCAGGTCGAGCGAGTAGCCGGAGCCGAGGATGTTTTCCCCCAGGAACCCCTTCGCGTAGGCCTCCTCGATCGCCGCGTTGAGGATGCGCGCGCCCAGGTAGAACTCGCCGCGGATGTAGATGTAGGCGTTGCGGCACTTGATGGCGTAGGAGGAGAGGATGATCCCCTCGAGGACCTGGTGCGGGTCCTCCTCCATCAGGAGCCGGTCCTTGAAGGTCCCCGGCTCCGACTCGTCGGCGTTGCAGAGGAGATAGACGGGCTTGCCCCTGGTGTCCTTGGGGACGAAGGTCCACTTGACGCCCGTCGGGAACCCGGCGCCGCCGCGGCCGCGCAGGCCCGACTTCTTGACCTCTTCGGTCAGCTTCTCCGGCGTCCAGCCTCCGGTCAGGACCGTGCGCAGGGCCTTGTAGCCGCCGTCCTCGAGGTACGTGTCGATCGAGCGCGAAGCCTTGCGCCCGACGCGGGCGAGGAGGACCTTCTCGGCCATCAGGCCTCGCCCCCGAGCCGATCGAGGAGTGCGTCGAGCCTCTTCTCGTCCATCGGCTCGTGGTAGGTGTCGTTGACCATCATCGAGGGCGCCCGATCGCAGCCGGCGATGCACTCCACCTCGACCACGGTGAACTTCCCGTCCGGCGTGGTCTGCTCGAGCTCCACGCCGAGCCGCTTCCGGCACCGCTCCAGGAGCCGCTCGGCTCCCGCGAGGTGGCAGGAGATCGACGTGCAGAACTGGAGGAGGTTCTTCCCGACCGGGTGCAGGTTGTACATCGTGTAGAAGGTCAGGACGCCGTCCACGTGCGCGGCCGAAAGTCCGAGGATCCGGGCGACTTCCTCCGCGGCCTCCTTCGAGATCCACCCCCAGGTCTCCTGGGCGACCCAGAGCACCGGCAGGAGCGCCGCCTGCCTGGTCGGATAGCGCGTCAGGATCTTCTCGATCCGCGCACGGGCCTCCGGCGGGAATTGCGCCGGCTGCCCCGACTCCTGGAGGCGATACCGGAGGTGGCTCACCAGTCGAAAGCCCCCTTCTTCCAGAGGTAGGCATAGCCGACGGCCAGGATCGCGAGGAAGACCAGCATCTCGACGAAGAGCCCGGCGCCGCCCGAGCGGAAGACGACGGCCCACGGATACAGGAAGGCGATTTCGACGTCGAACAGGATGAAGACCATCGCGACCAGGAAGAACCGGATCGAGATCCGCTTGTGGGAGAGATCGATCAGCGGGACGCCGCTCTCGTAGGTCTCGAGCTTGCGGCGGGTCCTGAGCTTGGGGCCGAGGATCGCCGAGAGAAACAGGATCAGGCCGGCGATTCCCGCGGCCACGGCCATCAGGAAGAGAATGGGCAGGAAGCTCTCTGCCATCGTCCTTGTGAACCTTTTCACAAGCTCGGCCGCAAACGCAAGAGCAGTTGTGACTTGTCCCCGAAGAGGCCAACGGTCGCCAGGTCGTGACGTACTTTGAAGAGTTGGTGAATAGGTCGCCCGGCGTCGGGCCCGCCCCCCTCGTCGGCACGCGACGGCCCTGCCGCCATACCAGAACCGGGCCGTCGCTTGTCGCTCGGTCGCATGGACAGCGAGGCGGCCGGTCACCCATGGTGTGCTCCCTCTCTCAAGCCTCCTCAGAGGGCGGCCCCGCCGCCGGGGCTGGCGGCCTCGCTTAAGCCTAGCCGTAAGCCCTGGAGACGGCGGCGTTCCCCGAGGAGGTGATGGGTGACGAGCATGGGAGAGAGACGCTGGCGCCTCCGTAAGGCTGCGAGGAACCTTCAGCGCCGGCCGGTTCTGAGTGTTGCGGCAGGCCGGCGCGTGCCGAGGCGGGGAATGCCGACGACTCCAGGGCGGCCTTTGCGCACGATCACATCGTTACCGAGAACTCGTTATGAAACTAGGTACTGCCCGTCGCGGCGAGAAGGGGCCGCGCGCCTTGGCTAATATCCGATGGATGACCCGGGAATTCCGGCCGGCGGCTCTGGTGCCGGCGTATCAGGCGGCCGGGACGGTCGGCGCGGTCGTTCGAAGCCTCTTGCGTCACATGCCGCGCGCGCTCGTCGTGGACGACGGCTCGACGGATGGGACGGGAGATCTCGCCGCGCAGGCCGGAGCGGAGGTCCTGCGCCTTCCCGAAAACGGAGGGAAGGGGAGTGCCATCCGGGCCGGCCTGGCCCGCCTGCTCGCCTCCGACGCCACGCACGTTGCCTTCCTAGACGGGGACGGGCAGCACGATCCGGAGGACCTCCCGAAGCTCCTGTCGGCCGCGCGGGAAGGCGACGCCTTCGTCATCGGCTCGCGGATGGCGCGGCCCGAGGAGACTCCGCCCGTGCGCTACCGCACCAACGAGATCGGCAGCCGGATCCTGACGCGGATGACCGGCCGGGAGATCGAAGACGGCCAGTCGGGCTACCGCGTGATCGCCGCCGAGGTGCTCCGGCGTCTGCATCTCACCGCGCGCGGCTACGCGATCGAAAGCGAGATCCTCCTGAAGGCCGCGCCCCACCTCGCGAGGTTCCGCCATGTCCCCGTGCGGGCGATCTACGGCGGCCCTTCCCACTACCGCCCGTTCCGCGACACCTGGGTGATCTGCTGGGCGGCCGTCTACTACAAGGTCTTCGAGACAGACTGAGAACTCCTCGGGCCGTCTCAGACATTGAGAGCGCCGGCCCTTCTGCGGCGTGGGGAAGGACAAGCTGGATTGAAGCCTTCGTTTGAGATCTCTCGGCCGCCTGTTCGCGAAGCGAAGGCCGCGGCCAAAAGCCCGTGGCGCCGAAGGATCTTCTAAAGGACCGACCTCCCCCCGAATCGCTCGCTAGAATGCTCAATTCATGACGCCTCGGCGGCTCACCGCACTGCGCGTCCCGGGCCGGGCGCCCCGGGTCCTCACCATCGACGTGGAGGAGTGGTTCCACGTCTGCGGGGACGACTACTACTCCGATCCGCGCCGCTGGGACTCCTTCGCGCCTCGGGTCGAGAAGACTCTCCCTGATCTTCTCGCGCGGCTGGAAAAGGGAGGCCACCGGGCGACGGTCTTCTTCCTCGGATGGGTCGCCGGGCGCCATCCGGACCTCGTGCGGGAGGCCGCGCGGCGAGGCCACGAGATCGGCGTCCATGGGGACCTCCATCGCCGCGCCGACGAGATGGGACCCGCCGAGTTCCGCGAGGACCTGCGGCGGGGAAGAGAGAAGATCGAAGAGGCGCTCGGCGCGCGGATCGTCTGCCACCGCGCCGCCGAGTGGTCGATCCGGCATCCCGGAGCACCGGCTCTCGATGTGCTCCTTTCGGAAGGATTTGCCTGTGACGCCTCGATCACCCCGGTGCCCTACCTCGGCCGGGACGGCAACCTGCCCGGCGCTCACCGGATCGAGCTCGAAGGCGGCTCGCTCGTCGAGGTGCCGCCGCTGACGGGGAGAGGATTCGGCCGCACGATCCCGATGGGCGGAGGCTGGCCATTTCGCATGTTCTCGGCCAGCCGCCTCAGGGGCGAGGAGGACCGGTTCCGCGACGCGGGGCTGCCGGCCGTCTTCACGTTCCACCCGTGGGAGTTCGACTCCGAGCACCCGGCCATGGAGGCGCTCGATCCGCTCGTCCGGCTCGTCCACTTCTACAACCTGCGCGGCCTGCCCGAGCGCTTCGAGCGCTGGCTCGCCGTCGACCGCTGCGTCGCGCTCGCGGACGTCCTGCCCCTGCTGGCCTGAATCCCGAAGGCGTCTCGATGGCTGTTCCCGCCGAACCCGGTTTCCTCTTCTCCGGCCAGCTCGCCGAGACGCTCGGCATGGGCCGCGATTTCCTCGAGGCGAGCGGAGAAGCGCGGGAACTCTTCGCCTATACCTCGCGCCGCTGCGGACGCGATCTCGAGAAGATCCTGTTCTCCGGTCCGGAGGAGGCGCTCCACGAGAACCTCGCCGCGCAGGCCGGCGTCTACCTGGTTTCCACGCTCGCCTCCCGAGCCCTGGCGCGCGCCGGCGTCACACCTTCCGCCACCGCCGGCTACAGCCTGGGCAACTACGCCGCCATGGTCGGCGCCGGCGCCGTCTCCTACGAGGACGCCCTGGACGTCCTGATCGCCGTCTGGAGGGAGACCGAACGGCTGGGCGTGCGGGGCGCGATGGGGGCCGTCGTCGGGGTGCGGCGGGAGGCGGCGGACGCGGTCTGCGAGGACCTGCGCGGCCGCGGCCTGCCGGTCTGGATCGGCAACGTCAACGCGTCCACCCAGTTCGTCCTGACCGGGACGGCGCCGGCCGTGGCGGCCGCCCTCGAGGCGCTGGCTCCGCGGGCCTTGAGGGTGCTGCCGCTCGGAATGAACTGGCCCATCCACAGCGAGCTGATGCTCCCGGTCGCCGCCGCGGTCGCGCCGGTCGTCGAAGGCTGCCGCTCGATTCGCGCACCGTCGATCCCGTTCTGCGGCCCGGACGGAAGGCTCGCGCGCGGCGCCGAGGACATCCGGCGTTATCTCGCCACGGAGTTCTGCCACCCCACGCTCTGGAACGAGACGGTCGAGGCGATGATCCGGGACGGGCATCGCGTCTTTCTCGAGGTGGGCCCTGGAGACATGCTCTCGAAGATGGCCCGGTGGATCGATCGGAGCGTGCGCTGCTACGGGGCGGGGACGCTCGAGGCGATCGGGAACGCCTCGCGTATATTGCGGAAAGAGACATGAGAACCGCCGTCGTGACGGGAGGCTCGCGGGGGATCGGCCGCGCCATCTCGCTCGAGCTGGCCGCGGCGGGAAACCGCGTCGTGATCACGTGCCAGAGGGACCTCGGGCGGGCCGAAGAGGCGGCCGAGGAGGTCCGGCGCCGCGGAGGCGAGGCTCACGCGGCCGCGGCCGACGTGCGCGACGCGGCCGCCGTCAAGGCCCTGGCGGATCGGGTCGCGAAGGACTTCGGGGGAGCCGACATCCTGGTCAACAACGCCGGAATCATCAAGGACGCGCTCTTCCCCTTCCTCAAGGAAGAGGACTGGGATGCCGTGATGGAGATCGATCTCAAAGGCGCCTTCCGGATGACGAAGGCCTTCGTGCGCGGCATGCTGCACAAGAAGTGGGGGAGGATCGTCAACATCGTCTCGGTCAGCGGGATCTCGGGGCACGTCGGGCAGACCAACTACTCGGCCGCCAAGGGAGGCCTGATCGCCTTCACCAAGGCGCTCGCTCTCGAGATGGCGACGCACGGCATCACGGTCAACGCCGTCGCTCCCGGTCTCGTGGACACGGAGATCATCGCGCACCTGAAGGACGACGCGCGCCGGGAGTTCCTCAATCGCATCCCGCTCGCCCGTTTCGGCAAGCCTGAAGAGATCGCCGCCGTCGTCGGTTTCCTCGCCTCCGACCGCGCGTCCTATGTCACCGGACAGGTCTGGCGCGTGGACGGGGGAATGGCCTAGAACGCGTGAAACGTAAAACGTAAAACGAAAAACGTAGCACCGGGTAAGAATCAGGCGGCTTCGTTTGACGTTTCACGTTTTCCGGCTCGGTATAATCGCTTTGAAGGAGACCCAATGAGCAACCAGGACCTCGCGCCGAAAGTCAAGGACTTGATCGTGAGGCGCTTGAAGCTCGACATCGACCCGAGCACGATCCAGAACGACGCGCCGCTCTTCGGCGAGGGCCTCGGCCTCGACTCGATCGACGCTCTGGAGCTCGTCCTGGGTCTCGAACAGGAGTTCGGCATCAAGGTCGAGGACGAGGAGGTCGGCGTCAAGGCCTTCGCATCCGTGGACGCTCTCTGCGACTTCATCGAGCAGAAGAAGATCGCGTGAAGGCGCCTGCAGAGCTTCCACACGCCTACCCTTTCCGGTTCGTCGAGACGGTGCTCGAGCCGCGAGACGACGCTTTTTCCCGGGGCCGTGTCCTCGTCGCCGTGTCGGCCAACGGCCGCGCCGCGGCGGGGGAGGCGTGGCAATCTCCTCTCCTGCTCGCGGAGGCGATCGCCCAGTCGGCGCTCCTGCTGGAAGGCGGGGACCCGGAGATCGGCCGGAAAGGCTTCCTGGCCGGGGTCGAGAGCTTCGAGGCCATGCGTCCGCCTCGCGCCGGCGAGACCCTCGAGGTCCGCGTGCGGCTGGCCGGGCGGTTCGGCGCGATCGTGAAGTTCGACGGCGAGGTGTTCTGCGGCGCCGAACCCCTCGCGAGGGGGAGCGTCCTCGTTCGGGAGGGCGGCTCTCCTCCGCCGCGGTAGCCGGACGGCGTCTCGAGGATGGCGACCGAGGTCGAGGCCGGTTACGCCTGCACCAACGAGCCGCCGCACCGCTTCGCGCTCGGCGAGCGGGCGCGAAACGCGAGCGGAATCCTGGTCACGCTCAAAAGGCTCGACGCACCCTATCCTCCCCGCCAGGTCTTCGTGACCAATCGCGAGATGAAGATGGGCTACGACGACGTGTACAAGGCGTGCTACGTCTGCGTCGACCAGGGCAAGAAAGAGAACGCGATCGGTCTCCCCAAGGCCGAGATCGAAGCCGGTCTGCCGCCTGGGCTATAATCCCGACCGGTTTCCTATCTTTGGGGGCGCCATGATTCCCGGAGCTGATTCGGAGCCCGAGGCCGGTCCCTATCTGGACCGCCTGATCGAATTGCGGGTCTTCGGGCGAAAGCCCATCTCGGACGTACCCGCCTACTCCACCGACGAGAGCGCAGCGGACCTCGTGATCGCCCGCTTGAACAGGCCGCCGCTGCGCTGGATGAGCCTGAAGGACGGCGAGTCCTGGACCTTCCACTGGAGGAGCCCGATCTCCGGCGATCTGGCCGACGACTCCACGGCCGCGACCTACGTGCGCCTCGTCTCGGCGACCGCGCCGACGCGGCCGCTGGCCATCTGCCGGGCCGCGCTGAAGCTCGTGGCCGCGCGTCCGGCCCCGGAACGCGCCCGCCCGCAGGTCCAGCCGGACGCTCTTTAGCGGCTGGCTCCGCTTCCGGCGAGATTGCGCAGGGCTCTGGTTTTGAAACTCTCGGCCGCTGTTCGCGGAGCGAACGCCTCGGCCGAAAGTCCCGGAAGCATCCGCATAGCGCCGCAATTCGCCCCTGCCTGGTGGCTGCCCGGGCCGCATCTCCAGACCGCATGGGGGAGCCTGGCGAGGCGGCGGCGGCAGGTCCCGTTCACCCGGGAGATCCTGGTGACTCCCGACGGCGACGAACTGGTGCTCGATCACGTCGAAGGCCCGGCGGGAAGCCCGCGCCTCCTCGTCCTGCACGGCCTGGAAGGCAGCTCCTACTCGGTCTACGTGCAGGGCCTCGTCGCGGCGGCGGTGCGGCGCCGATGGCGCGCCACGGCCCTGAATTTTCGCTCCTGCGCGCGCGATCCCGCGCGCCTCCGGGAGATGCTTTCCAACAGGCGGCCTCGCCTGTATCACTCGGGAGAGACGTCAGATCTCGACTTCGTCGTCCGGACGATGGCCGCCCGCGACCCTTCGGCGCGCCTCTTCGCCGCCGGGAGCTCGCTCGGCGGAAACGTCCTGCTCAAGTGGCTCGGCGAGAACGCCGGGCAGCGGATGATCGCGGCTGCCGCCGCCGTTTCGACGCCCTACGATCTGGCGGCGGGCTCCCGCCATCTCGAGAGGGGCGTGGGCCGCATCTACGTGCGAGGCTTCCTCGCGACGCTTCGCGCGAAGGCCCTCGACGTCGCCCGGCGCTTTCCGGAAGCGGCAGCGAAGATCGACATCGAAGGCGTGGCGCGCTCCCGGACCTTCTGGGAGTTCGACGACGCCGCCACCGGCCCGCTCCATGGTTTTGCCGGAGCGGGCGACTACTACGAACGGTCGAGCTCGATTCGCTTTCTCGCCGCGATTCGCACTCCGACGCTCTGCCTCTCCTCGGAGGACGACCCGTTCCTGCCCGCCTCGGTCCTGCCGCGGGCCCAAGCCGCCGCCTCCACGTCTGTCCATTTCCTCACGACGCGCCGGGGCGGCCACGTCGGCTTCGTCTCCGGAGCCTCGCCCCGCTACTGGGCGGAAGAAACCGTCGTCTCCTGGCTCGCCAGGGAAGAGTAGCAAGCGGGCTGTGCTATCAAGTCCGATGGAGCCGGTGTCGAGAAGGCGCCGACTCTTCTCCCGAGAGGAGGCCGCAAGATGAAGAGGCGTTTTCGCTCAGGGTCTCTGAGCATCGGCAGCGTGGCCCTGATGGCCACCGCAGTCGGCGCCGTCGCGGTGGGCGCTTTTGCCGTCGGCGCCCTCGCCATCGGCCGGCTGGCTATCCGCCGCGTGGCGATCGAGAGCGCCAAACTCAAGTCGCTCGAGATTCAGGACCTCACCGTGACCCGGCTCCGTGCCTCCGAAGTCACCGTGACCGACTCTCTCGAGCTGCCCGGGGCCGGCGCGGGGCGTCAGGTCACGCGATGAAGGAACGAAGCTCTCGGCGGCGAAGATTGGTGCGTACGACGTGGAGGGGGTGATCTCGTCGCTTGCCGTAGCCGGACCTCGCCCTCGATCCGAAGTGGAGACGCCGCGAATCGCGCGGCGCGGTCTCGTCGCGTTTGTCCTGACGTTCATCGGTTCTCGCGCCATCGTCTTCCTGATCATGTCCCGCCGGCTCCCGCTGTTGTACCTGAACGTCCGCGGGACTCATGTCCATCACCTGAATTACGGGATTACCCTGCTGGCCGTGACCGCGGCGTATCTCCTCTTCGCAAGACCACAGGCCGCGGCCTTGCGGCGGGCGGCTCTCGTATACGGCGTCGGACTCGCTCTGACCTACGACGAATTCGGGATGTGGCTGCACCTGGGCGGCAGCTACTGGCAGCGTGCCAGCGTGGATGCGGTCGTCGTGATCGGGTGCTTCCTGGCGATCGTGGCGTTCGCACGCACGCTCGTCCGCGTCGAAACGCGCCACTGGTGGGCTCTGGTCATCCTGTCTCTCGCCATCGTCGGATTTGCAGTCGTTCTCGTCATCGCCGGGAAGGAAATCGGAAAGGTCGAGGGTCCGAAACTTCGAGAGCTCGAAATCCAGTCCACGCCCTGAAGCTGGGGAGTGACCTGAGGATCGGACGGTCTCAGGAGTCTCGGTGCCCGGTGGCCAGCTGCGGGGTTCGCTGGCAGGCCTGAGTAGGATCCCGGGTTCCCCGGGGGCCCGAAAGAGACGAGTCCGACGGCTCGGAGTGGCTCAGGCCATCTGGAAGGTTGGTGCGAAAGGAGGGACTCGAACCCCGCGGCCGGTACACCTCACCCATCCCGCCCGTGTCGAGAAGAGAGATCACCTCATAAGGCCCACGCCGGCCTCAGGAGAGAGGCTCACGTCGGACCGCCAGTCGCCAACTGTGACTCAGGCAGCCTCACTTCAGTCCTTCCGCCTGGTAGAGCTCGGAGGGCGAGCGGTTCCAGAGGAACAGGACCGTCTGCCCGTCAGCGGAGATGGCGGCGGCCGTCAGCGCGAAGATCCCCGCCGGGTCGGCTGGCATGAACTCCCTCCAGATCTCACGTTGTCCGGTGGAGACCTCGAGGCGGAAGACCCGCGCGGGGAAATCCCGGATCGTGTTGGGGTGAAGGAACAGAAACCGCCCATCGGACGTGAATCGCAGTGGCCAGTCACCTGGCACGGTGCCCGGAATCGGGCGCGGGGGGCCGCCCTCCAGAGGAGTGAGGGCCAGTCCTTGCTGCGTCTCGGTCACCAGGGACTTGGCATCGGCGGACAGGAGCCCGGCCACGACCCCTTCCGGCGTGACGGGTTTCGCGGCCCCTCCCGCGAGATCCTGGACGAAGACGCGCTGCGGCCGACCTGGCTCCTGTCCCACGAACAGGACGTGTCTGCCGTCGGGGAGAAACGCCCCGAACCCCACGATTGCGTGGTCAATCGAGTCTTTCGGGAATGTTTTCGGCTCTCCGGCGCCGGTCGGCAGGAGAACGATCTGCGATGGCGTCGAGCGGATCACGACGGTCAGCACCCACTTTCCATCCGGTGAAAGAGCCAGCGCGTTTCCCTCGCCGAGCCGGACTGGAGACGACCCGTCCAGCTTGCGAAGGTAAACGGAGTAGCCGGGACCTCCCGCTTCCCCTTGTTCCGTGAAGACCACGGTCTTCCCGTCCTGGGACAGGAGCGGGTTGTAAGACCACTCCAGGCCCGAGAGATCCCGCTCTTTCTTCTCGCCGGGAAGAAGCCCCAGGATTCCGAGCCGCTGGTCGCCCTGGACGAAAAGCACGCGCCCGTCCCGGGAGATATCCTGTAGTGTCATCCCGGACGGCGTCGTTTCCACCAGTCGCTGGCGTCCCGACAGCGTGACAGCGTACAGGGCGCGGGCCTCGCCGGACTGCGTCGCGGTGAACCAGATCTCCTTTCCGGAAGGGGACCAGCCGACTCCCTGGATGCTCTCCCATCCCGTCGAAAGGATCGTCTTCCTTCCCGACCGATCGATGAGCGCAACCGAGCCGCGGTCATCGCCGAAAATGGGATGGTCAAGGAACGCCACCGCGTCTCCTTTCGGGGAGGCGCGTGGGTGACTGATCCAGCCTGTCGTCTCGTAGAGAATCCTGCCGGCCGGAAACTCCAGGCGGTAATGCCACTGCGGCGCGCGCACGATCGCGATCGAACCGCCATCGGGGGACCAGTCGGCATTGGCCACGTCTTCGAGCAGATCGCGCGATGCGCTTCCGGACAGGGGTGCCTGCGAGAGCATGCCGATCCGCGCCCACCCCGACGAGTATTTGAGGAAGTTCAGGAGGAGCATGTCGCCATTTCGTGAAACCGACTCAACCTCAGCCGACGGAAGAGTCAGTCGGAGCGATTCGGGACTGCCTGCTCGTACGGAGTAGAGCTGGGGTTTTAGGGCGTCGTCCCAGGATGCCGAATAGACGATCGTCTGCCCGTCGGGAGCGAAGCGGGCCGACCAGACAATTCCACGGCGGTAGGTCAGTCGCTGGAACCGGATCTTCGAGTCCGGCCGGCCCTCGAAGGCGCCGCGGAGGATCAACGCGAGGGCCGCGCCGAGGACGAGCGCCGCGACGGCAGGCAGAAGCCACATGCGACGCCTGGGCCGCACGGGCTCCACGGCGGCGATGCCCCCAGAGACGGACGCCTCCGAAAGGTGGTCGCGCACGCTCGCCAGGTCACGGGCGAGGTCGCGGGTCGTCCCGAAGCGCTCTTCCGGATCCTTGGCCAGGCATCGTTCGATGATCCAGCGCAGGGGCGCGGGCGTTCTGGGGCTTAATTGCCCGATCGGCTCCGGGTCTTCCCGGATGATCGCCGTGAGCGTCTCGGCGCCGGTCTTTCGCTGGAAAGCGCGCCGGCCCGTCGCCATCTCGTAGAGGATCGAACCCAGAGCGAATTGGTCGGAGCGGAAGTCGAGCGGCTGCCCGCTGGCCTGCTCGGGCGACATGTAGCCGACCGTGCCTAGCACCGTGCCGGGCTCCGTCGGTGGCGCGACGGCGGTCGGCAGCGCCGAGCCATGAAGCGAGGGAGTCTCCGAGAGCTTGGCCAGTCCGAAGTCCAGGATCTTGACGAAGCCGTCCCTGGTGACCATCAGGTTCTCCGGCTTTAGATCCCGGTGGACGATGCCGGCCGCGTGGGCCTTGGCAAGCGCGTCGGCGGCCTGGGCGCCGGTCTCAAGAAGTTTCTTCGGGGAAACCGGCCCGTCGGCCAGAAGCTCGCGCAGCGTTCTCCCTTCGACCAGTTCCATGGCGATGTAGGTCATGCTGCCAGCCAAGCCGATGTCGTGGATCGTGACGATTCCGGGGTGGTTCAGCGCCGAGGCGGCGCGGGCCTCCTGCTCGAACCTCTGACGCCGTCCCGGATCCTCAGAGATCTCGGCGGGCAACACCTTGACCGCGATCTCGCGACCCAGCTTGGCATCCCGCGCCCGGTACACCTCTCCCATCCCGCCCGCGCCAAGCGGCGACAGGATCTCGTAGGGGCCGAGCCGAGAACCGGCTGTAAGAGGCAACCTGGTCAGAATTATAGGTCTCCCATTGCTCCCCTGCGCTCCGGGTTATCTGCTGGTTGAAGGAAGCCGGGAACATGACTGGCTCCTTGCTCGAGTTCGTCTTGCAGCCCTTTGCTAACGGCGCCGCCTCGTAGGTCGCCGGCTTCGCCATGGCGTCCTCGGGGTTCTTCGCATCCGTGTGGCATTTGGAGAGGCGCTGCTGCAGCTGGCCAGAGAGGGAAGCCGGTATCCAACACGTTCGCGGCAGTGCTCACGAAGGACCCACACTGGAAGCGCTGCCCAGCGCCCCTCTCCTCAACGGTGAGAGAGCTTTCAGGGCCCGTCTACGCCTGAGGCGAGGGAGCGCCCTGGGCTACTAATAGAGACAGAGAGTGCTGTTAGGATCGAACTGGAGGACCAGGACAATGGCCGACAAGAAAGGCAAGACACTCTTAGTCACAACTCCCATTGATATGGAAACCTGGAACAAGGCCCGGTGGTCTGGCGTGGCGTTCATTGGCGATTATTCGGGCCGAACCCTGCCAGCGATGGGTCTGATCTTCGAAAACGAAGAGGCTGGCCGGAAGATCTTTTCGGACTGGCTTCAGGCGACCGGATCGGCCGACGTGAACGAGGACCTTCGTGTTTCCATCATCGAAGGGGATCTCCCCGGAGAGTCGAATCCCGGCTACACCGTTCACATCGGATTTGAACTCGACCAGGTTTTACAGCGCGCGAAACAGCAGGGGCTTAATCCTGAGAACCTCGGGCTGATCACGGTAGGTCGAATCCACCGCATGAATCCTGAACCAGGCTCAACGGGCCTTGAGAATTTCAAGGCCGAATACAAGAAACATGGCAGCTACGGCCTAATGCCAGTTTTCGTGAAGGGCGGGCAGGCTGAGCCGGCGGACGAGTTGGCTATCCTGAAGCATCGCATCCACTTTCGCAAAGTCGAGGACATCGGAGCAAACGACGAAGATGCCGTCTGCCTGAAGAGGGGCAAATCCGACGAGCACTCGCACTGAATAAGGAGGAGACAGTGAAGAGCGGCCGTCTTCCTGCCGCTCTTGCTGACGCTTTCGCGCCGTCTCTCGCTTCTTCGCCTCCGCTTCCGAATCCGCGCGTTCGTGGGCCTCGTGATATGCCGACCGCTCTTCGGACTTCTTCTCCCCGACCTTCATCGTCGCGTGGCATTGTTGACACTCGCATGCGGCGCGGCAAGTAGGCGCTCCGCATCTTCTCCCCCCATCGCGCAGCAGGCCGGGCACTTGAGGCCGACCTCCAGGCGGTTGTGCGAGCTTTGTCCGAGGGGGATGGAATCGGCCTGAGTTTGCCGGAGCCGCTCCGGCCCTCAGAAGCCCCGGGTCTTACAGGGAAACGCGCCGATGGAGGTGGATCAAGTTTTCTGGAATTGGTGCGAAAGGAGGGACTCGAACCCTCACGGTGTTACCCACAGGTTCCTGAAACCTGCGCGTCTACCAGTTCCGCCACTTTCGCAAGGTTTTGCAGGATAGCGACTCAAAAGAGAGCGGTCAAGGTCGAACAAGTCCCGCCTTCCGAATGGCTTTGGGCGAACTGATGGCGAGTTCGAGCGGTGTTACCCACAGGTTCGGCTGGTTTGATGCGGGGGAGACCCCCGTGCCCCCCCTGCGCGTCTAGCAGTTCGGCTTTTCGCGCAGGCGGTCGCTGCGCGGCCGGCGCTGAGAGTTTTCAACAGGGGGGTGGGCAGGCACCTTTCCCGAGCGTCTACCGGTAGTAGCCGTAGACGTCGGCGAAGAAGTCGGTCGCGCCCGAGAGCATGTCGCACTGGACGGTGACCTGTCCGTTGGAGCCGAGCGTAGCGACGCTGTTGTTGGCGCGGATTACGCCGCTGGTGAAGTTCACCGAGCTCGCCATTGGCGCCGACAGGCCGGCAGGAAAGAGCCGGAGATCGCCTGCGTCCGACGGCAGGAAGACCGCCACGTTGATAGCCACGGCCTTGGCTGCTGAAGGAATCCCGCAGAGGCCCGCTACGGGGAACGTCCTCGTCGTGCCGGCGGCCAGCGCCGGACCGCCCGAGGGCCCGTCCGGGTTGCGCGTGTCAATCACCCGGCAAGGGCTGACGGTGTAAAACCTGGTTGCGTTCGGTGGCGTCGGGGTCGGCGTCGGGGTGGGCGTCTTCGTTGCTGTGCCCGCGGGAGGCGTCGGTGTCCATGTGGGCGTTGGTGTCGGGTTGGATGTGACCGCTCCGAACCTGGCCAGATAGGCGCCATAACCGCAGGATCCGCCGCACGCGCCCGGGTTCGTCAGCACCCCGAGGCCGAGATTGATCGAGTCGGAGAAGACCCCGAAGAGGATCACGCTTCCATCGACCTCGGTTCCGATGCCCTTACCGCTGTTGAACCCCGGATAGTTCGTCGGAATCAGATTCGGAAACCGGGCGGACCAGATGTTCGACCCGGCGCTCGTGTACTCCGCCAGGTAGGTATTGTTGTTGTAGTCCCCCGAGGTCATCGGCAACAACCCGCCGCCGAGGTTGGCGTCCCCGACGACCGCACCCGTGATGGCGATGTTGTCTCCGCTGTCCACGGCCACCGCGTTGCCGTTCTCGAGCGTGATGCTCGCTCCGGCGGGTGGCGGGAAGTTCTCCGACCAGAGCGTGACCCCCGTGGGAGAGTACTTGGCGAGAAAGATGCCGCCGCCCATCAGGGTTCCGCTTCCCAGGGTCGCGTTGTCCCCGAGCAGACCCGTCAGGACGATGTTGTTCAGGCTGTCGATCGCCACGCCCCTGCCGCGGTCCTGGTTGGCGCCTCCGAGGCTCTTGGCCCAGCGTGCGACACCGGTTGCCGAGTACTTGACGAGGAAGATGTCGTTGTTCCCGAGGCCTTGGAAGCTCACGCCTCCCATGCTGCCCGCGCCGGTGGTCCACCCGGTCATCACGATTTCGTCGGAGTGATCGACGATGACCTGGCCGACCTGCGTCCCGTAGGCTGAGCTGCCGCCCGCGCGGAGAGCCCAGAGATAGCCGCCCGTCGGGGAGTACTTCGCCAGGAAGGCGTCGCCGCTGTTGACGCTGGAAATGGGGCCGCCGCCGAAGTCGCAGGGCCCCGTGAAGTAACCGCTGACGATGACGTTGCCGCTCGAGTCCGTGTCCAGGGCGGTGCCGTCGGCGATGTTCGTACCCAGGGCCTTCGCCCACAGGTAGCCGCCGTTGGGATCATACTTGGCCAGATAGGCAGCTACCAGGCTGACCGGGCCGCCGCCGAAATCCACCGTTCCACTGCCAGACCAGCTGGTAATGAGGATGTTGCCGGAAGGGTCGACCGCGACCGCCTTGGCCCAATCGTCACTGGACCCTCCGATACCCTTGGACCACAGATAGGCGCCGTTGGAGGAGTACTTGGCGATGAAAATATCCAGTCCGCCCTTGGACAGAATGTTGCCCCCGCCAAAGTTGATCTGTCCAACGAAGGAACCGGCGACGACGATGTTGCCCTGGCCGTCGACCGCCATCGCCTCGTAGCGGATCTGGCCCGCGTTGGCCCAGGGGCCGACAAAGGCCTCGGAAAACTGAGTCGCCGGGGCGCCTGCCGTTGCCATCGAGGCGGTCGGCGTCGCCGTACCTTTGGAGATCCTGGCAAGTTGGGCCCTGCTCGAAGGCACCAAAATCAGGGCCGAGAAGACCAGGACGATGAGCGCGGCGATCCGCCACCGGGCTCGGGACCGCATTTCCAACCTCCCGACTCGTGGGCGTAGAGAAACTTCTACGGTTTAATGCACCATTGACCCTTGAAACAGTTTCCGTACAGGTGTCTGGGAACGGGTGACTCGGCCCCACGCGGCCTCGGCACCTGCGCTAACAGCCAGCAATGCAGGCTGATTCCCAATCGTTCAGGACCCGGCCCGAGTCTGCTCTGCTCTCTGCTATTGGCGACAGCATGATACACGGAAATCGGAAGCGTTGCGCATCGCCTGATGAGCGCGCGCAAAGAGGAGAGACGAAGGCCCTTCAGCGGATGACGAGCGCGAGCGTCGCCGGTCACTTCAGATCGGTGCCAGTTGTTCGGCGGCCCGGCTACTGGAAGTAGCCGGCGACGTCGATGACGAGGTTGACGGTGCCGGTCGAGCCTGGCGGCATGTCCGTTTGAACCGAGATGTCAATCCCGCTGATGTTGGCCAGCGGAATGATCGCCCCGTTGGCCAGCGCGAAGTCCGCCGTTGAAAAATTGATCACGCTCGCCAGAGGCACCGGGCTCTGATACGGCCAGATCCGCAGGTCGCCGGCATCGGTCGCCTGGATGGCCGTGACGTTCATGGCCGCGGCCTTGGCGGTGGCGGGGACGCCGCAGCCGTTGACGCCGATGATGGTGAAGCTTCGGACGGTGTTGGCGGCGAGCGCGGGGCCTCCCTGGGGTCCGACCGCATTGCGGGTGTCCACGACGCGGCAGGGCGTCAGCGGGAAGAAGCTGTAGGGGCCGCCGGCACGGGCCGCCTCCGCGACCAGAAGGCCGAGACATGCGGCAAAAGCCGACCGAGCAATCTTCTGAAACATGGTTATCTTCTCCTGATTCCTCACTGGTAATACCCGTAGACGTCGACGAAGAAATCCGTGGCGCCCGAGAGCATGTCGCACTGGACGGTGACCTGTCCGGAAGTGCCGAGAGCGACCGTGCCGTTGTTGGCCCGGATGATGCCGCTCTTGAAGTTCACTGTACTTGCCATCGGCGCCGAAAGGCTGGCGGGATAGAGACGCAGGTCCCCCGTGTCCGACGGCAGCACGACCGCCAGGTTGATCGCTACGGCCTTTGCTGTGGACGGAATCCCGCAGAGGCCCGCTACCTGGAAGGTGCGGGTCGTGCCCGCCGCCAGAGAGGGGCCGCCCGAGGGGCCGTCCGGGTTGCGCGTGTCAATCACCCGGCAGGGATTGACGGTATAGAAACTGGTCCGCGGTGGCGGCGGAGGGGGCGGCGTCGCAGTCGGCGTCGGAGTCGGCGTGAAGGTTGGTGTGTTCGTCGGCGAGTTCATCGGGGTGCTCGTCGGCGTTGGCGTATTCGTCGGCGTAGGGGTCGGCGTGGCGCTCGGCGTATTGGTCGGAGTGTTGGTCGGCGTATTGGTCGGAGTGCTGGTCGGAGTGTTCGTCGGCGTGTATGTGGATGTGACGACAGGCGTCGGTGTCTGCGTGGGCGTTGGCGTCGCGGGAGGCGCGGTCGGCGTCGGAGTCGGGTTGGGCGAGCTCGTTCCGAATTTCGCCAGGTAGGCGCCATAGCCGCAGGACCCGCCGCAGGCGCCCGGGTTCGTCAGCACCCCGAGACCGAGATTGATCGAGTCGGAGAAGACGCCGAAGGCGATCACACTTCCGTAGGCGTCTATTCCGATGGCCTTGCCGCTGTTGAACCCCGGATAGGCCGCCGGAATCAGATTGGCAAACCGGGTGGACCAGATGTTCGACCCGGCGCTCGTGTACTCCGCCAGGTAGGTATTGTTGTTGTAGTCGCCCGAGGTCATCGGCAACAACCCGCCGCCGAGGTTGGCGTCCCCGACGACCGCACCCGTGATGGCGATGTTGTCTCCGCTGTCCACGGCCACCGCGTTGCCGTTCTCAAGCGTGCAGGTCGCTCCGGCGGGTGGCGGGAAGTTCTCCGACCACAGCGTGACCCCCGTGGGAGAGTACTTGCTCAAGAAGATGCCGCCGCCCATCAGGGTTCCGCTTCCCAGGGTCGCGTTGTCCCCGAGCAGACCCGTCAGGACGATGTTGTTCAGGCTGTCGATCGCCACGCCCTTGCCGCGGTCCTGGTTGGCGCCTCCGAGGCTCTTGGCCCAGCGCGCGGCACCGGTTGCCGAGTACTTGACGAGGAAGATGTCGTTGTTCCCGTAGCCGTTGAAGCTCACGCCTCCCATGCTGCCCGCGCCGGTGGTCCACCCGGTCATCACGATTTCGTCGGAGTGATCGACGATGACCTGGCCGACCTGCGTCCCGTTGGCTGAGCTGCCGCCCGCGCGGAGAGCCCAGAGATAGCCGCCCGTCGGGGAGTACTTCGCCAGGAAGGCGTCGCCGCTGTTGACACTGGAAATGGGGCCGCCGCCGAAGTCGCAGGGCCCCGTGAAGTAACCGCCGACGATGACGTTGCCGTAGGAGTCCGTGTCGAGGGCGGTCCCGTCGGCGATGTTCGTACCCAGGGCCTTTGCCCACAGGTAGCCGCCGTTGGGATCGAACTTGGCCAGATAGGCAGCTACCAGGCTGACCGGGCCGCCGCCGAAATCCACCGTTCCGCTGCCGGACCAGCTGGTGATGAAGATGTTCCCGGAAGGATCGACCGCGACCGCCTTGGCCCAGTCATCGCGTGAACCCCCGATGCCCTTGGACCACAGATAGGTGCCGTCGGAGGCGTACTTGGCGATGAAGATGTCCAACCCGCCCTTGGACAGAATATTGCCCCCGCCGAAGTCGATCTGTCCGGAAAAGGAACCGGCGACGATGATGTCGCCCTGGCCGTCGAAGGCCATGGCCTCATAGCGGATCTGGCCCGC